>NZ_CP100461.1:2400000-2720550 GCF_024228675.1 Salinigranum marinum | reverse complement strand
CGCCCGACTGGGTGGCGTTCGGTCGTGTCCTCGCTCGGCTCGGCCACCGACGACGGTCACTCGCTCTCATCGTCCTCCCCGTCGCCGCCGTCCCCGCCGATCCGGAAGTCGTCGGTGAACTCGGTCGCCGCCGCCCGGTAGCGTTCGAACGCCGCCTCGCCCCAGGCGACGGCCGCGTCAGTGTCGTTGACGATCGTCCCCCGGAGCGTCCCGGTTTCGTCGTAGACCATCACGACGACGTGCGTTCCGTCGTCGGTGTCGACGAGGAAGAGTTCGTACGGCAGGTCGGCGATCTCGTACGCGCGATACCGGTCGGTCGCGATCATCTCGTGGTGCATTCGGAAGTACTGCCGTCGAACGTGGTCCGCGAGGCCCTCCGTGTAGACGACCGATCCGCGTCCGCCTTCCTCCGTGACCATCCCGTGGAGTTTCGTCGTCGCGGCGGCGTCGTTGATGACGCTGGCGCAGGCGCGGAGCCTTGTCCCGTCGCCGATGAGCGCGGTCACCTCGTTCGCCGGCCGACCCGTCGCCGGCGGCTCGCTCCGGTGGGCCGTCGCGCCGTCGAGCAGTTCGTGGCCGACATCCGCGGCCGGTGAGAGCTCTCGGAGCAGGTCGCCGAAGCGCGCGATGTCGGCCGTCTCGTCGCAGTAGCGACGGTACGACTCGTGCGCCAGCCGTCCAGCGAGCGTCGCCGTGACCCCGCCCCCGTCCCGTCGGACGAACCCGCTCGCTTCGAGCCGGCGGATCGTCCGGTCGATCGTCGACCGCGAGACGTCGAGTTCGGCCGTGAGCTCGGACTTGTCGTAGCGCCCGCCGACGAGGACGGCCAGCGTCTCGGCGCGGCGTCCGACCAGGCGGCGGATGTCGGCCGTGTCGTCGCCACCCCTTGTCATACTCCTTCACACGAGAGTGGAACGTATATATTGTGGGAACTGTCCAGGTCTGTGCACTCTCGACCGATACGACAGGTCGTGACGGGAGTCGGCGGCCGAGGGTGTTTACACACCGGTCGAGTAGCGCAGAATGCCGGCAATGCCACCGAAGGCGTCGTACAGCTGCTCTCCCTTCTCGAAGTCCGTCGAGATGAATTTGGTCTCGGTCCCGCGCTGTTCGGCGAGTTCCATCAGGTACTCGATGGCGTCGGTCCGCTCGGTCACCTCGGCCCCGCTCCCGTCGTCGCAGGTGTGATCGGGCGTGGCGTGGCGGCGGTCGACGAGTTCGAACTCCTCGGTGCCGTCGCAGTCGTAGACGACGATGTCCGATCGGAGGTCCTCCGAGAGGAGGAGCCGATCCACGGAGCCCATCACGAGGTTCTGTCGCGTGGGCTCGAAGCCGTAGGTCGCCTCGTCGCCCCGGTGGAGCTTCTCGAAGAACTCCTCCATCTGTTTCTTGTCCTTGACGACCTCCTGGTCGGCGAGGACCTCCTGGCCGGCGTCGACGAGGTCGTACAGCCCCGACTCGTCGGTGTACGCGACGTCGAACTTGCCCAAGACCTTCTCTTGCAGTTCGTGGTGGAGGTAGTCACCGTCGAGGAACTCGTCTTTCGTCGGCGAGGGGCCGCCGACGAGGACGCCGTCGAGGTCGTGGCGCTTCGGGACGAACAGGTCGTTGGCCATCTCCGCGACCTCCTGGTAGAAGTTGTCGATGGCCTCCAACCTGAGACGGGCGAACCGTTGTGCGGACTGGCCACCTTTCCGCTGCTTGCCGGGGACGAGCGACGAGGCGGACTTGACGGGTTCGACCCGCTTGCCCTTGAGCCAGCCGACGTTGGCCTCCCGGCGGTCGAGTACGACCAGCCCGAACAGGCCCTTGTCCATCAGCATCTCCTCTAACGGCTCGGTGAGAAAGGCCGAGTCACAGTGGTAGCGGAACGACTGGATCGGCTCCGGCGGGTTCTCCAGGACTTTGGTGACCATGTCGGTCTGGCCACCGCCCGAGTCGATCGCGCCCGAGAACAGCACCATCCCGTTGTCCGGCGGGTTCTTGTAGTAGCGCAGGCGGTCCTTGATGCTCGTCAGTGCGTCCTGGACCGCCGTCCGGGTCTGCTTGGATTTGATGTTGCTCGCCTCGGAGTGCTCCTGGGTCACGTGAGCGACGATGTCCGAGATCTGCTTGTCGGGGGGAACGTAGATCGAGACGAGCTGTGTCCCCGACCCCTCGTACTCTTTGAGGTCCTCGATGACCTTCCGGAACTCGTACTTCCGGCGGTCGTCGCTGACCTCTTCGGCGTCGGTACTCATTACCCGTACTAGCCCCGCCGGTGGCTAAGTAAGCTTTGACTGGTTGGTCCGCGCGTGGTTCTCACGCGCCTCGGCGCTCGTGACGACGCTCCGGCCGGCGACCCGTCGGTCGACGCCGCTCTCACCCCGCGACCGAGTCACTCCTCCGGCGTGACGGAGACGTTCGACTGGAAGACGTTCTCGGGATCGTACTCGGCTTTCACCGCGCACAGCCGGTCGTAGCTGTCCCCGTACGCCTGCCGCGGCCAGTCCTCCCACTCCTGCTCGTCGACCCCGACGTACCCGACGTACGCCCCCTCGCCGCCGAGGTCACGGAGTCGACGCTCGGTCTCCCGTGCCCACGCCAGGTGTGCCGGACTGTCGTGGGACTCCCAGGCGACCTCGACGACGACCAGGTGTGACTTGTCGGCCCACGCGAACGCCGACTCCGGCCCGCTCCCGACCGCATCCCCCATCGGCCAGATGCCGACGCCGTCCATCCGGCCGGGTGCCGCGTCGGTCCGTTCGAGGGCGCACCGGTGTATCTCGTCGGTCAGGTCGTCGACGAACACGGACCGGTGGACGTACTTCCGTCCCCACGGGTGGAGCATCGTGCCGAGTTCGTGCAGCATCTCGTACGGCACAGGCTCGCTGTTGTCGACCAGGGGGTCCGTCACGGCCCGGAGCGGCGCGAACGCCTCCATCCCCGCCTCAGGGTCGCCGGCGTAACAGCCGATGAGCGCGACTGCCTCCTCGCCGTGGTGCTCGGGCGGCATCCCCGGGATGGCGGGGACGTCCGCGTAGTTGCAGATGACGGTCGCCTCGGGTGGCGCGTCGGTGGCGAACTCCCGGAACGCCTCGAACACCTCGGTCGCGGCGTCGCGCGGATAGAACACGCTCAGCCCGGCGACGATCGGGCCGACCTCGCCGCAGTCAAACTCGAACTCGGTGACAATCCCGAAGTTGCCGCCACCGCCGCGGACCGCCCAGAACAGGTCCGCATTCCGGTCCGGGGTCGCGGTACGGACCGTCCCATCGGCGGTGACTACCTCGACCCGACGGAGCGCGTCGATCGAGAGGCCGTGTTTCCGTCGGATCCACCCGATCCCGCCACCGAGTGTCGTTCCGGCCATGCCGGGACAGCCGGCACTTCCCGTCGGTGGGGCCAGCCCGTACTCCTGGGTCTCGCTCAACACGTCCGCAGTCTGGGCCCCCGACCCGACCGTGACGACGTTCGCGTCCGGATCGACGTCGACGTGGTCGAGGTTCTGGAGGTCGACGACGACCCCGTTCTCCGCGATGGCACTGCCCGCCTGGTCGTGCGCCCCGCCGCGGACCGACAGGTCGAGATCGTGTTCGCGGGCGAACGCGACCGCCCGAGCGACGTCCGTGCCGTCGGCGACACGAACGATCACGGCAGGATACCGGTTGATCAGCCCGTTCCAGACGTCCCGAGCGCCGTCGTACGCGCCGTCGTCGGGGAGCAAGAGTTTCCCCTGCACGTCCCGAGCGAGTCCGCCGATCGCCTCCTCGCCGAGCGCACCGACCACCCCGAGTGGATGCATGTCAGACGCCATGTGATACGGTTCGGCCGTGTGACCGCTCACGTCTATGGGTTGTTCAGATGTGATCTCTGACACGCCGGTCTGACGGCGGCCGCCGGGTTCCGCTCGTGACCGCACGGGGCGGGGTGGTCGAGTCCCCCCAAGATCGCCAGCGTCGAGAGTTCCGATCGGCTTCGGCCGGTGAAATTTTATATATCCCCCACGGTTCGTTTCGGACAGCATGGGACGGGTCTACGCGGTCGCGAGCGCGAAAGGCGGGGTCGGCAAGACCACCACCACGGCGAACCTGGGGGTCGCGCTCGCCGCCGCCGGCCACCGGGTCGCGGCCGTCGACGCGGACGTCGGCATGCCCAACCTCGGTCGGATGCTCGGACTGTCGCCCGACGGCCCGACGCTCCACGACGTCCTCGCCGGTGAGGCCGCTCCCCTGGAGGCGGTGTACGAGGGGCCGCGGGGGCTCGCCGTCGTGCCCGGAACGGCGACGCTCGACGCCTACGCGATGGCCGACCCTCGCACGCTCCGGTCGCTCGTCGCGGCGCTCGCCGACGAGTACGACGTCGTCCTCGTCGACACCGGTGCCGGCCTGAGCCACGACACCGTCCTCCCGCTCGGCCTCGCCGACGCCGTCATCCTGGTGTCGACGCCGTCGCCCGACGCCCTCGGCGACACGGACCGAACCCGTCAGCTCGTCGACCGCGTCGGCGTCCCGGTCGCGGGGCTCCTCCTGACCCGCGTCGACGCCGGGGCCGCGGACGTCGACGCGCTCGTCTCCGAGTTCGGGGTCGACCTCCTCAACGTCGTTCCGGAGGACCCGTCCGTCGAGGCGGCCACGGCCGCGGGCGACCCGGTCGTCGTGTCCGACGCCGACTCACCAGCCGCCGCGGCGTACCGGTCGATCGCGGGCGCGCTCGCCGCGGCGGCCACGGACGGCGCCGCGACCGACGCCGCGACCGATGCCGCGACCGACGCCGACGCGGTCGATGCGGACGAGACGCCGGAGAGCGGAGCCGAGACCGCGACCGAGACGACAGCTCCCCCCGGAGGGATCGACGAACTCGATCTCTCGTCGGCGCTCGACACGGCCACCGACGCGGACACCGCCGACGACCTCGACGCAGTGTTCGACCTCGACGACAACGCGGGTGACGCGGACGACGCCCCGTCGCCGGCCGGACCCGACGCGGACGAAGCTGACGCGGACCACGCCAGCGCGGAGGTGATCGACGACGACCACGCCGACGCGGACGAGACCGAAGACGAAGACGAGGGCAGCGTCGAGGACGCGGACTCGGCCGGTGGACTCGCCGCGACGCTCGCGGACGTCGAGTCCAGTGCCGGCTCCGACGCCGACTCGGGCGACGACGTGGCCGACGAGCCACCGGAACACGGCGACCTGGCGGACGACCCCCCCGACGACGACGAGCCGGTCTCCGTCGCCGACGCGGTCGCCGAGGCGGAGCCCGACGCGGACGGGGAGGTGACGTTCGACACGGCCCCGGACGACGCCGCCGGCATGGACGTGACGATCCAGCCGGACGACGCACCCGATATTCCCGACGCGGAGTCCGACGCCGAGTCGGACTCTGCGACCGATCCCGACGACACGCCGTCCGGGGCGGCGGCCGCGGCGACCGACGCGGACGAACACGAGGGCGACGACGCGGGCTCAACGGACGCCGACGCCGGCGAGACCGAGGAGAAGAAGCGGAAGGGGCTGTTCGGGCGGTTCTTCGGGTAGCTCCCGGTCCCTGGTTCGTTCGACGGAACGAAGAGCGCGAACGAGAAGTTCTTTTACGCGGCTCCGACGACGGTTCGTATGGCTGATTCAGACGCGGTTCCGTTCTGGTGGCTCGTGCTGTTCTTGCTGCTCGCCCTCGGACTGGGTGCGGCAACGGTCCTCGGCGTCGGCGGATCGCTCATCGCCGGCCTCGTCACTCCCGTCCCGGTCGCCGGCTGAACGAGACCGGGGCCGCTCGGGATCGTCCGGCCGCTACATCGACGTCGGGGCCTCGACGCCGAGGGTGTCGAGGGCGTTCGCGACCGTGTGCCGAGCAGCGCGGACGAGCGCGATGCGGGCCGCTCGCACCTCGGGGTCCTCGGCGGACAGCACCGGGCACTCCCGGTAGAACGCGTTGAACGTCTCGCTGATCTCCCGGGCGTAGGTGGCGATCGCGTGCGGTTCGAGGTCCGCCGCGGCGGCTTCGATCCGCGCGGGGAAGCGTGCGATGACCCGGAGCAGTGCCTGTTCTTCGGGTTCGGTCAACGCCGACGCGTCGACCGTCCCGTCCACGTCGGCCTCGGCCAAGATCCCACAGCAGCGCGCGTGGACGTACTGGACGTACGGCGCGGACTGCGCCTCGAAGTCGAGCGCGCGCTCCCACTCGAAGGTGATCGACTTCGTCGGCTGTTTCGAGACGATGTCGTAGCGGACCGCACCGATGCCGACCTGGTGGGCGATGCGGTCGATGTCTTCGTCCGTGAGGTCGTCGTCGCGGACGCGGTCGTCGAGCCGGGATTCGACCTCGTCGCGGGCGCGGGCGACGGCCTCGTCGAGCAGGTCGTCGAGGTCGACGCCGGTGCCCTCGCGCGTGGACATCCCGCCCTCGGGGAGGTTCACCCACGAGTAAAACGTCGACTCCAGCCGCGAGGTATCGTTACCGAGGACGTCGAGCGCCGCTTTCAACTGCTCGGCCTGGAGTTTGTGATCCTCGCCGAGGACGGTCACGGCGCGGTCGAAATGTTCGAACTTCCACTCGTGGTGGGCGAGGTCGCGCGTCGTGTACAGCGTCGTCCCGTCCGACCGGAGGAACACGAGCCGTTTATCGATCCCGTGGTCGGAGAGGTCCAACTGCCACGCGTCGTCCTCGTAGACGGCGTTGTCGGTCTCCTTGAGTCGGGAGACGACCGCGTCGGCGGAGCCGTCGCGGATGAACTCCGTCTCCTTGACGAACGCGTCGAACTCGGCGGGGAGCCGTTCGAGCGACTGGCGCATCCCCGACAACACCTGGTCGACGACGCGGCCGACGCGCTCGAACGTCTCGTCGTCCCCCGCTTCGAGCCCTTGCATGATGGCTTCGATCTCGGTCTCGGCGGCCTCTGTCTCGGCCTCGTCGGCCTCGTCGAGCCACTGGTTCCCCTTTCTGTAGTACCGCACGAGCTCGTAGTCCGGCCGGTCGCGCTCGGGGTCGGGCAGGTCGTCCTCGTCGAACGTCTCGTACGCCCAGGTGAAGACGGCGACCTGTCGGCCCGCGTCGTTCACGTAGTAGTGCCGTTCGACGTCGTAGCCGGCGTAGTCGAGACAGCGGGCGATGGCATCCCCCAAAATGGGATTGCGGGCGCGGCCGACGTGGACCGGGCCCGTCGGGTTCGCGGAGGTGTGCTCGACCACGACGCTCGTTTCTTTCGACTGGAGCCGGCCGTACCCGTCGTCCTGGGCGGCGTCGAGTGTCGCCTCGTCGTACGCCTCGGTGACGTGGAAGTTCACGTACGGCCCCTGGGTGTCGACCGTGCCGATGTACGCGGACGCGTCGGTCGAGATGGCGTCGACGATGTCGGCGGCGATCCGTGGTGGCGGGGCCCCGACCTCACTTGCGAGCCGGAACGCGACGCTCGAAGCCAGGGTGGCCGAGACGTCCTCGGGTGGTTCTTCGACGCCGAGATCGTCGGTCGGCAGATCGAGGGAGTCGAGTGCCGCGGAGAGGGCCTCCTCGACCTCCGCTCGGAACTCTCTGAACATGGCCGTGGCTACCCTCGCGTCCGGTATTAGGGTACCGAGTTTCGCTCGCGACCCGCGGCGGCGCGCCTGCCTCGACCGACACGTTTAGCCCACGGTCGCCCGTAGCCGTACTCCCCACCGACTTCACTGCCGCGAGGACTGTAACGATTCTGTTACGCATCTCACATCCGATATCCTTATCCCGGACGGTTCCCAACCAACTGGTATGTCAGAATCGGCAGGGACCTCCGTCGTCGGCCACGACGAGCTCGCCGCGCTGAAGCGGGTCGCGCTCGACGGTGGCCTGATGGGCCCCGTCAAGATCTCCTGTTCGGGGCTCGCCTCGGGACTGGGGACGTCGAGTCAGACCGCCTCCCGGCGGCTCCAGCGGCTCGACGAGGCCGGTTACCTCGACCGCGACGTCGTGAGCGACGGCCAGTGGGTGTCGGTGACCGAAGCGGGGGAGGCCGCGCTCCGCGCGGAGTACACCGAGTACCGCCAGCTGTTCGAAGAGCCCGACGCCGTCACGCTGGAGGGGTCGGTCACCGGCGGGATGGGTGAGGGCAGACACTACATCTCGTTGCCGGGCTACATGACCCAGTTCCGCGACCGGCTCGGGTACGAGCCGTTCCCCGGCACGCTCAACGTCGATCTCGTGCCCGACAGCGTCCGGTCACGACCCGGGATCCGCTCGCTCGACGCCGTCCCCATCGACGGCTGGGAGGACGACGAGCGGACGTTCGGTCCCGCGACGTGTTACGCCGCAACGCTCAGTTCGGACGGCGAGGCGTACGAGGGTGCCCACATCATCGTCCCCGACCGGACCCACCACGACGAGACCCAGCTGGAGGTGATCGCTCCCGACCGGCTCCGCGACGTGCTGGGGCTGGCGGATGGCGACGAGATCACCGTGCAGGTCGAGGCGATCTGAGATGTCGCCGACCTCGAACACCGACCTCGACGCGCCCGAACCCGTCACCCGCGCCGTCCGGGCGTTCCGCGACGGCGGCCCGGTATTGATCCACGACGCCGCCGACCGCGAGGGGGAGACGGACATCGTCTACCCCGCCGGTGCGGTCACCCCCGACGCGGTCGCTCGCCTGCGGAACGACGCGGGGGGGCTCGTCTGCGTCGCTCTCGGCGACGGCGTGGCCGGCACGCTCGACCTCCCGTTCCTCGACGCGGCGCTGGAGCATCCGACCGCGGCCGACCACGACCTCGCGTACGACACGCGGTCGTCGTTCTCGCTGACGGTGAACCACCGCGACACGTTCACCGGGATCACGGACGCCGACCGGTCGCTGACTATTACCAAGCTCGCCGATGTCGCCGCGTGGATCGACGCAGACGACGGCTACGACCTCGCCGACTTCGCCGACGAGTTCCGCTCGCCCGGACACGTCCACCTGCTCCGTGCGGCGTCGGGGCTCCTCGACGAGCGCCGCGGTCACACCGAACTGGGCATCGCGCTCGCCCGTGCCGCCGAGCTCCCGCCCGCGGTCGTCGTCTGCGAGATGCTCGACGACGGGACGGGCGGCGCGCGGTCGACGGCCGACGCGCGGGCGTACGCCCGCCGTCACGGCCTCGTCTACGTCGAGGGCCGCGACATCGTCGCCGAGCTATAGCGCCCGCCAGCCCCGCCGGGGCTCCCACCCGAGCAGGTCCCGCGCCTTCGCCGTCGAGACCAGGCTCTCGTGCCCCTCGAACTCCTCGTGTAGCTCTACGCCGGGATACTCCCTGGCGACGAGTTCCGCGGTGGGGCAGTCGACGGTCGTGTCCGCCGCGGCCGCCCAGACGACCTCGTGGCCCGCGTGGTCCGCTTCGACGGCATGGGCGACCAGGTCGGCGGCGTCAGCCGCGTGCAGGTACGCGAAGAGCGTGTTGTGGATCGAGTGGTACGACTCGTGTTCGCGCACGGCCGCGAGCGAGCGGTTTGCCTCGACGAACGCCGCCTGGACCTCCGACTCGCGCGGCATCCACGGCACGCGCACCGAGGTGATCGTCGGGGCGTCGGTCCGTCGACCGACCCCCTCGGCGGTGACTTCCATCACCTGTTTTGCGAGTCCGTACGGGTCCCGCGGGGTGAGCGGGTGGTCCTCGTCGACCGGGAGATACGACAGACGGACGGGGTCGGGGTCGAAGCCCGCCCCGAGCGCGCTCATGCTCGACGCCAGAACGACGCTTTCGACCCCGAACGCCTCGCTGGCTTCGAGGACCTGGTACGTGCTCTGGACGGTGCTCCTGAACGTCGTGTGGCCCGGCGCTTGGTCGGGATCCGACAGCATCCCGAGGTGGACGACCGCGTCGGCGTCGCTTCTCGCGATGACGCCGTACGCGTCGCCGGGGTCGGTCATGTCACCGCGGAGGTGGTCGTCGCCGACGTCGCCACCGGAACGGGAGTTGCCGACGACGCGGTACGCTTCCTGGAGGCGAGCGACGACGGCCGGGCCGACACGGCCGGTCGCGCCCGTCACGAGGACGGTGTCGATGGACATGGCCCAACTGCGTGCGAGCGGCGCAAAAGGGTGTCCCGTTCGTGTGGCTTGTGATCAGGCCGCTTGCTGATGATTTTATAACGGTGGCCGGCTACGAGCGAGTATGAGCTTCGACGAGATGGACGTCGATACGATCTGGCAGGACGGCGAGTTCGTCGACTGGGACGACGCGCAGATCCACGTCCTGACGCACGGTCTCCACTACGGCACCGGCGTCTTCGAGGGTGTCCGGTGTTACGACACGGAGGAGGGCCCGGCGATCTTCCGCTGGGAGGAACACCTCGAACGGTTCTACCAGTCGGGCAAGCCGTACAACATGGAGATCCCTTTCTCGCGGGAGGAACTGACCGAGGCGACGCTGGAACTCATCCGCCGCCAGGACTTAGAGTCGTGTTACATCCGTCCCATCGCCTTCTATGGGTACGACTCGCTCGGCGTGAGCCCCCGGGACTGCCCTGTCGACGTCGCGATCGCCGCGTGGCCGTGGGGTGCGTACCTCGGCGAAGAGGCGCTCGAACAGGGCGTCGACGTGATGGTCTCGTCGTGGCGCAAGCACGCGTCGAGTCAGATCCCCACGAACGCGAAGACGACGGGGCTGTACGTCAACTCCCTCCTCGCCGGTGAGGAAGCGCGGAGAAACGGCTACGTCGAAGCGATCGTCCTCAACAAGGAGGGCCAGGTCGCCGAGGGACCGGGCGAGAACATCTTCCTCGTCCGCGACGGCGAGATCTACACCCCGGGACTCTCCCAGAGTATTTTGGATGGAATCACCCGACAGACCGCGATCACCCTCGCTCGCGAACACGGCTACACCGTCCACGACGACGCCACCATCTCGCGCGGCGAACTCAACACCGCCGACGAACTGTTCTTTACGGGGACCGCCGCGGAGGTCACGCCGATCAGAAAAGTCGACAACGTCGTCATCGGCGACGGCTCACGCGGCCCCGTCACCGAGGAACTCCAGCAGGCCTTCTTCGATCTCGTGGAGCGTCGCACCGACGCCCACGAGGAGTGGTTCACCTACGTCGAGTAGGCGTCACTCGCTCGCCGTCGTTGCTGCTTCGGACGGGTCGGCCGAGGAGTCGCTGCCGAGCCATCCCGCCGGGACGACGAGAAGGGCACCGGTACGCCGGAAGAGCACACGCCTGGCGGACAGCACGGGGTGTCGCCTGCGGCGTGTCGAGCAACCCCCTTCCGGGCCGCGGGGCCGTCGGTGACCGCCGATCGGGAGCGTCAGGACGACTCGGTCGTGATGTCGACCGATCCCGACGACTCGCCGTCCGAGTCGGGTTCCTCGAAGACGTCGATCTCGACGCCGTGGTCCTCCTCGGCGAACCCAGCCGAGAGGATGCGGGTGAGCGCCTCCTCGACGCGCTCGTCCGTCTCCGTGATGTCCTCCGATTCGACCTCCATCACGAAGCCGGTGGTGATGTTCGGCGCGGTCGGCATGAACAGCACCTCCCGGCCGTCCTTCGTTCGTTTGCCCGTCTTGAACGCCGTCATGCGGACGCCGGGCCACACCTCCAGACGGACGGGCTTCTGGAGGTCTTCGGTCCCCGTGAGCGCGGTTTCGACGGCCAGCTTCGAGGCGTTGTACAGCACCCGCACCAGGGGAACGCGATTCATCACGTTGTCGAGGCCGGCCTCGAAGAGGCGGCCGGCCGTCGTGCGCATCAGGTAGCCCACCGAGAGAACGAGCATCGTGAAGACGACGATGGCGACGAGGACGCCGAACGGCTGTTCGAGGTCGCGGATGACGGGCAGGGACGCGAGCTGCGAGTAGAGCCAGTTGACGACGAACAGGATCACGAGTATCGGGACTAAAACGACCAGGCCCGAGGCGAAATCGCGTCTCCACGAGGACATCACCAGACGATTGGCGGCCGGCCTTATCAGACCTTCTTTCCGCCGTCACGCTCGTCTCGCCCCGCCGGTCCGTTTCCTCTCCGTCCGGTCGTTGGCGTCGCCGCCCATCGTCGGTGCGCTCGGTCCGCAGCGCCCGCGGGCGTCACCTTCCTCGGGAGCGTCCCGGCCGTCGGTTCGACCGGAACCCGTGGTGTTTTACGCCCCGTTGTCCCAGTCGAGGACATGCTCGTCCCCCTCGTCGTCGGCGCACTGTGGGCGATGCTCCCCGCGTATGTCCCCAACAACGCGGCCGTGCTCGCCGGCGGCGGCCCTCCCATCGACGGCGGGCGGACCTGGGGCGGCCGCCGCCTCCTCGGCGACGGCAAGACCTGGCGCGGGACCGCCGCCGGCACGGTCGCCGGCAGCCTCGTCGCGCTCCTGTTGAACCAGGTCGCCCCGGTCGTCGAGCGGCTCCTCGGGTTCGCGCTCCCGGCGTTCCCGCTCCGGGTCGCGTTCACGCTCGCGTTCGGCGCGATGCTCGGCGACATGACCGCGTCGTTCGTCAAGCGACGGACGGGCCGCGAACGTGGCGCGGCGTTTCCCGGCGTCGACCAACTGGACTTCGTCGTCGGCGCGCTCGGACTCACCGCGCTCGCCGCCCCCGCCTGGTTCGCCGCGACGTTCCCCCTCCCGGTGCTCGTCGTCGTCCTCGTCGCGACGCCCGTCCTCCACGTCGTGACGAACGCCATCGCCTACCTGCTCGGACTGAAAGCCGAGCCGTGGTAGGGCGGCCATCCCCCGACGCGGCTCCCGGTTTGAGCCGACGCAGCGACCGCGCCGACAGACCACCTCGTTTATACTGTCGCGGCGACCGACACAGGTCGATGACGAACCAGGAACTCATCGCGGCGCTCACGGCCGCTGACGCAGTTCGGTTCGGCGAGTTCGAACTCGCTCATGGGGGCACCTCGGACTACTACGTCGACAAGTACCTCTTCGAGACCGACGCGCACTGTCTGGAACTCATCTCCCGGGCGTTCGCCGATCGCGTCGGCGACGCGAGGCTCGCGGGCGTCGCCCTCGGGGCCGTCCCGCTCGTGGCGGTCACGAGCGTCGAGACGGGAAATCCGTACGTGATCGTCCGGAAGAAGACGAAGGAGTACGGCACGGCGAAGCGGATCGAGGGCCGGTTCGAGGCGGGCGAAGAGGTCGTCGTCCTCGAGGACATCGCCACGACGGGGCAGAGCGCCCTCGACGCCGTCGCGGCGCTTCGGGACGCCGGCGCGGTCGTCGAACGGGTACTGGTCGTCGTCGACCGCGAGGAGGGCGCACGGGAACGACTCGCCGACCACGGCGTCGAACTGGAGTCGCTCGTGTCGGCGTCGGAACTGCTCGCCGATCACGACGTCGACGCGTCTTGACCCGACCGAGCGCGCTGGTGCTCCCACATTCGTGGATACTCTCTGGCGTGCCGTACATCGACGTATTCATACTTGCGTAGGCGTGTCGTCTGGGGTATGAACAGAGCGGAGAAGGCGGCCCTCCAGTTGCAGGCGGTCGCGGTCCTTCGGATGTTGAAGGAGACACGGACGTACGACGAACTCGCCGCCCTGACGGAGTTACCGGCGGGAGACCTCAACCGATACGTCAACGGACACGTCCTCCCGGGTGTCGACCGCGCCCGCCAGGTCGTCGACGGCGTGGGGCGCGAGGCGCTGGCGACGGAACTCGAAGCGCGGGTGACGTTCGACGACGAGGGGTACGTCGACAACTCCGGCGTCGTCTTCGATCAGTCCTTCCTCGACCTCGTCGCGCCCGTCGCGGCCAACGCCTTCGGCTTCGAGCGCCCCGACGTCGTGCTGACCGCCGCCACCGACGGGATCACCCTCGGCGCGGCGATGGCGTCGTACTTCGACGCCCGCCTCGCGTACGCGAAGAAGTCGAAGGAGACGGCCGTCGAGGAGTTCATCGAATCCCGACAGCGGCTCGACTCGGGCATCGAACTCACCTACTACCTCCCGGCGGCGGCGCTTTCTCCCGGGCAGTCGGTGCTCGTCGTCGACGACCTCATCCGCTCGGGCGAGACCCAGGAACTCCTCTTGGACATCGCCGCGCAGGCCGACGCGGACCTCGTCGGCGTCTTCGCGCTCATCGCCGTCAGTGACGAGGGCGTCTCGCGGGCCCGCGACCGCACCGATGCACCCGTCGCGTCGCTCGCGTCGTTCGACTGATCCGGCCTATTCGTACCGTCCGACTCGTACGTCCCCCTCGCGGCGTCCGTATGCACGTCCGTGTCTCTTTATCGGATGAGTTCCGTTTTCGGTCTCGTATCTATACACGAGTGTGCATTTTCGGGTGGCTGAGATGGGAACGGTTAAGTAGGCGGTTCGGGCTATGCAGAGACGTGTAACATGGGGCTGGAACAGACCCTCGTCGACTACTTCGACATCGACCAGTACGACACCACCGTCCGGACCGAGATCCTCGCCGGGGTGACGACGTTCCTGACGATGAGCTACATCGTGATCGTCAACCCCGCGATCCTCGCGGGGATCCCCGATGTGAAGCCCGGCATCATCATTCCGGGGTTCGATCCCGCCGCGGTCCGCTCGATGCTCGCCGTCGTCACCATCCTCGCGGCGGCCGTCGCCACGCTGACGATGGCGCTGTACGCGAACCGTCCGTTCGGGCAGGCACCCGGTCTCGGCCTCAACGCCTTCTTCGCGTTCACCGTCGTCGGCGCGCTCGGCATCCCGTGGCAGACCGCCCTCGCTGCCGTCGTCGTCGAGGGGCTCATCTTCATCGTTCTCACCGCCATCGGCGCCCGTGAGTACGTCATCAAGGTGTTCCCCGAACCGGTGAAGTTCGCCGTCGGCACCGGGATCGGACTCTTCCTCGCGCTCATCGGCCTCGAAGAGATGAACATCGTCGCCGCGGATCCGGCGACGTACGTCACGCTCGGCCCGGTCGCCGCCGACCCCATCGCCATCCTCTCGGTCGTCGGCCTCTTCCTCACGTTCGCGCTGTACGCCCGCGGGATCCGCGGGTCGATCATCGTCGGCATCGTCCTCACGACGGTGCTGGGGTGGATCGTCACCCAGGCCGGCCTCGTCGCCCCCGACGCCGGCCTCGTCGCCGCGCCGACGGCCGCGCAGTACGACATCACGCCGCTCGCCGGGGCGTTCGTCGCCGGCCTCGGGAACGTCGAGGCCTTCTCGTTCGCGCTCATCGTCTTCACGTTCTTCTTCGTCGACTTCTTCGACACCGCGGGCACCCTCACGGGAGTGTCGCAGGTCGCTGGCTTCCTCGACGACGATGGCAACCTGCCCGACATCGACCGGCCGCTGATGGCCGACGCCGTCGGGACGACCGTTGGAGGCATGCTCGGCACCTCGACGGTGACGACGTACATCGAAAGCGCCTCTGGCGTCGAAGAGGGCGGTCGGACGGGGCTGACGGCGCTCACCGTCGGCCTGCTGTTCGTCGCCTCCCTCGCCGTCGTCCCGCTCGCCGCGGCGATCCCGCTGTACGCCTCCCACATCGCGCTCGTCGTCATCGGCGTCGTGATGCTCCGCAACGTCGTCGACATCGCCTGGGACGACATCACCTACACCGTGCCCGCCGGCATGACGATCCTCATCATGCCCTTCACGTTCTCTATCGCCTACGGCATCGCCGCGGGCATCATCTCCTACCCGATCGTGAAGGTCGCCGCCGGCGAACTCGACGACGTCCGCGCCGGCCACTGGGTGCTCGCCGCCGCGTTCGTCGTCTACTTCGTCGTCCGCACCAGCGGCGTGCTCGCTGCGCAGGTGTAGCCCGGTACGTCACCGTCCCACGAAATATCACATTCGAAACACTCTCTGTCGCGGCTAAGTCTCACAGTAAACTGAACACCGTTCTGGCTGTTTTCACAACATATAGGTCCGTCTGCGTACACTATACGTGACAGATGCCCTCTCGTCAGCGGTGGGCCGTCCGCGTCGTCGCCCTCCTGGTCGTCTTTGGACTCCTGACTCCCGTCGCGGCCTCCGCGCTCACCTACCAGCCCGACCCCCGCTCGGATCTCCAGTCCGGCCGCATCACCAGCCCCGCCAACGGGACGACCGTCGTCAGCGTGCAGGGGTACGTCTTCGACGGCAACACCAACCCGAAAAAGCCCGCCCGCATCATCGGGATCGGTGAGCGGGGCGAGACCAAGTGGGTCCACGACGACTCGGTCGACAACGGCGCGTGGTTCTTCGACGTCGATCCGCTGCCGAACGGCAACCTCCTCGTCTCGTCGCCGCGGGCCGGCGACACCGTCGTCTACGAGTTCGACCCCGACAGCCAACGTCGCGTGTGGCAACAGGGCTTCGACATGACTGACACCCACGACGTCGATCGCCTGAGCGACGACGAACTGCTCATCGCCAACATGCGCGAGTGGAACGCCACCTCGGAGACGAGCGGCGACCGAATCGTCGTGTACAACCGCACGACCGAGGAGATCACGTGGGAGTGGTACTTCCGCGACCACTTCCCCGCGAGTACCGACGGCGGCTACAACGACGACTGGAGCCACGTCAACGACGTCGACTACATCGGCGACGACCGGATCCTGCTGTCGCCGCGGAACTTCGATCAGGCGATCGTCGTCGACATGGACTCCGGCGAAATCGTCCAGCGACTCGGTTCGGATGACGAGTACGAGATCCTCCGCGAACAGCACAACCCGGACTACCTCGTCTCCGAGGACGGCACCCCGACGATGCTCGTCGCCGACAGCGGGAACAACCGGGTCGTCGAGTACGCACGCGAGAACGGCACGTGGGTCCGGACGTGGAGCGTCGGGTCGAACACGCTCAACTGGCCCCGTGACGCCGACCGCCTCCCCAACGGGAACACCCTCATCACCGACACGCTCAACCACCGTGTGATGGAGGTGACGCCTCGTGGCGAGGTCGTCTGGGAGTACTACGCCACCTGGGGGCCGTACGACGCCGAACGCGTCGCCCACGGCGACGAGTCGTCGGGGCCGACGATCCGCGATATGAACGCGAGCGGCACGTACGACATCACCGGGAGCGCCGAACTCGCCCCCGGCGGCGACGACCGCGTCTCCTTCCCCGCGCGGATGCGCGCGACGTTCGCCGAGACGCCCATCGAAGGCCCCATGACCGCCGTCGCCACCCGCTGGGCACATCTCGCCCCGTGGTTCCGCCCCGTCTGGATGTCCAGCTGGGACTTCGCGTCCGCCCTCGGCGCGGGGTTCGTCCTCCTCGGCTGGGGGGTCGTCGAAGCCGTCGTCGCCCGGAAGCGGATCGTCGCGGCGCTCCGGAGCGCCGTCGGACGCGGTTCCAGCCAGGGGTGATCCGCGTCCTCCGACGCCGCCCGCCGTCGGATCGCCGTCGGGTCGGGCGTTCGCACTCGTCGTGACGCACACGACGGTTGTGACGCCCCCCGGCACAGCACCGCCGACCTCTTATCACAGAAGCCCCTACGCGGAGGCGATGTCAGAGCTCGTCCTCTACGAACTGCCCGGCTGTCCCTTCTGTGCGAAGGTGAAGAACAAGCTCTCCGAACTCGGTCTGGAGTACGAGTCCCGCGAGGTGCCGCGTTCGCACGGTGAGCGGACGGAGGTCGAAGAGATCAGCGGACAGACCGGGGTCCCGGTCCTCGTCGACGAAGCGCACGACGTCGACGGCATGCCGGAGTCCGGCGACATCGTCGCCTACCTCGAAGAGACGTACGGGGCGGGCGCGAGCTAACCCGGAGCCGCCGCTCCGGGCGATTACTCACTGTATTACTCACTGTCGTTCACGTCGCACGCTTCACCGATAGGGAGGGTCCCGGAACAGGTGGAGCGTGTGACATTTCTCCCCCTCCCTACGTTCGCGTAGGGCTGCCACTCGCTTAACTGTTACAATGGGCGAGATCGTGTGAACGACGCCACGCCGGGACTGTCCGGTTCGGCGACGGATCGGTCCGACCGAACGCGTTCGCGAACGTGTCCGCGCCCGATCGAGTTACGACTCGGCGGGTTCGCTCGTCCGATCGCGGATAAGATCGCGGATATCGTCGGGGTCGTCCATCGCGGCCAACTCCTCGCAGGAGACGATGGCCGTCCGGTCGACGGAGTCGCGTTTCGTCCGTTCCTCGGTGAAGTACACCGAGCGCGTCCGCGTGACCTCGCCGAGCGACGACATGATACGGGCGCGCTTCTCGGCGCTCCGGTTGAACGCCGAGTGCCCGGTGAGCACGTGCATCCGTCCCCGGCGGTCGCTGTCCTCGGAGACGGCCTTGAACGGGGCGCGCATCGTCGGGTGAACGTCGTAGCCCGCCCGCGTGAGGACGGCGACGACGTGTTCGTCGTCGGGGTCGGCCTCGGGGTCGTCGGGCGTGGGCTCGGCCTCGTGCACCTCGTCGGCACCGTCCATCACCTCGACGGGGTTCGAGAACGGTTGATCGAACAGCTCCTCCAGTTGGATCGCGACCTCGATCGAGGCGTTCATACCGTCCTCGTACTTCGAGACGGTGCGCCGGGAGACGCCGAGTTCGCTCGCCAACTGGCCGAGACTCCATCCCTTCTCCTGCCGCTCGTCGGCGAGCAGGTCGCCGTCGATGTTGACGTACAGTCCGCCGGGAGCCGCGTAGATGAGCGGCGGCACGTCCTCGATGAACAGATCCATCGCCGTGTCGGGGTTGAACACCGGCACGCCGTGTCTGAAGTAGACGACCCCCGGTTTGAGGTCCTCGTTGCGGGTGCGCATCCCGACGACGATCGGCGTCGCGTCCAGATACGTCCCGAGTCGGCGCATCTCCGCACCCGTCGCGCCGTCGAACGCGTCGATGTTCCCGAGGACTTTCAACAGGACGAGATCGTCGCCGCGACGGGCCGCCAGGTCGAAACTCTTGGGCCGGATGGCACAGCGGTCGCTCACGACGAACCCTGCGTCTCGCAACATCGCGGTGACGTTGCCGATCAGCGCGGACCGCGACATGGGTATCACTAGGCGACTCCTCGGATATATGTGTTTCTCACACGGTTGTGAGCCACGTCCGGCGATTCTCCCGTCATCTGGCCGATGTGTTTATATACGTGTTCACCGAGGGTTCGTGACCCCCTCCGCGGCCCCGACTAGGGACGTGCTCCCCGTCGGCCGTCTCTCGACTGTCCCTCGAGCGCTGTTTCGGACCGCCGCTCCGTGCGAAACGGGTTAGTCCCCCGGCGGCGAACGCCGCGGCATGACCGTCATCGCGCTCGACGACACCGACTCGCGCGAGCGCGGTATGTGTACGACGTATCTCGCGACCCGGCTGGCCGAGCGCCTCGAAGCCGACGGCGCGACGGTCGACCGACGACTGCTCGTCCGACTCAACCCCGCCGTCGAGCACAAGACCCGCGGGAACGCGGCGCTGGCGCTCCACACGTCGTGCCCACCGGACGAGGCGCTCGCTCACGCCTGCGGGGCGGTCGAGCGCTGGAGCGAGTTCGCGGACGACCGGACCAGCCCCGGCGTCGTCGTCGCCCCGAACGAGCCCGCCGCCGTCCCGTCGTCGGTGGCGACGTTCGCCCGCGAGGCCCTCGTCGATCACCACTCGCTCGACGACGCGCTCGCGCTCGTCGCCGAGCACGGCTATCTGCATCGGGGATGGGACGGCGGTCGCGGTCGGATCGGCGCGCTCGCCGCCGTTGGCGCGTGGGCCGCCTTCGACGAGTGGACGTACGAGCACATCTCCTACCGCGTCTTCGAGCGGTGCGGCACGCCGCGCGGCGTCGACGCCGACTCCGTCTTCGCGGCCGCCGACCGAGGCTACCCGACCGTCTGGGATACCGTCGACCGGGGGGAGGGCGAACCGGTCTGCGTGCCGAACGCGCCCGGCCCGATCCTCCACGGAATCCGCGGGGACGACCCCGGCGCCTGCCGGGCGGTCGCCGCCGCCGTCGATAGTGAACCGATCGACCGGAGCGCGACCTTCGTCACCAATCAGGGGACCGACGCGCACCTCCTCGACGGGGCGGCCGACACCGACCTCCGCGACGGCCGCGCGTACCGCGTCTCGGGCGTCGTCGTCGACCCGCCCGAGACCCGCCGGGGCGGCCACGTCTTCGTCGGCCTCCGCCGCAACGACGCCGAGACGGCGACCGCCGGCGGCCACTCCCTCGACTGCGTCGCCTTCGAGCCGACTAAACGGTTCCGCGACCGGGTGCGGGCGCTCCGAGTCGGCGACCGACTCACCGTCTGCGGCGAGGTGTCGCGCGGGACGCTGAAACTGGAGAAGTTCGCCGTCCGGTCGCTCCGCAGGGACGCGCCCGCGACGCCGGTCTGCCCCGACTGCGGACGGACGATGAAAAGCGCCGGCCGCGGGCAGGGCTACCGCTGTCGCGACTGCGGGACGACGGGGGAGAAGGAATCACGACGGATCGATCGCGACCTCGAACGCGGCTGGTACGAGGTACCGCCCTGCGCGCGTCGACACGTCGCCAAACCCCTCGTTCGTGGGGGATTCGACGCGCCGACGCATCCCGAGCGGTAGCCCGTCGGCCACTAGTCGAACAGCGCGAGCGCACGGTCGAGCCGCCCGGGAACGTAGTCGAAGGCGAACTCCACCGTCGAAAGGTCCTCTCGGTGGACGAACCGCGCCGCGCGGGCGTCGGTCCCCGGCGAGAGCGCGCCGGTGGTCTCGCGGCGCTTGACCGTGTAGCCGATCGTGACGACGTACTTCTCACCCCACGGCACCATCTGGAGGGCGTCGACGAGCGTCAATCCCCCGGGATCGACGCCGAGCCCCGTCTCCTCTTCGAGTTCGCGGGCGGCCGCCACCGCGGGTCGTTCGTCGACTTCGAGGTGACCGCCGGGGTCACACCACCGCCCGGCACCGGGGTCGATCCGACGCTGCACGAGGAGGACCGAGTCGCCGTCGACCACGACGACGGCCGCGCCGGGGACGGGGTTGCGGTAGACGACCCGGTCGCACGACGGACAGCAGTGTCGCGGACGGCCCTCCCGTTCGACCGTCGTCAGCTGGTGCCCACAGTGCGGACAGTACGAGGGGACGTGCGTGACCATTTCTTATCCCTTCAGGCCGCTGCCGGTGAGTGCGACGACGACGTCGTCGCCCCGGTCGAGGACGCCGCGTTCTCTGAACGTGCGAAGCGCCGCGGGCGCGACCGCACACGTCGGCTCGGTGTAAAAACCGTGTCCGTGGAGCGCGTCGAGTTCCCGCTCGACGGTCGTCTCGGAGAGCGCGACGACGTCCCCGTCCGTGTCGTCGATCGCCTCCAGGATCGCCGCGCGCTGGACCGGATCGCGGATCTGGATCCCGTCGGCGACCTCGTTCGTCCCGTCGGGCGACGAGCCGTGTACCGCCTCGGCGACGGGCGCGTAGCCCGCGGCCTGTGCGCCCAGCAGTCGGGGGATCCGGTCGGTCCACCCCGCCTCGACGAGCGCGCGGAAGCCGCGGTACGCCCCCAGAAAGAGCGTCCCGTGGCCGAGCGGCGTCACCACGGCGTCGGGAACGTCCCACCCGCGCTGGGCGGCGATCTCGAGCGCCATCGTGGCCGTTCCGGCGAAGAAGGCGGGGTTCCACGCGTGGCTCGCGTACCACCCGTCGCCGCGCTCGACGGCCGCGACGCAGGCGGCGGTGACGTCCTCCCTGGTGCCCTCGACGCGGACCGGCGTCGCGCCGGCGCGCTCGATCGCCCGCAGTTTCGACTCCTTCACCCCGGCCGGGACGTAGATCTCCGCCTCGACGCCGGCGCGGGCGGCGTAGGTTGCGACGGCCGCGCCCGCGTTGCCCGACGAGTCCTCGACGACCGTGTCGACGCCGAGTTCGACCGCTCTGGAGAGGGTCGTCGCCGCGCCGCGGTCCTTGAAACTCCCGGTCGGGAAGACGTACTCCAGTTTGAACGTCGCGTCCCATGCCTGGGCAGACACGAGCGGCGTCCACCCCTCCCCGAGCGTCACTGCCCGGGCGACGGGCAGGAACGCCTCGAACGCCCAGAGCCCACGATCGCGGTCGAGTTCGTGCCGAGGCGGTGCCGGGGAGTCGGGGAGCGGTCGCTCGGCGAAGTCGAGCGGCGCGCCGCAGGAACAGCGCCAGCGGTCCTCGTAGATAGCGCTGCAGTCGCGACAGCGGAGAGCCGTGGTCATCACCCGACCCTTCGAGCCGCCGCGCCCAATGTGTTCCGGGACGGTTCGGTCGTCGTCGACGGGGGGTCGTCGTGGTCGCTGCCGTCGCCGGCCCCTTCCCACGCGCCGATGGGAGCGACTCTCCGACGACCGACAGGGAGCTGCGAGGCTCCTGCGTCGCTGTTCGCGGCACGACCGGCCGACCAGGGGACGAACGTTTTTGCTCGAGCTTTTTTTGCCGCGACCGGCCCGAAGGGCCGTGGTGCGCCGGAAAAAAAGTCGTTCAGTAGGTATCGATGTTCGTCCCGACGGAGCAGACGTACTCGCCGGTGGCGACCTGCGGGAGCCGCCGCGTGCGCCAGAAGATACCCGAACTGTCTGCCGTGACGCGCGCTTTCAGCGTCCCGAACGGATCGGTCACTCGAAAGAGGGTGTCGCCGATCTCGACCTCCTCGGTGAGTTCCTTCTCGAAGTGGACGAGTCCGCCGCTGGGCGAGCCGTACTGGTCGAACCCCTTCGCGCGGGTCTGCGGGCCGGGGTCGACCGTGCCGTCGAGGAAGCCGTAGCCGCGGAGGACGTTGAACACGCCGTCGACGCCCCGCTGGATGCTCGTCTCGTCCCAGCCGACGCTCCCGCCGAGTTCGGGGTCGATCGTCGGGATCCCCTCGTCGGGGCCGGCGCGGGCGATCTGGCCGTCGGGCCCCTTCTGATCGAGGATGTAGCCGCAGTCGAACGTCTTCGCCAGCCGCAGACACTCGCGGTAGAGGCGGTGACGCGAGCCACACCGGACGCGCGTCTCGTCGATCATCCGGCTCGTCGATCCCTGGTGGAGGTCGAGAATGAGGTCCGCGCGCCGGGCCGCCTGGAACGTCGCGTGGGTGATGCGTTCCGAGGAGGTCCCGTTCTGGTCTCCGGGGTAGGTCCGGTTCATTTTCCGGTCGTCGATGGGGTTGCGGTGCTGGGCGACCTGGAACGCGTGGTAGTTGACGATGCCGACGAAGAGCACCGTTCCGGAGAGTTCCGTCGGATCGAGCCGTGGCACGACGCGGCTGATGACGCCGACGCCGTTGAGTTCGTCGCCGTCACTGACCGCCTGCACGTAGAGCGTATCTCCCGGCTCGGCTCCGTTGACGACGGCGACCGGAAGCCCGATCGGACTCCCGTCGCGCGTCTCACCGACTTCGAGCCGTCCCGTCGCCACCTCCCCGGGGGCCGCGTTCGCGCTTCCCAGTGTCGTCATTATGGGACACTGGTCCGGCCCCCTCTTTATGCGTTCGGTCCCGGCGGGCGAGCGATGTCGCCCGGCCGCCGGATTCGTTTCTCGTCGGGTCACATAGTATAAACCGTGTAACAAAATTTATCTCATTGCGTATCGTATTGTAATATATGTCCGACGACTGCCGAGCCGCGAGGGGGGTGCGCGAGCCGGCGGTGATAGACACGCTCCCGCGACTCAAACGACGCGGCTGTAACCTGCTCGTCACGGGCACCGTCTCCGACGCGACGGCGAACCGGGCCACACGGCGGCTGCTCGGCGCACCCGACGTCGAACGCAAGCGGATCCTCGTCCGGACGGTCGACGCCCCGCCGGTCGCCGAGTTGCTCCCGACCGGCGTCACGGCCGACGACTCGTCCGTCCGCGTCTTCGACTACCGACCGACCGGCGTGGCGTGCGACTCCTTCGGCTCGCTCGGCGGGCTCGCCAGTGCCGTCTCCAGCGCCGTCGACGACTTCGCCTCGCGCTCGACGCCGCTCGTCGGGGGGGAACTCCGCCTCTCGATTCCGTCACTCGGCTCGCTCGTCGCCACCCACGACATCGCGTCCGTCGAACGGTTCCTCCGGCGGACCACCGACGCGGTCGTCGGGGCCCGAGGGATGGGCCACTACCGCTACCCCGGGCCGCGAGTCGACGTCGCCACCCTCCCGCTCGACCGACTGTTCGACGGCTTTGTCGACCTCCGCGAGCACGCCCGTCCGCAACAGCGCCTGTCCCTGCCGACGACGCCGCCGACGGAGTGGGTCGACCTCTAACAGGGCCTCCCGAGCCCTCCCGTGACGAACGTAACCGGCCGTATCCGCCACCGAGACGTATTTCACACCACCACCGGTACCGTCGCGTATGTCCGACGCGGACGCCAGTGTGCGGGGGACGGTCCGACGGTTCCTCGCGCTCGACGGCGACGTCCTGGTGCTCTCGGTGGCCATGTTCGCGTTCAGCCTCGGCTTCCAGATGACCGGTCGGTACATGCCGCGGTATCTGAGCGTCGTCGGTGCCGGGAGCCTCGCGATCGGCCTGTACGGGAGCTTCGGGAACCTCATCAGCGCCGTCTACCCCTACCCCGGCGGTGCCGTCTCCGACCGAATCGGCTCCCGGGCGGCGCTCACCGCGTTCGGGCTCGCCTCCACGCTCGGGTTCGTCGTCTGGTACGCCGCCGGTCCGCTCGCCGACGTCGAACTCGGTCCCACCTCGGTCGGCGTCGTCGTCGTCTTTCTCGGCCTCGTTCTCTCGCAGGCGTGGAAGTCGTTCGGCCTCGGCGCGACGTTCGCCGTCGTCAAACAGAGCGTCCCGCCCGGCAGGTTGGCCACCGGCTTCGCCTCGACCGAAACGGTTCGGAGGCTGGCGTTCCTCCTCGGCCCGCTCGCCGCCGCGGCGATCCTCACACGGTTCGCGTTCGAGGCCGGCTTCCGCCTCGTCCTGCTGGTCGCCGCGGCGGCCGGGGTCGTCGGGACGGTCGCCCAGCACCTCCTCTACGACGCCTCTGCGGACTCGTTCGGCAAGTCCTTCGAGGGGGTGGACACGGTCGTCGCGGACCTCCGCTCGCTCCCCGCGCCGCTCCGACCGTTGCTCGTCGGCGACACCCTGGTGCGGTTCGCCAACGGGATGGTGTACGTCTTCTTCGTCATCGTCGTCACGGAGTTCCTCGCGGTCTCGGTCACCCTCCCCGTCGTCGGTCAACTCTCGCCCGACGCCTTCTTCGGCGTCCTCCTCGCGATCGAGATGGCGATCGCCCTCCTGACGATGGTGCCGGTCGCGAAACTCGCCGAGCGTGTCGGCCTGAAACCCGTGGTCGCGCTCGGCTTCTCGGTGTACGCCGTCTTCCCCGTCCTGTTGATCTCCGCGCCTGCCGACCCGCTCGTCGTCGCGGTCCTCTTCGCGCTCTCGGGGCTCCGCTTCGCGGGACTCCCGGCGCACAAGGCGCTCATCGTCGGCCCCGCCGAGGCCGACACTGGTGGAAGAGTCGTCGGCTCGTACTACCTCGTCCGCAACGCCGTCACGATCCCCAGCGCCGCGGTCGGCGGCTGGCTCTACGCGGGGTCGCCGGCGGTCGCCTTCGGCGTCGCGACGGCCGTCGGACTCGCCGGAACCGGCTACTTCCTCCTCGCGGGCGAGGAGTTCGAGGCGTACACGTAGCCACCGCGAAAACCGACGCCGCTTTATCGGTCGCGTCCTCCCGTCGACACGTGACCGACGAGGTACCCAGCCGCCCCCCATCGGGCGGTCTCGTCCAGGCGCTAAACGTCCCGCGGAACGCGAAGCTGGGCGTGCTGACCGGAGTCGGATTCGCCGTCGCGGTCTACCTCTTTCGCGTGTTCGAACTCCTCGGCCCGTTCGCCGGCACGCGACAGTACCCACTGGTCGGCCCCGAAGGGTGGTTCCTCCTCCTCGCGTTCGTCCTCGCGTCGGCGACGGCGCTGTTCGTGACCGCGGCGCTCACCGTCGCGTCGGCGTACCGCCTCTCGCGGGAACTGTAACCACGGTCGCTCTCGCTGTCGCGACTCCGTGCCTCCCTCGCAGGCTCGCCTTCAGTCGCTCGCGGCCCGGTCGAACAGTTCACTCTCGCCGACGCCGTCGAGCGTTCGGTGGGCCCGCGAGGTCAGTCGGACGTGGTCCGCGCCGGGGTCCCAGTCGACGGCTCCCGTCGCCGCTAACTTCGGGAGGTGGACGTGGTGGAGTCGGACGGCCGTCATGGTCCGTTCCGGCCCGTCGCTGAGTGCGTCGACGAGGTCGTCGAACCCGGTGGCCCCGCCGTTGTCGGCGAGATGCCACACCACCTCCTGTCGCTGTGAGGAGCCGACCAACTCGCTGACGAAACAGTCTTCACTCTCGTTCGATCCGCTGGTTCGCGCCATACCGGGATGCACTCCGTTCACCGGCATAGTCTTCCGGCTTGTTAGTTCATGCCGATCTTATATTCCGTCCGGGACGCTCTCAGGAGCCGAACGTTCCCTCGACGAGCGCCCGCATCACCTTGTTCGTCCCCCGGCGGAGCCGTTCGGAGATGGCCTGCTGGGAGACGCCGAGTTCAGCCGCGAGGTCCGAGAGCGTCGCGCGCCGGGGCACCTCGAAGTAGCCCCGTTCGAGGGCGAGTTCGATCGCCTCGCGCTGTTCGTCCGTGAGGTCGAGCGGCCGGTCGTTCAACTCCTCCGCGGTGAGGTTGTGTACGCGGCGGACGTTGAGACGGATCTCGTGGCGCTGGCAGTAGTCGCTGAACGTCGACAGCGACTCGTGGTCGTTGAACCGAATGCGAAAGAGCCAGTTGTCGCGGCCGTGCGCTTCGAGGATGGTGGCGTTCGTCTCGACCATCCCGTAGATGAGGCTCTCGACCGTCTCGTCCCAGTCGATCCGGTACAGCGATCGCTCCCCGATGGTGTCGAGGTGGAGCAGTTCGCGCACCCCGTTGCTCCCCCTGACGGCGTTTTCGAACGTCGTTCGATCCCCGCCGCTGACCCAGACGTACGGCATGACGCGCTTCGAGGCGGGGACGACCCGCTCGATCTCGACGTTCATTCCGCCTCCGGCGCGGAGCACCCGCCCCAACAGGAACTGCTCGGCGTCGATGGTGAACTCCGCGACGATGCTCATGTACTCCTCACGCGGAGTAACTGAATAAACTTGTTTACCGGTCCATCTATCTGAAAATTATCAGAAGGTCACGGCGGGTCGAGTGACATATCGGCCCGGCCTCACTCGCCGACGTCCGGCCGATCGCCGGCGCGTTCGCCGAGCCTGACCGCCCCCGCACGGGTCCCCTTGGCGATGATGACGTCCCCGCCCCTGAGTTCGGTTTCGGGGCCGGGCTGGACGACCCAGTCGCCGGTCGCCCCGCTCCGCCGGACCGCGATGATACGCATGCCCGTCTCGGTCTGGACCATCTGGTCGCCGATAGTCGTTCCCGCGAGGTCGCCGCCGGGGACGAGCGTCAGCCGGACGATGACCTCGTCGGACTCCTTGACGGCGGCGGCGACGACCGGATGAGCGGCCAGTCCGTGGAGCACCCCTTCGCTGATCTCCAGCGCCGCGTCGGAGATGACCTCCGTCGAGACTGCGAGATGCATCAACCCCCGGAGGGCGATCGGATCGTCGACCCGGGCGGCCGCCCGGAGCGTCCACGCCTCGAACCGGGATTTGAGTGCGTCGACCTCCGCTTCGAGTTCGGCAACCTCCTCGGCGACGCCCTCGCTGTCGAAGAGCACGGCCCCGTACGCGAGATCGACGGCGAGTTCGCTCATGTTTTTCATCAACACGATGGAGTCGACGGCGCGTTCGAGGTCGTCGATGGGTGCTTCGGGCGCTTCGAGCGCCTGGTACGGCGTCCCGCTGGCGCGTTCGTACACCTCGCTGAGGCCGGTTTCGGGCCCCCGGAGCAGGAGGATGTCGCCGGACTGGAGCACGCTCTCGCGGTCGGGGTTCGTGATCCACCGCCGCTTGCCCGTCGCCTGCTCGCGCCGGATGGCGATGACCCGGACGCCCGTCTCGGTCTCCATGTTGATCGCGCCGAGCGACCGGTCGTCGTACGGCGAGTCCACGCCCACGGGAACCCGCACGATGATCTCGGTCGCCTCCGGGAGCGCCGAGCGGATCGCCTCCGGGAGACCGATGTCCTCGATGACGATCTTGGCGATGTCGCCCGCCGCGTTCGAGATTTTCTCGGCCGCGCCGACCACCCCGAGGACGGGCGCGAGTTCCTCGGCGTCTTCGGGGCTCCGTGCGGCCATCAACAGGCTCATCCGCGCCTGCAGTTGGAGGATGTCCATCCGCTCTTCGAGCGCCAACACCTCCTGGGCGATCTCGTCGTTTCCGAGGAGTACCGCCGAGTACGAGAGGTCGATGAGCAGTTCGGCGGTGTCTTTCATCTCCGCGAGCACCGCCTTCACGCTGACCGGCTCGTACTCCACGTCCTCGGGGTACATGCCACCGCGTATCCTCCCCGCACGCAAAAGGGTTACCCGCCGAATGCGCCGAACTCCGCCGCGTTCGGCGTCGCTCCCACCGATCTCCCGGTCGCTGTCGTCCCAGCCAGTCCGCGTCGCCCCCGTGGGGGGCCAGGAGCGTCCTCAACGATCGATCGCTCTGTCCGCTCACCGCGATGGATCTGTCCACCGCTCGTCCGACAATCGGACGTTCGTCCACATCGGCTCCGAGGGGGGAGCGGGCCGAACGGTAACGCTTTTTTGAGCGGGTCTGAAATCAGCCCCTATGGCAGACGACCTGAACCGGGGGCTGGAGGGCGTCCTGGTCGCGGAGTCGGAACTCAGCTTTATCGACGGTGACGAGGGCAGACTCGTCTACCGTGGCTACACGATCGAGGATCTCGCCGAGAGCGCCTCCTACGAGGAGGTCGTCTATCTCCTCTGGCACGGGGCGCTTCCCACGGCGGCCGAACTCGACGAGTTCTCGTCGGCGATGGCGGCCGAGCGGTCGATCGACGCCGACCTCCACCGCACCATCGCGGCGCTCGCCGACGCCGACGAGAACCCGATGGCCGCACTCCGGACTGTCGTCTCACAGCTGTCGGCGAGCGACGACGAGGCCGGCTTCGACGCCGACGCGGTGACCGACCGCGACCGCAACATCCGCAAGGCCCGGCGGGCCACGGCGAAGATCCCCACCGCGCTGGCGGCGTTCAAGCGCCTCCGAAACGGCAACGACCCCATCGAACCCCGCGAGGACCTCTCGCACGCGGCGAACTTCCTCTACATGCTCAACGACGAGGTCCCCGACGAGGTGCTCGCCGACGTGCTCGACCAGGCGCTCGTCCTCCACGCCGACCACGGACTCAACGCCTCGACGTTCTCGGCGATGGTCACCGCCTCGACGCTGTCGGATCTGTACTCCGCGCTCACCGCCGCGGTGGGCACGCTCGCGGGATCGCTCCACGGCGGGGCCAACCAGAACGTGATGCGGATGCTCCTCGAAGTCGACGAGAGCGGGATGGACCCCACCGAGTGGGTCGAAGCGGCGCTCGACGACGGCCGGCGCATCGCCGGCTTCGGCCACCGCGTCTACAACGTCAAGGACCCCCGCGCGAAGATCCTCGGCGAGCAGAGCGAGGCGCTCGCGGAGGCCGCCGGCGACATGAAGTGGTACGACTACTCGGTCGCCGTCGAGGAGTTCATGCAGACGGAGAAGGGGATCGCGCCGAACGTCGACTTCTACTCTGCCTCGACGTACTACCAGATGGGCATCCCGATCGACATCTACACGCCCATCTTCGCGATGTCGCGCGTCGCCGGCTGGGCCGCACACGTGCTCGAACAGTACGAGGACAACCGCCTCATCCGGCCGCGCGCCCGGTACGTCGGACCCCGGGACCAGACGTTCGTCCCGATCGACGAGCGGTAACGGGCACGCTCGTCCCCCGATACGGCTCAGCTGGCTACCAGGCACTCCTCAGTCCCGCCGTCGTTTATGCTGGCGCACACCGAACCGAGCTTCGGGGTGTGGTACTACATGCCACTTATCCGACGGCTCAAATCGGTCCTGGGTGAACAGTCGACCGCTCGGTCGTACACGTATCTGTGTATGTCGTGTAACGAGCAGTTCGTGAGTGAGGAGTCACACATGGCGAAGGTCTCCTGTCCCGGGTGCGGCGCGACCGACGTCCGGAGCGTCGTGAGCGAAACCTGACGGGCGCTCCGCTGTGGCTTTTTGTCCGCCCGTCGCCTCACTTCGGCATGGACGTCTTCGTTTACGGAACGCTCACCGCTCCCGACCAGGTCGCACGGGTGGTCGACTCGTACGCCTTCGTCGGCCCCGCTCGCCTCCACGGGCTCCACATCGTCGAGGGGCGCTACCCCACGCTCGCCCCCGGCGGTCGGGCGGCCGGTCGCCTGCTCCGGACCGACGATCTCGAGCGGCTCGACGCCCACGGGGGCGTCGACAGCGGGCTGTACGTCCGCGTCTCGCTCCCCCTGATCGACGGCGGCGAGGTCGCCGTCTACGTCGGCGACCCCGACCGGCTCGACGCCGACGCCGACTGGCCCGGCCGCGGCCCGTTCGCCGACCGCGTCCGCGGGTACCTCGCCGACGCCGACGTGTCGGTCGAACCGCTCGTCGACCGCTGAGGACGACGGGCGACGGACGACGTGCGTCGGACGCCCGCGGGGCCGTGTCGCCTCCGTCGGTCAGTTTCACTTTCACCCCGCTCGGATTGGATTTATATCAGTTGCACCGATAGTCTCTATTGCACGTCACACGCGTGCATTTCCCCTCTTCCATCGGTGAGACACCGGTCCGTTCCGCGCGGCGACGCGGCGTCGCCTCCCGTCCACGGCGCCGACCGAGACGACGGCCCGGCGGCGTCCCCCAACCGTTATCGCCCCGCGTCGGCAACTCGGCGCATGCTCTCCCTGGACGACGTGCTCGACGCCGAACCCCGCGTCGCGGCGGTCGCACGCCGGACCCCACTCGATCACTCCCACACCTTCTCGCGGATGACCGGCGCGGAGATCCACCTGAAACTGGAGAACTTCCAGCGGACGGGGTCGTTCAAGATCCGCGGCGCGACGAACCGGATCGCGGCGCTCACCGACGAGGAGCGCGCGGCGGGCGTCGTCACCGCGAGCGCGGGCAACCACGCACAGGGCGTCGCGCTGGCGGCCACCCGCGCGGGGGTCAACGCGACGATCGTCATGCCGGAGTTCGCGCCCATCTCGAAGGTCAACGCCACCCGTCGGTACGGCGGCCAGGTCGTCCTCCACGGCGTCGACTACAGCGAGGCCCAGGCGAAGGCCCACGAGATCGAAGCCGAAGAGGGTCGCACCTACGTCCACGCGTTCGACGACCCGGCCGTGATGGCCGGCCAGGGGACGCTCGGCTTGGAGATCACGGAACAGTGTCCCGACGTCGAGACCGTCGTCGTGGGGATCGGCGGCGGCGGCCTCATCTCCGGGATCGCTACCGCGGTCAAAGCACGATTGCCGGACACCCGAGTGGTCGGCGTGCAGGCCGAGGGGGCATCGAGCCTGGCCGACTCCCTGCAGAAAGGGGCGATCGTCGAACTCGATTCGGTCGACACCATCGCCGACGGGATCGCCACCCGCAGGGTCGGCGACCGAACCTTCGAGGTCATCAGAGAGCGGGTCGACGAGGTCGTCACGGTCTCCGACGAGGAGATCGCGATGGCCGTCACGCATCTACTGGAACGGTCGAAGACGCTCGTCGAGGGTGCCGGGGCGGTGCCGCTCGCCGCGGTCCTCGCGGAGGCGTTCGACTACGCGGACGACGAAGTGATCGTCCCCGCGCTCTGTGGCGGCAACATCGACCTCAACGTCCTCTCGACCGTGATGATGCGCGGCCTCGCCGAGACCGGCCGCTACCTGCGGATCAGGACGATCCTGAAAGACCGCCCCGGCGCGCTGTTACACCTCGCCGAGATCCTCGTCGACCACCGCACGAACATCCACGCTATCCACCACGACCGCGCCTCGAAGGACGTGGCGATGAACGCCGCCGAGGTGGAACTCGACCTCGAAACCCGGGGGGAGGCCCACGTCGCGGATCTCCTCGACGACCTCCGTGAACACGGCTACGCCGTCGAAGTGCTGGTGTGAGTCGTCCCCGTCGGTGACGTCGTAGACGGCGTCGCGGCGGGACGGATCTCACGTGGGAGGGCAACTCCGGCTAACTGGGACTGGTGAACTGGCGCCACAGTGCCCAGTGTGTGGTGCTGGACCTCGCGCGCAACGCGCTGCTCTCACGAGTACACCGGGCTTTTACTCCACGACGTTTTTACCTCACGCCGTCGAGAAGCGCGCATGAGACGCGTCACTCCGACCGACCCCGCCTCCACCGCCGGGGGCGCGCACAGCCAGGGCACGACGGCCGGCGACCTCGTTTTCACCGGGGGACAGATCGCGCTCACGCCTGACGACTTCGCCGAGACGAACGAGGCCGACACCACGTCCTTCGACGGGGAGCCGCCGGCGCGGAGCGCCATCGCGTCCGGCGCGCTCCCGATGGACGCTGCGGTCGAGACCGAAGCCGTCGCCCGCGTCCCGATCCCGGAACCGGTCGAAGCGTGACCCCTCGGACGAAATCGAGCCTCCTGTGGGGGGCCGTCGGCGCGCTCGCCTTCCTCGTCCTCGTCCAGGGCTACGACCTCCTCGTCGGCCTCGACGTGGGGTTCGCCGTCCGCTTCGGGGTCGCCGCGCTCGTCGGGATCGCCGCTGCAGGGCTCATACACCGCCTCGCGCCCCGATTCGGGGCGAAAGGAAGGACTTAAACCTCGCACCGGGATAGGTGGGAACGAGCCGGGATGGCCGAGTGGTAAGGCGCACGCCTGGAAAGCGTGTTCCCTCTGGGATCCAGGGTTCAAATCCCTGTCCCGGCGCCTTCTAACACGACCGATACGGCGAGCACCTCGTGTGCTCGCTATTCGTGAGCGTACGTGTCGATGTCGACAGGGTTTGAACCACGCGAGACGAGCGCAGGGAGTCTCGCAGTCGGGTTCAAATCCCTGTCCCGGCGTTTCTGTCTACCCCGACCTCCGAGCGAGGTGTCCCGTCGCCGGGCGAACGCGACTGGTGTCTGTCTCAGTACAAGTCGGCTGCGAACCGTGCGGTGTCACCGCTCTCGCACGATGGGCCTCAGTTACACTCCTGGACGTGATTTACGAACCGTCGCGCTGCGACGGATTCTCCACACGTTGGACATCGTCTTTCGGGGTCCTTCGCAGGATTCTCCGGTGCCGTCTGGTGTGCTTCGAGGTCGGCTTGCTTCGCACATGTCTGCCACATGCTGACCCAGTGCTCGTCATACTGTTGTCCAATCCGTCGCGTGACCGAACTCCGTGAGAGGTCGTCGAGCGCCTCACGGTTGGTCTCGATCCACGCCTGGACAACCGTTTCCGGCCGATGGGTTGGGAGATACGCGACCCCGACGATCGGTTCGGTACCGGACGGTCCCCTGTGCGGGGAGAACAGTTCGACTCCACGTTCGCGGGCCTCCGACAGGTTACTGACAGGGAGGGCAGACTGGGGTGACGGGCCATGTTTGTCGAGGTACGGTTCAACAACGCGGCAGGACCAATCTTCCGTATTCAGTTCGGGCATAGTCGTGAGTAGTGGTTACGCTGTCACTCGCCTGCGACACGTCCGCTGTCCACTCACCAGCTCCCACTGGAACTACATTTCTCAGGGATATATCTGTTTTCATTTATGAATCTGAACAGGCTACAGATGCAGTTTCAGCCAGAAAGAGGGCATATATGCTTTGTGTCGTTCTCGTTTTGTCTACTACCCGATAACACAAGACTTATTCCAAAACACGACGGATCCATTTCCCGTACCCCTGCCCACGGCGACGTCAATCGAGTAACTCCTGATCACCGATCCGGTGGTCTGGATGAAAGTTGCGTTGTCGATTTGCACTCCAAACCTATGACAAATACAAACAACAAGATCCGCGCCGTCGTACTCGCAGCGCTGATGGTTCTCTCCGTTTTTGCGGGGACCATCGCGTTCACGGGTACCGCGGCTGCGGCAGCCACCGATGCTGCCAACAGCAGCATCACTCCCAATTCGGCCCCGGAACAGTCGTCAAACACTCACACGGTAACACTCTCGGCGACGGACATCGACATGTCTGATTCGACGGATCAGACACTCGTCCTCCAGATGCCGTCCGGCGTCGATCTGAGCTCCACCTCGGTGACGAACACCAACGTCAACACGGGGAACGTGAGCTTCAGCACCGACAGCGTCGACGACGGTGCTGATCAGATCAACGTGACGCTCTCCGACGTTGATCCGGCCAACAGTACCGCGAGTGGGAACATCGAAGTCCAGTTCGACATCACGAACGTCGGTCTGCCCTCGGTCCCGTCCGAAACGACGGTCCAGGCCCAGTACGGCGTTGACTTCAACTCGAACGGCAATCTCGGCGACGCAGACGACGCGGGTCTGACAAACTTCCAGGATATCACGATCACCAGCACCAGCACCCGCCCCGGCGGTGACATCACGAACACGGCGTACCTCGGTGAGTCGGGCGTCGACCTCCGTGGCGTCTCGGGTATCTCGGGCGCGGCGGGCGACTCGGTGACCCTCTACGGTGTCGCCGGTGAGGCCGACGGCTCGACCGCCTCGGTCTCCGACCTCACGAACGCGGACATCTCCGAAGACAACGACTTCACCACCGGCGGGTACAGCACCGCCAGCGGTGACGACACCGTCGAACTCTCGGTCATCGAACCCAGAGTCACCGACGCTACGATCTACCGGGGCAGCGACGACTCCGGCGCTGACGTCACCGACGGCTCCATCCTCACCTCCGACGACACGATCACCGTCGAGGGTGAGTTCAACTTCGAGAACGCCGAAGCTCTCGACATTACCATCGAGGACGAGGACGGCCTCGAAGTCCAGACCACGCTGACTGCCTCGCCCGGTGACCAGATCACCACCTCCGGTGGCGACGTCACGTTCACTGGTCTGACCGACCTCGACACGGGCGAGTACACGGTCACGCTTGAGGGCGAGGACGACCTCGACAGCGCCTCGCGCTCGGCCACGTTCTCGATCCGTGACGAAGACCAGACCATCAACCTCGCCGAGTCGACGCTCACCAAGGGCGACAACGTCGTCGCCACGGTGACCGGTACGCCCGGGCAGATCGGCCTCGTCCGCATCGCCCAGGACGACCTCGACGACGCGAACGGCACCGCGGACAACACCAACGCGTCGAACGTCTTCGCTAACACCGGCGACGTCGTCGGCATCAACGGCACCCAGGACGTCGCGGGCTACTCGGGTGACGAGTACGTCGGCGCCTTCGTCGACCTCGACGACGGCGGCGAAGCTTCGGTCCGCGTCGACTCGAACTACCTCGACACTGCGACGATCGACGTCGAATTCGTCGAGACCGGCATCTCGAACGCGAACACGCCCCTCACGATCGGTGAGGTCGACAACGCGTTCACCAACGACTCGGACGCTGACGCCGAACTGACCGTCGAGGACAAAGAGATCAACATCACGTCCGCCCCGAGCGTCGTCCGCATCGGCGAGGAGTTCACCCTCGAAGGGCAGGCTCCCGAGTCCGACGACGTGAAGGCGTACGCCCGCATCGACAACGACTACGTCCCGCTCGAGGACGACAACGGTGACGCCTCGACGGACAACGTCGACTCCGACGGCAGCTTCTCGGTCGACATCGACTCGGGTCAGTACATCAACCTGCCCGACTCGTACCGCATCGCGCTCGTCGCCGACCCGACTGACGACGTCGCCACGGCGACGCTCGGCGCTACGGGCACGGGCAACGCGGTCGACTCGGACGACTACTCCGAGTTCGAGACGACGACCACCACGACGGTCCGGACGGTCGAAGGCGACCTGACGGCCCAGCTGTCGTCGTCGACCATCGCGGCAGACGTCGGTGACGAGGTCACCCTGTCGGGCACGGCGCTCGGCCAGGGCGACGAAATACTCGTCTACATCGTCGGGCCGCGCGGTAACTTCCTCGCGCTGAACGCCACGGACGGCGTCGCCACGATCGACGTGGACGAAGAGGAATTCGAAGAGGACTACGCGCTGTTCGACCGGCGTGGGACGTACACGTTCATCGTCGTCGGCCAGGGCCGCGACGGCCAGTTCAACGACGGGAACGAGCGTCTCGACCCGACTGACCTGAGCGGACTCAGCACGACGCCGCAGCAGGCGGTCGAGCTGATCAACGACGAGTACACTGGCGCGGGCTCGGACGACCAGCTCGTCGAGCTGACGCTCCAGGCGCAGAACCCGCAGCTGACGATCGACGACTTCACCACCGACGGGCAGGTCGCCCAGGGTGAGGTCACGGTCTCTGGCACCTCGAACCGCGAAGACGAGACGACCGTCTTCATCGAGGTCCTGGGTCAGAACGACAACGTCGTTGCATCCCAGGAAGCCGAAGTCAACGGCTCGAACAGCGAGTGGGAAGCCACGCTCGACATGTCGGACGTCGAGACGGGGACCTACACGCTGCGCGCTGACGACGACGAAGCATCGGCCGAACTCGAGTTCGAGCTGGTGAGCGAACTGAGCACGCCGACGGAGACGCCGGCTCCGGACACGGAGACGGAGACGCCGGCTCCGGACACGGAGACGGAGACGCCGGCTCCGGACACGGAGACGGAGACGCCGGCACCTGAGACGGAGACGACGACGTCGACGTCGACGCCCGGCTTCGGTGCGATCGTCGCACTCGTCGCGCTCATCGCCGCGGCACTGCTGGCGATCCGCCGCGACTAATCTGAACCACGACTGACCGGCGATACCGGTCACTGCGGTTCGCGGTTCGCGGTTTGCGGTTCCATTTTTGACGGGCGCTCACACCGCCAGTGACGAGACTCCTGCCGGCCTCGGTTTTCGGCCCGGATCGGAACGAAGCTCAAAATAGCCTCCGTCGGATCCACGTGCGTGGACGTTAAATTGAGTCCCCGTTTAGCAGGGAGATCTTCACCCCACCGTGACGCGGTCTGGGCGCTGTCCGCGTCGTCGTCGCTACGGCTCCAGCCCGTGACGCTCGATCAGCGGGGGGACGCTGCCAGGATCGATCTCGAAGCCGTACCGTTCGTGGAGCGCGCCGAGTCGTTCCACGGCCGCCCGGTCGGGGTCGGCCTCGTCGGGCAGGATCTCGTCGGTTCGGCGAAGTACCACGCGAACGTGCCCGGACTGACGATCTCGAGAAAGCGCAGCGGCTCCGACCCGGGATTCCAGAACGTGTGCCAGACGCCCCGCCCTTTCATCACGCACTCGCCAGCGTCGACGGTCGATACCTCTTCGCCCTCTTGAACGCCCATCGTTCCTTCGAGGACGTACGAGATCTCGTCTTCGCTGCTGTGTCGGTGGAGCGGTGCAGCGAGCTTTTTGGCCCCAGGATGTGTTCGATCACGGCGACGTCGGTCTCCCCCTCGTCGGGGCGCAGCTCGAGTTCCGCACCGAGGTTTCTGTCGACACCGATCTCGACGGCGTGGTACTCGGATCCGTTCGGCTCGGTCATCGTGAAACGTCGCACCCACCGCATGCTGAGACGGGAGTGAAATACCTCTGGGGGCGGGGGATCGAGGGACCCCGTCGACAGCGTGGTCGCGCCGGGCGCTCACTCGGCGGGGACGATCCGGTGCAACGCCCCGCCCTCCGACCCCGTCCCGACGACGTACAGTTCGCCGTCGGCGTCCCGGCCGAACGACCGGAGGCTCTGGAGCCCGTTCGCGGTCTCGCCGGCCAGTTCGACGGTCGTCGTCGGCCACGGCCTGCCGCCGTCGGGGCGGGTCGCGGCGAAGAGGCGGCCCTGCACCCGGAAGTCGCCGAAGAGGTACACCCCCTGTGCGCTCGGGAACGCCGATCCGCGGTACACCGCGCCGCCGATGACGGAGATCCCGCTCACTGGAGCCCCCCCGTGAGGATACTCGATGACGGGGTCGACGAGGCGCTCGCCGTCGCGGCCCTCGACGGCGGTCGGGCAGTCGTTCGACTGGAAACAGTGGGTGGCCTCCCGCACGTTCCAGCCGTAGTTAGCGCCCTTCTCGACGAGGTTCACCTCCTCGTACTCGTTCTGTCCGACGTCGGCGACGAAGAGGTCCGTCCCGTCGAACGACATGCGCCAGGGGTTGCGAAATCCCCAGGCGTACTGCTCGTCGCGGCCCGCGCGGCCGACGAGCGGGTTGTCGTCCGGTACGGCGTACGGTTCGTCCCCCGCGTCGACGTCGAGTCGGAGGATTGACCCGAGCAGGTTCTCCGTGACGTCCTGGCCGTTGCCACCGCCGACCCCGTCGTACCAGTCGTCGACGTGACCGGTGCCCTGGTCGCCGCCGGCCCCGCCGTCGCCGACTGCGACGTAGAGGTAGTCGTCGGGGCCGAACGCGAGATCGCCGGCGTTGTGGTTCCCCTGCGGCTCGGGGATCTCCAGGATCGTCCGTTCGGAGTCGGGGTCGATACGGGTGCCGTCCTCGCTCGCGCGGAACTCGCTGAGGACGAACGTGTGGCTGAACCCCGACGGCGTGCCCGGGCGCGACTGCGCGCTGTACCGGACGAACAGCCGCCGGTTCTCCGCGAACGCCGGGTGGAGTTCGATCCCCAGCAGTCCCTTCTCGCCGCCGGTCTCGATCTCGCCGCGGAGCTCAAGCGCGGGGCTGTCGCGAAGGCCGTCCGCGTCGTGGACGAGCACCCGCCCGTCCTGATCGGCGACGTACCGGCGGTCGGCGTCGGGAACGAAGACGACGTCGAGCGGTGCGCCCAGGCCGGTCGCGAGCGTTTCGAGCGCGACCGACGCGGGCGGGCTTCCGACTCCCTGCTCGTTCGTCCCGCCCGTCCCGGTCGTCGCTCCGGTTCCGGTGGCGCTCGCAGTCCCCGGCGCAGTGGTCTCGGAGTCGTTCGTGGCCCCCTGTACGGGCGGGTCCGTCGACTGCGAACAGCCGGCGAGGCTGCCGACGGTGCCGACGCACACGGCCCGGAGGAACCGGCGGCGACTCGGTGCGAGGTCCATACCCGCACAGACGGCGCTGGAGGTAAAACGTGTGCGCCCGCGTCCGTCTTGCCTGTGACCACACGCGCCCACGCTCCGGCGGTCTCGATCCGGTCGCCCCGCGTCGATCCCCGGCACAGTTTATGTATCAGCCCGCCCTGGCTGTGGCTGTATGTCCACGAAGTACGACGACTGGGCGCGCGAGGAACTGGTCGAACGGGTGGAGGAACTGGAGGAGACGCGCGCGGCCCTGTTGGCTGCCCTCGACATCGTGACCGATCCCGACCGCGACACCGACGCCGTCCGACAACAGCTCGCCGACGAGTTCGAGCGCGTGGGCGAGGGTGACGTCGCCGACGCGACGCGGGGCTGGTGACGCGTCCGTCGGTGTCACCCGACTCGTCACCGCGTGACCGTCGCCGGCCGTTCGGCACTCCGTCGTTCACCTGGCCTGACGAAACGTTCATACTGGCTGCCGCCGTTGGTGTGGGTGACAATGCCTGACACGAAGAGTGGCCGTGAGAAGAAGGGCCTCAACAAGCTGAACCAGCTGGACCAGCGCCTGGCCGAACGCGAACTCCGGACACTCGACCGCGACGACGAACCGTCGCGGTGGGAGGGCATCCACGGGGACTTCGTCGCCGACGAGCTCCCGGACGACGACTGAGCCCTCGCCGTCGCTCTCTCACCGTTCCGCCGGTGTCGCCGTGTTTATACCTTGCCCACGAGTAGCCTGCGTCGTGTCACACCGTGCGAACTACGCGACGCTGTACATGGGCGTCCAGCTCGCTCCCGAGGGGCGGTCGCTCGCCCTCGACTGGGCGACCAACGTCGGCGACATCACGGAGCCGTACGAGTTCGAGGTGCCGACCGACGACGCACGGGACGCGTACGTGGGTCTGCAGGCGTTCGACGTCGGCGACTACGGCCACGAAATCGAAGTGAACGGGACGCCCTTGACCGGCTTCGACATCCCGCCGAACGAGGGTTGGCAGTACTGGGTCGACACCTTGACTGGGATCGACCTGCAGGCGGGGACGAACACCGTTCGGATCCGTCGCGATCCCGACTCGCGGGACGCTTTCGCCGTCGGCACCGTCACGATCCACTGGAAGGAACCGGTCGATCGGTGATATATAAACACCGGTAAACGGCCGTCGTCAGTGGGCCCGTTCGCCTGTCAGTCTCTCACACGAATCAGGGTCGAAAGCGGGTGCAGCCGCGGTGTTCGCCGCGCTCGTTTCTCCCGCGGGCGACCACCCGGACTCGACGCTCGCTCGAAAGCTTTATATAGAATCACAAACAATCCGGCCATGTACTATGAGTCAGCGCATGCAGCAGGGACAGCCGATGATCATTCTCGGTGAAGATTCCCAGCGCGTCAAGGACCGTGACGCGCAGGCGTACAACATCCGCGCGGCTCGCGCGGTCGCCGACGCGGTACGATCCACACTCGGCCCGAAGGGGATGGACAAGATGCTCGTCGACTCGATGGGCGACGTCACCATCACGAACGACGGCGTCACCATCCTCAAGGAGATGGACATCGACAACCCGACGGCCGAGATGATCGTCGAGGTCGCCGAGACCCAAGAGGACGAGGCCGGCGACGGCACCACGACCGCCGTGGCGATCGCGGGCGAACTCCTGAAGAACGCCGAAGACCTCCTCGAACAGGAGATCCACCCGACGGCGATCATCAAGGGCTTCCACCTCGCCTCGGAGTTCGCACGCGGCGAGATTGACGACATCGCCGAGCACGTCGACCCCGACGACGAGGAACTCCTCCGGAAGGTCGCCGAGACGTCGATGACCGGCAAAGGCGCCGAGCTCAATAAGGAGCTCCTCGCCGAGCTCATCGTCGGCGCGGTCCAGCAGGTCACCGTCGAGGCCGACGACGGCTCCTACATCGTCGATCTCGAGAACGTCAACATCGAGACGCAGACGGGCCGCTCCGCCGGTGAGAGCGCACTCCTGACGGGTGCAGTCATCGACAAGGACCCCGTCCACGAGGACATGCCCGTCGAGTTCGACGACGCCGACGTGATGCTGATCAACGAGGCGATCGAGGTCGAAGAGGCCGACGTCGACACGCAGGTCAACATCGACTCGCCCGACCAGCTCCAGAAGTTCCTCGATCGCGAGGAAGCACAGCTGAAGGAGAAGGTCGACCAGATCGAGGCCACCGGTGCGGACGTCGTCTTCTGTCAGAAGGGCATCGACGACCTCGCCCAGCACTACCTCGCGAAGAAGGGCATCCTCGCCCTGCGCCGCGTCAAGAAGAGCGACGTCAAGTTCCTCAAGAACGTCCTCGGCGCGTCCATCGTCTCCGACCTCGACTCTGCGACCGAGGCTGACCTCGGCCACGGCTCCGTCCGCCGTGACGAGGAGGACGAACTGTTCTACGTCGAGGGGCCGGACGCCCACGGCGTGACGCTTCTGCTCCGGGGGTCGACCGACCACGTCGTCGACGAACTCGAACGCGGCATCCAGGACGCCCTCGACGTCGTCACCTCCACCGTCACCGACGGCCGGGTCGTCGCCGGCGGCGGTGCCATCGAGGTGGAGCTCGCCTCCCGGCTCCGCGACTACGCCGACTCCGTCGAAGGCCGCGAGCAGCTCGCCGTCGAGGCCTTCGCGGACGCGCTCGAACTCGTCCCGCGCGTGCTGGCGGAGAACGCCGGCCTCGACGCCATCGACACGCTCGTCGACCTCCGCTCGGCCCACGAGGACGGCCGGGTCCGTGCGGGCCTGAACGTCTTCAGCGGCGACGTCGTCGACACGTTCGACGCGGGCGTCGTCGAGCCGGCCCACTCGAAGGAGCAGGCGCTCTCCTCGGCGACGGAGGCCGCGAACCTCGTGCTCAAGATCGACGACATCATCGCCGCGGGCGACCTCTCGACCGACAAGGGTGACGACGAGGGCGGCGCCCCCGGCGGCGGCATGGGCGGCATGGGCGGCATGGGCGGTATGGGCGGCGCGATGTAAGCGAGGCGGCAAAACGCGAGCCACCGGCGAGCGGCACACCGCCTCGATACCGAGCGGGGAGCGTACCCTGTCACCGAGGCTGACCGACGACCGCCACGCCCACGCGCGACCGCCGGCCGTACCGTCTTTCGATCGATTCGTTCTTTCACCGCCGACGAGCGACCACCCGTCACCTCGCGCGCGGGCGAGGCGATAAAATTTGATAGTGCCGCCCGTGTATTTATACTCTCTCCCCGGGAGTACCGGCCATGCGACCCGTCTCGCTGGTCGGAGGCAGCCGGGGCGATGGTGCGTCTCGATGCGGTTCGATCGTCGCCACACACGTCGGCGTCTCTCGGCGCGCGACACCGCGTGATCTCGGACCGTCTGTCGGCGGTCGTCACCGGGGTGACTCCCGATGACCATTCAGCCGGGACAGGGAGAGTACGCCCTCGGCGACGTCGCCCCCGACATCGCGCTCGGTTCAGTCCCCGCGGGGACGAGCCTCCTTCTCGTCGGTGCCCCGGACACCGGTGCGACCGACTTCACCTTCCGCGTGCTCGCAGCGGCCCCACGGGCCGCCGAGTGCGTGATCCTCGCGACGACCGACTCAGCCCCGGCGACGCTCACCGAACGGTACCAGTCGGCACTGGAGTCGCCGGACGACCTCGAACACCTGCACGTCGTCGACGCGTTTCACTCCGGTCCCGAGCGGGACATCGGGCCGCTCTCACCCGCCCACGTCGAGGCTGCGTCCTCGCCGGCCGACGTCACCGGCATCGGCGTGGGCGTCACGAACCACCTGCGGTCGATTCCGTTCAACCGGGTCCGACTCGGGCTGGTCTCGCTGTCGCCCATCGTCGACCTGATCGGCTCCGAACGGGCGTTCGCGTTCTGTCACGTGCTGATGAGCCGTATCGACTCTGCCGATCACCTCGGGCTGTTCGTCGTCGACCCGACCCGACACGAGCCAGAACACGTCCGTGTCTTCCAGTCGCTCACCGATGGCGCGTTCAGATTCCGGAACGCCGGGGGCACCCGTGAGATCCGCGGCACCGGCGTCGTCGACGACGTCTCGGAGTGGAAGCCGTGGAGTACCGACGTCGAGTGATCACACTCGCGACCCCGTTGCTGCGCTAGTTCAAAATTTGTCTCTGATAATCGACCAGTTCCGAAAGTAGTTCGAATTATAATCCAGAAATTAGAGTTTGATTCCAATTTAGTATGAACTAAGTGACCCTCGCGTGAACGGGGAGTATGCACACGCTGCTTCTCGACAGCGACGACGTCGACGAGAACACCTCGTATCCGGAGCTCATCGCGGCCGTGGAGGACGCGTTCGCCGCCTACGAGCGCGGCGACGCCCAGATGCCCGCGAAGTCGTACATCGATCTCCCGCAGTACAACGGCGATTTCCGGTCGATGCCGGCGTATCTCCGCGTTGAGGAGTCGGCGCTCGACGAGTCGGGATGGGACGCCGCAGGCATCAAGTGGGTGAACGTCCACACCGACAACAACGCCGCGTACGACCTCCCCACGGTGCTCGGGACGATGATCTACTCCGACCCGCGCAACGCCTACCCGCTCGCGATCATGGACGGCCGCGAGCTCACGATGAAGCGGACGGGCGCGGCCGCAGCGGTCGCCACGGATCACCTCGCTCTCCCCGATGCCTCCTCGCTCGGGATCGTCGGCGCGGGCGTCCAGGCGTACACCCAACTGGAGGCGATCGCGACCATCCGCGACATCGACCGCGTGGTGATCTCCGACCTCGACGACGAGCGCGTCCAGCGCTTCGTCGACACTTTCGAGGGTCGCTTCGACGTTCGTGGGGGGAGCGTCGACGAGGCGGCCCAGTGTGACGTCCTTTCGACGGTCACGCCCGTGGAGTCGCCCATCGTCTCGGCGGTCGGCGACCACACCCACGTCAACGCCATGGGGGCGGACGCCGCCGGCAAACACGAACTCGCCGACGACCTCCTCCTCGACGCCACACTGGTCATCGACGACCACGAGCAGTGCACCCACTCCGGCGAGATCAACGTCCCCTACAGCGAGGGCGTCCTCGGCGACGACGACGTCTACGGCGAGATCGGCGAGATCGTCGTTGGCGCGAAGGACGGTCGCACCGACGCCGACGGCGTCACCGTCTTCGACTCCACGGGGCTGGCCATCCAGGACGTCGCCGCCGCACACGTCGTCTACGAACACGCGCTCGAGAACGACAACGGCACCCCGTTCGACTTCTTCTGCCTCTGAACGCCGCCGCCCGCCCCGCTCGAACACCGGGTCGGCTCCGACGGTCGCGGCCTCACGCCGTTCCCGACCCGGTTGCCGCCCGCAGACAGGTCCCACAGCCGTAGACACTCTCCGTGTCGTCGGGGGGACTCGTCTCTACAGGGTCAGGCGTGCCGACCGACCCGTTCCACGTCGCGTCGGAGACGGCCACGGGGTCGGCGTTCGACGGCACCTCGCCCGCGGTGGCCGGTCGGAGTTCGAGTGCCGCGAGCAACCGGAGGGCCTCTTCGGTGTCGAACAGCCGCGTCCGACCGTCGAGCAGGTCGAGCGTCTCGTCGTCGAAGTCGAGATCGGACGGGGCCGCCCCGGTGACGCGCTCGACGACCTGCCGGGCGTACGGGACGCCCGGCGTCGCGCCGGGGGCGGTCCGGCGGTATCTCGACGCCACGGCCGTGACGAAGTCCGGAACCGACTCCGTCGCGTCGGGGGTGGCGTCGTGTCCTCGCTGGCGGTGTGGCGCGGCGTGGAGCCCCATCTCGGGGAACGACCGCCCGCCGGAGTTCAGCGCGATCAACAGCAGCGTGTTCGCCCGCCGGACCTTCGGCGTTCCGAGCCGCGCCAGCGTCGGGTCCGAGAGGACGTGCTCGGCCCAGACGAGCGTCTCGAGGTACGTGGCGATGATCTCCTCGGAAAGCCCCACCGCGAGGTCCTGGTGGAGCCCCTCGTGGGCGAACAGCGGCGCGAGGACGGCGAACGGCTCGCCCGCGAGGGCGGGATCGACGAAGATCACGGGCTCGCCGCCGTCGACCCGTACCTCCATCAGTCCACCGGACCGTGTCGGGCGTCGCCGCACCGCGTACGGCCGGTCGAAGCGGTTCGCGCCGTCGAGGATGACCGCGTCGATGCCGCGGGCGACGGTCCCGGCGTTCGCGAGCACCCCGGCCAGCGCCACGGCGTCGAACCCACCACCGCTGTCGACGAACCGCGCCCTGGTCGCGGGGCTGTCGAACCGTGCGAGGCTCGCGTCGCGCTCTGCGGCCGTGAGCCGACCACGGTCGACGAACCGGTCGAGGTGTGCTGCGAGGCGCGCTCGAACCGCCGCCGGGTCGTCGTCGGGACGGCCCCGCCGCGGCGGCTTCTCCCCGCGGTACACCCCGCGTCCGAACCAATCGACGTTCGCCGGTTCGTACGCCTTGAACCACAGTGTCGCCCGCTCGGGTACGGCGAGCGAGCCGTCGAGCGTGTGGCTGAACGGGTCCGTCCCCCGTCCGTCGATCAGCAACGCTCGTTCGCCGAACGAGACCACCGATCCCCGACTCACGGGTCCGTCGACGACGAGACGGAGCGCCGCGTTGGTCGCCGAGGCGTCGACGACGTCGACCCTCCGTGCGGTCGTCTCGCCGGCCGCGGGGTCGACGATCGGGACGGTCACGTGGATCCGATCCGGATCGACCACGTCGACCACCTCCGTCGTCCGGACGGTCAGCACCGACCGCGGCTGTGGAACCCCGCCCGCCGACACCTGCTGGACGGTCGTCCCCCGTCTGGCGAACGCCTCGGTCGCCGCCGCGGCCCCCACGACCGCCCCTCCCGCGAGCGCACTCGCTGCCCGAATGAACTCACGTCGTCGCATGGACGGAAGACGCGTTCAGGTCGCATAAGTAGTGACGCGGTACCCTCCGTGCTCGGGATCGATTCCTGATAATCGCCGTGTTCGTCGTGACGACGCCACGGTCGGCCCGACCGGGCGCGTTGACGACGCTCGGCCGTGGGGTAGCCGTCGATTACTCCCGAACGGTCCTCTTACCGCCGCTCCGCCGGTGACCACTCACCCGCCCGCGTTCCGGCCGGCGACCGCGCTGACGAGCTTCTCGAGCGCCCACACGACGAGCAACAGTGGGAGCAGCGGCACGAGCAGGACCAACATCCCGAGGAACACCGCCCAGCCGATCGAGTCCATCGCGACGTCGCCGTGTGACTCGTATCGGGGCGAGACGCTCCGGTACGCCGACCTGAGCACGCCCGCGTCGTCGTTCGCCTCCGCTCCAGCGTTCGTGTTTGAACCCGTACTCATGCGGTCAACTACGTGCTCGGAGGGAATAACGGTTCCCGCGGAGCCGTGGGCCCGCCGCCTGCCCGGTCACTCGATGTGGATCGCCGGCCGGAACGGGACCGCGCCGCCGGCGCGGTCGGCGGGGTCGACGAGATCGTCGTCCGCTTCCCCGTACAGTTCGACGTCCGCGTCGAACTCCCGCTCGAGGAACGCGACGGCGTCGCCGTACACCGCCTGCTCGTCGACGGCCCCCATCGCGGCGAGGGTCTCGTCGTCGATGCTACGGACCTGTTCTGTGAGCTCTCTGACCAACTGGTTCACCTCGTTCCCGCGCTCGCGGAGCCGTTCGTCCTGCATCACCTGCCCCATCACCGCGCCGACGTCGTCGCCGATCTCGCTCACGGTCTCGAACACGTCGTGTTTCCAGTCGGCGGCGACGTACACTCTGATGACGGAGGGATCGGTGCCGGTGACGTCGACGATGTCGTTGATGTCGTCGGCGAGGCGTTCGACCTGTCGCTCGCGGAGTTCGACGGCTTCGTCTTCGAGCTTGGCGGTAGCGACCGGCCACGGGGCGTCCTCGGCGGCCGTCCCGGTCAACTCCTCGTGGAGCTCGTTCGCGAGGAACGGGACGAACGGAGCCAGCAGTCTGAGCCGGGTCTCGAGGACGTGCCGGAGCGTCCACGCCGCGCCCGGCCGGTCGAGGTCGGTGCGGCGACGGTACCACCGTAGCTGTTCCTCGAAGTTGTAGAAGGCCGCCTGCGACGCCGAGCGGGTCTCGGCGTTGTCCATCGCGTCGGTCACATCCCCGATCGTGGTCTGGAGCTTCGAGAGCAGCCAGCGGTCGACGCTCGTGAGTTCCTCGGGGAGCGCCGCGGGCCCGTGGCCGTCGGCGGCGATCGTCGGGGCGCGCTCGTCGGCGGCGTCGATCACCTCGGACGCGCGGTTCCAGAATCGCTCTAACTGTTGGCGGACGCTCCCGACTTGGTCGGCGCGCCAGTCGTAGTCCTGCCACGGCTCCGCCGAGTTCAACAGGAAAAAGCGGACCGTGTCCGCGCCGTACTCGTCGATGGCCGCGCCCGGGAGGACGACGTGGCCCTTCGAGGAGGACATCTTCTGGCCCTCCAAGAGTCCCATCCCCATGATGACGATGCCCTGCGGCCAGTTTGCTTGGTCGAAGAGTTCCGCGTGGTGGAACAGGTAGAACGTGAGGTGGTTCGAGATGAGGTCGTTCGCCGAGAAGCGGTAGTCGACGGGGTACCAGTACTCGAACTCCTCGCGCAGTTCCAGCGCGCGCTCGTCGGGTTCGTCGACCGCGTCGGGGCCGTAAAAGAGGGCGTCGAAGAACGCGCGGTCGAGATCCTCGACTGGGATCTCCTGGATGCGGTCGGCCAACGTGTAATACGCCATGTAGATCGTCGAGTCCGACAGCGGCTCGATCACGAAGTCGCGGTCCCACGGCAGGCGCGTCCCCAGCCCGTAGTTTCGGATGCAGGGCCACTCGTTCAGCCAGTCGATGGTGTGGGTGTACTCCCCGCGGGTGTTCTCGGGGATACACTCCATCCCCGCGACGACCTCCTTGGCCTTCCGCTTCCACGCCTCGTCGTTGTACCGAAGGAACCAGGTGTCCTGCTCGGCGACGACGACGTCGCCGCCACACCGACAGACCACGTCCTCGGAGAACTCCTGCATCGTCCCGAACGCGCCCGCGTCGCGGTAGTGATCGCGGAACCGTCCCCGAACGTCCTCGACGACCTCGCCGGCGAATTCGTCGTAGTCGTCGAGGAGCCGCCCGGCGTGGAACTCGCGGTTGTACAGCTCCTTCGTGGCCTCTTCGAGGGCGGGATCCGTCGAGGACTCGATGCCGCGTTCCTCGACGGCGTCCTTCGCCGGGATCTCGCCGTAACCCTCGATCTCGAGGATCGGGACGGGCTCGATCGCCCCGACCTCGGCGGCGTCGATGCCGTACGCCGCCAACCGCTCGCGGTCGGCTTTCGCCTCCTGTAAGGCGACGTAGTCGTCAGGCGAGTGGGCGGGGACGGACATGACGACGCCCGTGGCGTTGTCGGGGTCGACGAACTCCGCGGGGAGGACCAGGACGGCGTCGCCGGTGATAGGGTTCTCGACCCGCTCGCCGACGAGTCGCTCGCCCGTGAACTCCGCTTCGACCTCGACCGTGTGGTCCTGCAGGCGGAGCTTGTCGACGGCGTGCGTGGAGACGAGCCACGGCTCGCCGTCGACGGCGGCCCGGACGTACGTCGCGTCGGGATCGATATACGCGTTCGTCACCCCGCGCACCGTTTCGGGTCGGAGCGTCGCCATCGGCACGACGACCTCCCCACCGTCCGCCCCCGCGTCCCAGCCGAACCGGACGAGCGTGTACTCCTGGAACTCCGCCTCCTCGCCTTCGAGGATGTCGTGGGTGGTGACGGGCTGTTTCTCGTTCGTGCAGTACTTCACCGGGTGGAGACCCTTCTCCAAGAGCCCCCTGTCGCGGAGGGTCTCGTACTGCCAGGTGATGAACTGCGAGTACCGCTCGTCGTTCGTCGTGAACTCCCGCCGCCAGTCGACCGACAGCCCCAGCTGTTTCATCCCCCGCTTGTAGTGGTTCTCGATGAAGTAGTGGGCGAACCCCATCGGCGTCTCGAGGTCCTGTAGCGTCTCTTCGGGGACGTTGTACGTGTCCCGGAGGACCGACAGCTGCTTCTCCTCGCCCTTCTTCAGCCGTTCGACCGCGCCGATGATCGGCGTGCCGGTGACGTGCCACGCGATCGGGAAGAGCACGGTGTCGCCCTGCTGCCGCCGGTATCTCGCGTACACGTCCGGGACGGTGTACGTCCGGGCGTGTCCGATGTGCATCCCCCCGCTGGGGTAGGGGTACGGGACCGTCAGAAACGTCACGTCGTCGGGGTCGTTGGGATCGCCCGGGTCGGCCTCGTACCGGCCCGTCTCGGCCCAGCGCTCCCGCCAGCGCTCTTCGAGTTCCTGCGGGTCGTAATTCATACGCCCTTGTCCGTCTCGGCGGCCTAAAACTACTGCTATCCGGGCTCCCGGCCGTCCCGCGCGGCACGCGACGGGGCGACGGCTCGAACGGGGCGGATCAGACGGACAGCACCGGCTGGGAGGCGTACAAGAGGACGTACTCGGCGGCCTTCTCGAGCACCTCGCCGGGGTCGCCGGAGACGGGTTCGCGGGGGACGACGATGAAGTCGGATTCGAGTTCCTCGGCGGTGTCGAGGATGGCGCTCCCGGGGTGGCGGGTCTTCACGCGGGTCGAGAAGCCGAAGGCCGTCGAGTGTGAGATGTGGACCCCCTTCTCCGTGGCGTAGTCGGCGACGCTGTCGATGAACGCCTCGTGGTCGCCGACGACGCTCGCCTCGTCGATCGTGCCGTCCTCGATCGCGCGCACGACCTCCTCGCCGAGGAGGTAGACGGCGTGGACCGACGCGCCGTACTGTCCGGCGATGGAGACGGCGTACTCGACGGCGAGCGCCGACTCCTCGCTCCCGTCGACGGGGACGAGCACGAGCTCGACGTCGAGCGGACCCGTGTGCGCGTGTTCCATGCGTGAGGGTGTGACGGCCGGTGGCAAAAACCCGTCGCCTCCGGCGGTATCCCGTCGACGTGCGGGGGCCCTGTGGGGTCGTCCCCGAGAGAGTGTCAGGCTGCTGCCGAGGCGTCGGTCGGGGTCGTGTCGTGGATGGGCACACGTAATGGTCGGCGGCGCGTAATCGTCGACGCGAACACGACGGACCGCCCGACACACGGGCGCGACGAAAGGCCTCACCCTCCCCAGCCGACTCCGTCCCTCACTCGCGCTGCTCGTTCGCTCGGTCGCCCCTCGCGCGTCGTTCGCTCGCGTTGCGCGCTCACTCCCGCGCGCCGACCACCCCGACTACTGCGATGCGGTGACGCGTGCCGCCGCAGGCTCTTGTCCGCGCGAAGAACGCGCGAGGTCCTCGGGAGCGTGCGAGGTGAGCGACCGAACGGCTCGAAGCGCCGCAGGTGCGTCGGTCACGTGGCGTCTCGCCGCCCTGGGGACTGCTCGGTCGCCGCCTCGTGCTCACCGTGAGCAACCAACGGGTACCCGGTGCGATCTTCCGTTATCCTCGATCCAGCACAGACCCGCCACAGACAGTTCCACGCGGGATTTATGTCGTCGCCGTCGGAACCCCGAGACATGTTCGAGACCATCGTCATCGCCACCGACGGCTCCGAGAGCGTTCAGCGGGCCGTCGACGTGGCGCTCGACCTCTCGCGACGGTTCGACGCCGCCGTCCACGCGGTCTCCATCGTCGACACCGACGAGGTGGAGTCGTCGCCAGAGCGCCTCCAGGAGGAACTGGAGACGGCGCTGAAAGAACAGGCCGAGGAGGCGCTTTCGGACGTGCGGGCGTCGACCGATCTCGACGTGACCACCGCCGTCCTCGTCGGACGGCCCGCGGCGGAGATCCGCGAGTACGCCGAACGCCACGACGCGGACCTTGTCGCGATGGGAACCCGCGGGCGACACGGCGAGAACCGCTTTCTCCTCGGGAGCGTCGCCGAGCGGATCGTCCGGACGTGTCCGATGCCGGTGTTGACCGTCAGACAGCTCGCCGCGGACGAGATGCCCTGAGACGCGGGCGGGACACAAAGCCACGCTTTTCCGGAGCCGACCCGAGAGAGCGGTATGGACGACGGTCTCATCGACGACGACGGGCTCTCGCTGTCTCGCAAATCGCGGCTCCCCGGCAAGGGTTTCTTCTATCCGGATTCGCTGGACGAGGAGTACGCCGACGAACGGACTCGCGACGCGGTCGAGGGGGCGGAGGCGGTCGTCGTCGCCGACGCGGACGCCGACGGCCTCGGCTGTGTCGCGCTCGTTCGGGAGGCGCGCGACGCCACGCTCGACGTCGCCCCGTTCGAGACGGAGCTCGTCGCGCGCGTCCAGTCCGGCCCGACCGACACGACCGACCGGAGCGAGGACCCCACGGACGAGGTCGTCGAGGAGACGGACGACCGGAGCGAGGACGAGTCGCCGGTCGCGCTGGTCGCCGCCTCGCCGCACTCGCTCGGCGAGGCGCTCGAACGGGTAGCGGAACACCTCGACCCCGGCGCGGACGTCTACGTCTGTGACCTCTGTCCCGACGGCGTCGACGCCGTCGAGGCGTCGCTTTCGACCCTGGTCGACCGCGCCGGCGGGGTCCGCTGGTTCGACCACCACCAGTGGGACGACGACGTCGCCGCCGCCGTGCGCGCCGCGGGCGTCGACCTCGTCGTCGGCGACTCCGACGAGGAGTGTACGACCGACGTGGCGCTCCGGTCGCTCGACTACGACTTCCCCGCGCGCTTTTCGGAGCTGGCGGCGGTGACGCGCGACCACGACCTCTGGCTGAACGAGGACGACCGGAGCAAGGACCTCGCGGACTACGCCTACTGGACATCGCCGGAGGAGTACGTGACCGTCGTCGGGGCGTACGGCGCGGATCTGCCCGACGCGGTGACGGAGTACATCGCCTACCGCCGCGTCGAGAAGGAGAAACTGATCGAGCGGGCGGTCGATCGCGCCGACATCAAACAGGTCGGCGAGTGGACCGTCGGCGTCACGTACGGGCGGTGCTCGCAGAACGAGGTGGCCGACGCGCTCCGCGAGCGGGGTGCCGACGCCTCGGTCGTCGTCAAACCGGCGGGGAGCGCCTCGCTCCGCGGCTCGGAGACGTTCGAGCGGTGCCACGAGGTGGCCGCGCTGGTCAACGGCGGCGGCCACCCGAAGGCCGCCGGCTGCAAGCCGGAGATCTACGACGATATGCTCGACTACGCCCACCACTGGACCACCGAGGGCGCGACGACCAAGCGCGTCATCCTCGCGGCGTTCGAGCGGGTGGCCGACGCGGTCGATGCGGAGTCGACGGCCGACGCCGACGAGACGGACGAAGGCATCGACACCGAGCGGTAGCGACTCGTCTCACGGCCCGTGACCACGGGGCGACTCCGGGGACGGAGACGGCGGTGGGAGCGACGGGGACTCTGACCTGGGGAAGAGCGACGGTACCGACCCTGCGCTCGCACTCGTGCGGGTGGCGCGCCGTCTCGAAGGTGAGAGAAAAACGGGGAGTGGACCGCTCGATCGAACGGCGTTAGCGGGCGGCGGCGGCGACGCGTTCGCGCTCTTCCTTCTGGCTGATGGCGTACGACTGCATGTCGTAGTCGGCCGCGCCGACGAGGACGCGCGCGAGTGCCTCGGCGGCGCTCGATTTCGTCTTGTACGCGCCGCGCTGGGTGCCCTCGGCGATGAACTTCAGCGCCTGGTCGACGCGCCGCTGGGGGGCGACGTCGACGGCCTGCGGGACCGAGATCCCGCCGTACTTCAGGCGGACGGTCTCCTCGCGGGGGGCAGCGTTCTGAACCGCGTCGACGAGCACCTGCACCGGGTTCTCCTCGGTGCGTTCGTGGACGATCTCGAACGCGTCGCGGACGATCCGGGTGGTCTTCTGCTTGTGACCCGTGTTCTCCTCGGTCTGCATCAGGCGGTTGATCAGCCGCTCGACGATGCTGATCTCGGACTTCTGGAACTGCTTGGAGGCGTGCCGTCCCATCGTGTGGGCGATCGGCGTCACCGCCATGTACCGCTTCGTGCTCGGGTCGGTGTACTCGATCTCGGAGACGTCCCATACGCCGAACAGGAGCGCGTTCGAACGCGCCTCGTCGCTGTCGGCGGGGGCCTCCGGCTCGGGGGATTCGGCGTCGCTCATCGGACCGGCTTCTCCGCGTTCCCGCGCACGAGCTCGATCATCGACACGCCGTTGACCTTTTCGACCTTGTAGTTCACGCCCGAGAGGTCGCCCATCGCGCGGCCCTTCGCGCCACCGATGCCCGCGATGGTGACCTCGTCGTGCTCGTCGATGAACGAGATGGCACCGTCACCGGGACAGAACGCGGTGACCTGCTTGCCGTTCTTGATGAGCTGGACCCGGACACACTTCCGGATGGCCGAGTTCGGCTGTTTCGCCTCGATTCCGACCTTCTCCAGAACGATGCCCCGCGCCTGTGGGGCACCCTCGAGTGGGTCGGACTTCTTTCCAAGACCGCGTTCCCGCCGCGCGTACTTCGAGTCGGACCACCGGTGTTTCTGGCGGTCCTGCTTGAGTTTGCGCGCGGCATACTTGCCGTTCGCCATAGTAACACGAGATTCCCGACGGAGCTACTTAAGCCTCCTCTTTTGTCCTCAGCGAGACGCCCGCAGCGTCGCGTATGACCCCCTGAAACGCGATCTGAGGCGGTTTCGTCGATCGGAGTTACGCCCTCTGTTCGACGCGCAGGCGACGAGCGGTCCCGAGAGTTCGTCTCGACCGGGCCGTTCACTCCGCGTCGACCCGCTCGGCCACGTCGACCGAGAGGTCGCCCGAGAGCTCGTGGGTCGACGCGGGCCCGAGCGTGAGCCCCTCCTCGTCGAACCGTCGTTTCACCCGCCGTCGGAAGTCAGATCGCACCTCGACGAGGTTGACGTCCATCGGATCCGACACCCAGTACTCCGCCTGGATCGTGAGCGCCGTCCCCCCGAAGGCGACGATCCGGGCGTTCGGCGGTGGGTCGTCGAGCACCCTGTCGTCCTCGCGGGCCGTCTCGACGAGCGTCATCAGCGCGAGTTCGGCGTCGTCCGCGTAGGCGACGTCGAGTTGCTCCGTGATCCGGTAGCGCTCCCTCCCGTAAGGCCGGGTGAGCGCGTTGGTCGTCAGCTCCGTGTTCGGGACGGTGACCGTCTCGTTGTTGATCGTCCGGACCCGCGTGACGCGGAAGTCGACGGACTCCACGGTCCCCTCGCCGCCGGACCACGCGATCCAGTCGCCCACGTTGAAGTCGGGATCCGCGATCAGGAACAGCCCCGAGACGAGCGAGCCGATGACGTTCTGACTCGCCGCGCCGACGACGAGCGAGATCGCGGCGATGACGATCGAGGCGTCGGTCAGCGCGCCGCCGTAGCCGGCACCGATCACGCCGGCGACGGCCGCGGCGACGACGACGAGGACGTGGACGTACGTCTCGGTCGCCGTCTCGATGGTCGGGTTGTTCCGGTTCCGCGATCGGACGAGGCCCGCGACCGTCGGGACGACGAGCAGGCGGCCGACGGTGTAGATGAGGATCGCCCCGACGAAGAACCCGAGCGTGCGGAGTGCGACCTCCTCGAGCCCCGCGAGACCCGTCGGGACTCCACTCGGGAGCGTCTGTGCGACGACGGTGTGGGCCATTCGATCCGAGGTGTTGACCGGGAGGTACATAAAGTGTCAGAGCTCCGTGGTCGGCGTTGGGGGTGAGTAGTCGTACGGCCGGTGGTGGCGCGGCCGAGACGACTCCGGTCGTCTCGCCGCGCGAGGGATGACCGAACGAGCGACCGGAGGGAACGAGTGACGGAATCGGCTGGGGAGGCTCGTGGTCGTTTCCGCCCTGGCGCACCGTGTCCGGTTCTGTCCGTTGTCCCGTTCCTGCGACCGACTCCCCGCCGATCGGACGAGTCCCGCATAAATCTCGAACACGAAATGAGAGGTCAAAACACCACTGACGACCGAACTAACGCGGATTACGTCAGCTGAACGTCGTCGAGATCCCAGTGCCGTCGGGCGAGTTCGCGCGCGACGCGGATGTTCCGCCCGTCGACGCCGATCGCGACGCCGCGGTCCTCGGCGTCGACCTCGACGTACGCCACCCGGTCGTTCTGCTCGGAGATCGTGACGTGGTTCACCACCGCGGGTGCGAGCGCGTTCGCGACGAACGCCTCCGCTGTGTCGGCGTCCTCGACCAGCGTCACCTCCCGCCCGAGTTTCTCCTCGACCTGCTGGACGCGTCGCCCCCCTGGGCCGATCGCCTGGCCCATCTCGCCCGCCGCGACCAGGAACGTCACCCGCTCGTCACCCTCGCCGTCCGCGTCGTCCTCTTCGCGGACGAGACAGTCACGGGCGGTCGCGCCCGTGACGTCCTCGAAGAGGGCGATGTACTGACGGGCCGTGTCCGAGAGGGTGACGCGCATCCGCGGCTAGTCGTCGGAGACCTCGGGCTCCGTCCCGAGGACCTCTGGGTTGACGCCCGCCTCGGACGCGTCGATCGAGCCCATGCGGAGGTCGACGTCGCCGGTGCCGATGGCGACCGGCTTGCCGACGATGACGTTCTCGATGACGCCGTCCAGATCGTCGACCTCGCCGTGGATGGCCGCGTCGAGCAGGTGATTGACGGTGACCTCGAACGCCGCGCGGGCGAGCACGGAGTCCTTCGACCCCGAGATACCGTGACGACCGATCGACTCGATCGTGCCGCGGTTGGTCATGATGTCGGCGACGAGCATCAGGTGCCGCACGTTCACGTCGTCGAGCCCCTGCTCTTCGAGCGTCTCCATCGTCTCGTTGATGATCGCCTCGCGAGCGGCCTCCACGCCGAGTTGTCGGTACACCTCGTGGATGTTGTTCGACGTCGTGCGGGTGCCGTCGACGCCCTCGATCGTGAGCACGTCGCCGAACGCCGACCCCTCGGTGTAGAGGACGAACTCCTCGTCGTCGTCGGTCGTCTCGCGGCGGATCACCACCCGGGAGACCTCTTCGATCCCCTTGAAGACGATGTCGCGTAACTCCTCCACGAGCTGGAGGAGCTGGCGGTACGACGGCTGGTTCGGGCCGAACTCGATGACTGTCCCCATCCGCGTCGTCTCGACGCCGAGCGCGTCCTCGATCTCCTCGGCGATCTCCCCCGCGACGCTCCCGACGTCGTCGGCGGTGGGCCACCGCTCGCGCAGGGTGTCCTCGTTGAGGTCGATGTTGACGAGCATGTCCGCGACGTTCGTCGACACGTCGCCCAGCGCGAGGATCTTCGTCGATTCGATCTGCCAGACGACCTCGTGGGCCACGTCCCGTTCCGTGTAGTCGGGGTCGTCGACCTCCTCGATCCGCCTCTCGATGTGGTCGGGATCGAGGTAGACGGTCATCATCGGCGTGTCCGGCGTCTTCCGGGCGTCCACCAGCTCGATGAGCCGCGGCAGGCCCTGGGTCACGTCGATCTCGGCGACGCCGGCGTAGTGGAACGTGTTCATCGTCATCTGCGTCCCCGGCTCGCCGATCGACTGCGCCGAGACCGTCCCCACGGGGTCGAGCGGGTCGACCCGGGTGTCGAGATACCGCGTCTCCGAGGCGCGGGCGATCTCGTCGGCCTGTTCGACCGTCACGCCCTCCCGGGACTCGATGACCTCGTAGATCTGGGTCTTCAGTCGACGCGGGAGTTCGGTATCCTCGACGACCGCTTCGATGTCGGCGGTCACGTACTCGAACGCGCCGGTGGGGTTCGTCTGTTCAGTCATCGGACTCCACCCCCAGGCCCTGTGCCTTGTCGAGCCCCGGCCCGGCGTACTCCGAGAGGTTCGTCGGCGGCTCGGCCTCGCCGAGGAACCGCTCTTTCTCCTCGTCGGAGGCGAACTCGGCCTCGATCACGCGGTCGGCGATGTTCTCGATGTCGATGCTGTACTCCTGCTTCGAGGAGACCTTCACTGGTGAGGTGCCGTCCTCGCCGAACTCGAACTGGACAACGGTACCAGAGGTGTCGCGGACGGAGCCGTCGTACTGTGCTTCCAGTTCGGAGAGGGCGTTGATGAGCCGGCGCTGGAGATAGCCGGACTTCGAGGTCCGGACTGCCGTGTCGACCAGCCCCTCGCGGCCGCCCATCGCGTGGAAGAAGAACTCTCTCGGAGTCAGGCCCGCGCGGTAGGAGTTCTCGACAAAGCCGTGGGCGTCCGCGGAGAGGTCGTCCTTCCGGTAGTGGCTCAGCGTGCGGTCCTCGTAGCCGCGGTTGATGCGCTCGCCCCTCACCGCTTGCTGGCCGACACAGCCGGCCATCTGCGTGAGGTTCAGCATCGACCCGCGCGCGCCGGACCGGGCCATGATGACCGCGGGGTTGTCCTCGGTGAAGTGGTCCTCGGCGATCTCGCCGGCGGAGTCGCGGGCCTTCCCGAGCCGCTGCATGATCTTCATCTCCAGCGTCTCGTCCACCGTTCTTCCAGGAAGGGATTCGAGTTCGCCCTGTTCGTACACCTCGATGAGCTCTTGGATCTGCTCGTACGCCGACTCGATGGCCTCGTCGACCTGCTGGTTCGCCGGCTCCGGGATGGACTCGTCGTCGATCCCGATCGAGAAACCGAAGTGCATGATCGCCCGCATCGCCAGCGCGGCCACCTCGTTGATGAACACGCGGGCGCGCGTCTTCGAGTACACCTTGGTGATCGTGTCGACGACCTCTCCTCCAAAGGCGCCGACGGCGTCCTCGTCGACGGTCCCCTCGATCAGCTGGCCGTCGCGGATGACGACCGTGTCGCCCGCCGACGAGTCGAACTCGAGCGAGAGGTCGTCGGGGAGGAGTTCGGAGAAGAGCTGTCGCCCCGTCCAGTACGGGCCGGTGTCGCTCTCGCCCTCGGGTGCGGGCAGTTCGTCGATGCTCGTCGCCCGCAGGAGGTCGAGCGCCTGCGTCTCCGAGAACTGGGGGTTCTCGTGGGTCAGCAGGTAGGTGCCCGAGATGTGGTCCTGGATGGCGCCGATGATGTTCTCGCCGAACCTGGGGCTCAGGATCTGCTCTTGGACGCGCATCAGGACGCGCGCTTCGGCGCGCGCCTCCTCGTTCTGCAGCGCGTGCATGTTCATCTCGTCGCCGTCGAAGTCGGCGTTGTACGGCGGACACACCGTCGTGTTCAGTCGGAAGGTCTTGTACGGCATCACGACCACCTCGTGGGCCATGATGGACATCCGGTGGAGCGACGGCTGTCGGTTGAAAATGACGACGTCGCCGTCGATTAGATGTCTATTCACCTCCCAGCCGAGTTCGACCTTCTCGGCGAGTTCCTCACAGTTCTTCTCGGTCACCTTCAGCCGGCGGCCGTCCGGTCGTCGGACGTAGTTCGCGCCCGGATGCCCCCCGGGGCCGTTGCGGACGAACTGCCGCGCGTTGTCGATGTTCCGCTCGGTGACGTTCATCGTCTGCGTCATCTCGCGGGCGACGCGTTCGGGGACGCCGACCTCGTTCAGCGAGAGGGTCGGGTCCGGCGAGATCACGGTCCGCGCGGAGAAGTTCACGCGCTTGCCCGACAGCGAGCCGCGGAAGCGACCCTCCTTGCCCTTCAGGCGCTGGCTGAGCGTCTTCAGCGGGCGACCGGAGCGGTGGCGCGCCGGCGGCGTGCCCGAGATCTCGTTGTCGATGAACGTGGTGACGTGGTACTGCAGCAGTTCCCAGAGGTCCTCGATGATGAGTTGGGGAGCGCCGGCCTCACGGTTCTCCATGAACCGCTGGTTGATCCGGATGATGTCGACCAGCTTGTGCGTGAGGTCGTCCTCCGACCGCTGGCCGTTGTCGAGCGTGATCGACGGCCGGGCGGTCACCGGCGGCACCGGCAGCACCGTGAGGATCATCCACTCGGGGCGGGCGCGGTCGGCGTCGACTCCCAGGACCGCGATGTCCTCGTCGGGGATGTCCTCGAACCAGTCGCGGATGTCGGAGGGCATCAGCTTGTTCATGTCCTCCTCGGTGAGGTCGATGCTCAGCGCCTTCTCCAGCTTCTTGCGGTCCTCGGACTTTGGCCGAAAGGTCCCCGAGAGGATCTCGTTGATCCGGTCCAGGGGGATGCCCGTCTCCTCCGCGAGTTCCTGCGGGGCGACGCCGTGGTCGTCCTCGTCGTCGGGGTCGGGCTGCATCGCCTCCGCGATGAGCTCGGAGTACTCCGCCGAGAGCACGTCCTGGACCTCGTAGTACGTGGTGGGCTTTTCGTGTTTGATGTCGTGCTGGGGCGCGCTACAGTCGGGGTGCGGGCAGACCTTCGCCTTACGAGCCTGCCGGACCGCGGCTTTCAGCGCGTCGTTGGGGTCCTCGCCGAGCTCCTTCGCGCGCTCCAGTTGGGTGCGGTACTCTTCGCGCTCCTCCTCGACGAGCGCCAGCCGGCCGCACTCGCGGCAGGTCGACCGGAGCAGCCGTCGGATGAGCTTCGTGAAGCCGACGTGGATGACCGGCGCGGCGAGTTCGATGTGGCCGAAGTGGCCGTTACACGACCCCGAGTGCTGGCCGCAGGTTCGACACTGCAAGCCGGGATCGATGACGCCCAGCCGGGGGTCCATCAGCCCCATGTCGATTGGGTAGCCGTCGTCGTCGTACGTGTCCGCCGTGATGACCTTCGTGGCGGACATGTCGCGGTACGTCTCGGGGTCCATCAGCCCGAAGTGGATCCCGCCGAGTTCCTTGGGTGTCTGCATTGACATGTGTGGTGTGTGGGGTGGAAAGGGGAGTTAGACCGCGTCCTCGAGTTCGAGCCGCGGCCGGATGCCGAGCGCGACCATCTCGTCGAGGAGGAGCTTGAACGCGTAGCTCACCTCGATCTCGTGGATGTTGTCCTCGTCGCCGGTGATGGGGTCGTAGATGCGGCGCTGGTCGACGTCCTCGACGGCGACCATCCCGGTGTCGGCGGAGATGTAGACGTCCTCGCGGTCCGAGGAGTCAAGCAGGCGCTCCTTGAGCGCCATCGCCGCGCCGTGACCGATGAGCACCTCGCGCTCCATCTCGCCGACGCGGAGGCCGCCCTCGCGGGCGCGCCCCTCCGTCGGCTGTCGCGTCAGGACCTGCACCGGCCCGCGAGAGCGGGCGTGCAGTTTGTTCGACACCATGTGGTACAGCTTGTGGTAGAAGATGGTGCCGACGAAGATCTCCGCCTCGATCTTCTCGCCGGTGACGCCGGAGTACATCACTTCCTTCCCGGACGATTTGAAGCCGTGTTCCTCCAGCGCGCCGCGGAGTTCCTCTTCGTTCTCGCCCTGGAAGGCGGTGCCGTCGACGCGCCGCCCTTCGAGCGCCCCGACCTTCCCGCCGAGCATCTCCAGGACGTGGCCGACCGTCATGCGCGAGGGGAGCGCGTGAGGGTTGAGCACGAGGTCGGGGACGACCCCGTCCTCGGTGAAGGGCATGTCCTCCTGGGGCGCCAGGTGACCGATGACCCCCTTCTGTCCGTGGCGGGAGGCGAACTTGTCGCCGAGTTCGGGGATCCGCTGGTCCCGAACACTCACTTTCGCCAGCTTCGAGCCGTCCTCGCCCTCCATCAGGGTGACGGTGTCGACGACGCCCGACTCGCCCGAGCGCATCGTCACCGACGTCTCACGCCGCTTCTGTGGGCTGAGCCCGCCCATGTCGTCCGGCTCCTCTAAGAAGCGCGGCGGGGAGGTCTTCCCCAGGAGGACGGAGTTCTCGTCGACGACGGTCTCGGGGTTGACGAGGCCGTCCTCGTCGAGGTGGGTGTAGGCGTCCTCGCCGCGAGCCCCACGGACGTCCTGGGAGGGGATCTCGAAGCGGTCCTCCTGGCCGCCGGGGTACCGCCGTTCCTCGCCCTCGTAGGTTCGGAAGAAGTGCGAGCGGGAGAGGCCGCGTTCCACGGAGCCCTTGTTCATGACGAGCGCGTCCTCGATGTTGAACCCCTCGTAGCTCATGACGGCGACGCAGAAGTTCTGCGCCGCGGGGCGCTCGTCGAAGCCGATCTGCTCGGTCGTCTGGGTCTTGACCATCGCCAGCTGCGGGTAGTGCAGGAGGTGCTGGCGGGTGTCCGGTCGGATCCGGTAGTTCGCCGCGGGGAGCCCGAGCGACTGCTTCATCATCCCCGCGCCCATGGTGATGCGCGGCGAGGCGTTGTGCTCGGGGTACGGGATCATCCCCGCGCCGATCCCGAAGATCAGCTGGGGGTCGATCTCGAGGTGGGTCGTGTCCTGGGTGTCCGAGTCCGGGTGGTACTCGACGTCCTCCTCGTCGACGGCGACGAGGATGTCCTCTTCCTCCTCGGCGTCGATGAACTCGATGAGCCCCCGCTTGACGAGGTCCTCGAACGTGAGTTCGCCGTTCTCGACCGCCTCGACGTGCTCGTCGTCGAGCATCGGTTCGCCCTGTTCGACGACGATGAGCGGCCGGCGGGCGCGTCCCGCGTCCGCGTTGATGATGACCTCGCGGGTGCGGTCTTTGACGCTCACGTTGACCATCTGCGAGACGTCGCCTCGTCGGCGTGCTTCGCGGATCTGTGCTGCGAGCTGGTCCGGGTCCGGATGGGTCCCGACCAGGCTCCCGTTGACGTATACCTTCGCTTCTCGTGCCTGAGCCATTGTTTAGTCGTCCGCCGGTGTGGTCTCGATGCCTTCGAGGCCGGGCATGCCCTCGACGCCCATCGACGCGAGTTCGCGTTTGAGCGCCCGCTCGTCCTCGACGTTCTGCGACAGTTCCATCGCCTGTGCGAAGTTCTTCACCAGCCCGCAGTTCGGTCCCTCGGGGGTCTCGGAGGGGCAGATCCGTCCCCACTGGGTCGCGTGCAGGTCGCGCGCCTCGAAGTGCGGCTGCGAGCGAGACAGCGGGCTTCTGAGGCGACGGAGGTGCGACAGCACGCCCATGTAGTCCGTCCGGTCGACGAGCTGGGAGACGCCCGAGCGGCCGCCGACCCAGTTGCCGGTGGCGATCGGATGCTCCAGGCGTTCGGTCAGCACGTCCGACCTGACGACCGTGTTCACCGTCAGGTTCCGGTTGCGCATGTTCGCGCGTTCGAGCTGGTACTTCACGTCGCGTGCGAGCTTGTTCAGCGCCGTCCGGAAGAGGTCGCGCATGAGGTCGCCGGAGACTTTCAGGCGCTTGTTCGCGTAGTGGTCCTTGTCGTCGGAGTCGCGCCGGCCGAGCGCGAGCTCGAAACACGCCTCGGCCATCCGGCAGAGGTAAAACGACTTGTTGATCCGCACTTCCTCCTCGTCGATGCCGTCCTCGTGGAGGTGCGGCAGGAGGTAGCGATCGATGACGTAGTTGGCGCGTTTGAGCTGGTAGTTCTTGCCCTGGCCGCCGGCGACGCGCTTGCCGAGCGCCTCGATCGCCTGCTCTTCGGTCTGAACGGGCGCTTCCTCCAGGTTCTCCAGCATGAACTTCACGATCTCGGGGTCGTCCGAGACGCGGTGGACGATCTCCTCGTCCGATTCGAGCCCGAGCGCGCGGACGAGCGTGACGAAGTTCACGGAGCCCGAGACGCTCGGGAACGACACTTCGAGCAGTCCCTCGCGGTTGCGCTCACAGAGGACGAGCGCGCGGTAGCCGCGGCGCTGGGAGAACGTCTTCGCGACCTGGATCTCGTCGCCGTACTTCGTGTCGTACTCGGCGAGGATCTTGTTCGGCGCGAGGTCCTCCGACGTCATGAGGACGCGCTCGGAGCCGTTGACGATGAAGTAGCCGCCGGGGTCGACGGGGTCCTCGCCGATCTCGACGAGGTCGGCGTCCGAGAGCTCGGAGATGTTGCACTTGCGGGAGCCGACCATGATGGGCATTCGCCCGACCTTGGTCTCGGTGGAGTCGAGGACGACCTCCTCTTCCTCCTCGCCGCCGCGGACGATGGACATCTCCATGAACACCGGCGCGGCGTAGGTGATGTTGCGCAGGCGGGCCTCCTGGGGGAACAGCAGTTCCTCGGAGCCGTCTGCCTCCCGCACGCGGGGGGTCTCGACGCGGATGTCGCCGAGTTCGACCCACACCGGCTCTTCGCCCTCCTTGTCGCCGATGTCGGTGTCGATCGTCTCCTTCTCGTCGACGACCTCCTGCATGCCGCGGTCCAGGAAGTTGTTGAACGAGCGGAAGTGGTGTTCGGCGAGCCGTTCCTGTGAGAAGTACTCTCTCGAGATGGTGCGTCGTGACTGTCGGTTCATTCGATCACCAGTCGGTAGACGACCGCCTCGTCGGTCGTTCGCGAGTCGCGGATGATCTCGATGACGTCGCCGATCTCGGCGTCGTCGGGGAGCGCCGGATCCGACTTGCGAATCTTGGGCAGGTTCACCCGCTCGACGTCGTACTCGGTCATTACTTCCTCGATCGCTGGTTCGTCGAGGATGGTGTGCTCTGGGACCAGTGTGTGTTCGCTTACGTTGACCATGGATGTCTGGGTGGGTGGGAAGAAGCTCTCACGAGATACTACAGTTGGCTTTCAGTGCCAGCCATTTAACGCTTGTTAACCGATGCGGGTAGCACCGCTCACCGACCGCAAGCGGGCTGATACCCCTACACATGAGCAGACGTGATAAATGCCTTGCGGAGCGGCCGACGGTAGCGTTTCACACGCCGCGAAGAGATGGTAAGTCTTATTTACAGAACCCGGCTACGACTGAGTGCGCACTGCCCGGATGGTGTAGTGGCCTATCATACGACCCTGTCACGGTCGTGACGCGGGTTCAAATCCCGCTCCGGGCGTTTCTGCTGATGTTGACTCCTCAGCGGGGCGTCCCGTCGCGCCGAGCGCACGTGCGAGTCAGCGTCTCCGAGCGGTTACGAGCGGGATTTGAACCAGAGAGTCGAACGTCAGTGAGCGGAACGACCGTGGTTCACAATCCCGCTCCGGGCGTCTTTCTCTCGAACTCGCCCGCCGAGCGAGGCGTTTCATCGCCGAGCGAACCGCGTGGGTAGCTGATCGGTCGTGTCGACGATACGGTTCCCACCGCCGACACGGCGGCGACCCCTGCGGTCAGCGCGATGGTGCCTCACCCTCCCCAACCGATTCGCGTACACCCTCGCTCCGCTCGGCTGTTCGCTTCATCCACCGGAGCGACACGTCGCTCCGAGCCGTTCGCTCGCTGCGCTCGTGAAGGCCTCGCGCACGGGTCGCGGACCGGCGTTCGTGACGCCACGCGCCACCGCGTTCCGCCCGCCCCGGTCCGCACGACCTTTGCCCCCCGCTCTCGAACCGGGTCCCGATGGCCGCTCACGTCCCCGAGGAAGGCGACGTCCACGTCGTCGAGCGCACGTTCACCGCCTGCGAGGTCCGCGAGTTCGCCGCTCTCTCGCGGGACACGCAGGCGATCCACACCGAGCGCGACCCGCCGATGCTCCACGGGCTGTTGACCGCGACGCTCCCGACGCAGATCGGCGGCGACCTCGCGGTACTCGCCCACACGATGGAGTTCGACTTCCTCACGCCGGTCTACGCCGGCGACACGGTCCGGTGTGAGTGGACGACAGAACGGGTCGACGCGCGTCCCGACCGCTACGATCTGGTCGCCACGGCCGACTGCCGGCGGACCGCCAGCGAACTGGCGGACGCGGCCGAGACAAGCGTGCTTCGCGGTCGGGTCGAAGGGATCGTGTGGCGCGACGCGTGACCGACGCCGCCAGGTCGCCACGCGTCCGCCACCGCAGGCGGCTACTCGATCCGCTCGCGGGCCGCGGTGTCGACGCCGCGAACCTCGAACCGGGCCCCGCCCGAGTCGCTCGCCGTCACGTCGAGCGCCCAGCCGTGCGCCTCGGCGATGCCGCGGACGATCGAGAGACCGAAGCCCGTTCCGCTATCGCCCGTCGAGTACCCCCGCTCGAACACCTTCTCCCGCTCGCTCTCGGGGATGCCGGGTCCGTCGTCCTCGACGAAGAAGCCGTCGTCTAGCGGACCGACCCGGACGTGGGCCACCGCGCCGGTCCCGTCGCCGTCCGCCGGGTCCGTCGAGCCGTCTTCCACGCTGTCGCCGGCCTCCGGCCGACTGCTCGCTGAGCCATGTTCAACCGCGTTCCGAAAGAGGTTCTCGAAGAGCGTGCCGAGTCGCTCGCCGTCGGCGTCGATCCGCCGGTCGTCGACGACGTCGAGCGTGGCCGTCCCGGTTTCGACGGCGGTCCAGGCTCGGTCTGCGGCCTCCTCGAGCGACAGTTCCTGCGTCGTCCCGACCGTCTGGCCCTGCCGAGCCAGCGCGAGCAGATCGGTGATGAGGCGGTTCATCCGCTCGTGGGCGCGTTCGACGCGCTCGAAGTGCGGGGCCGGATCCTCGTCATCCCCGTTGGCCGGGCACGCGTCGCGCGCGAGACCGAGATAGCCGCGCGCCACGGATAGCGGGTTCCGGAGGTCGTGACTCACGACGGAGGCGAACGCCTCGAGCCGTTCGTTCTGCCGGGCCAGTTCGTCCTCGCGGTCGCGGAGGACGGCGACGCGCGCCGCCCGCGAGAGGGCGACCTCGACGTTCGCGGCAAGGATCTGCGCCAGCCGCCGATCGGATTCGTCGAACCCCTCGGCCTCCGTCGACCCGAGCGTCAGCAGTCCCCCGTCGCCGAGCGGGAGATACATCGCACGGTCGATCCCGACGTCGGTGACCCCGTGGGCGGAGAGGTCGTCGACGACCTTCGACTGTCCGACCCGGAACGCCTCCCACGCCATGTCGACCTCGGGCCCGTCGGTCGGCCGTTCGCCGAGCACCGACTCCGTCTCCTCGGACACGGCCGCGAGCCGGAGCGTCTCGCTTTTCGGCTCGTAGAGTCGGACCGCCGTGACCGGGTAGCCGAGGATGTCGTTCGCGGCCCGGACGGTGATCTCGGCGATCTCCATCCGGGACTCCGCCCGGATGAGGTCCCGCGTCGTCTCGTGGAGTCGTCCGAGCGTCCGCTCGATCCGTTTCCGTTCCGTGATGTCCGTGTAGATGGCGTACCCACGATCGGTCCCCTCGCGGTCGAACGGCACCGATCGGAGCAGGAAATCGCGGACGTCGTCGGCCGTCGATCGCCGGACCTCACGCTCGAACGGCCCACCAGCGAGCCCGTACAGCCGGTACGCCGCCGACGTATCGTCCTGCTCGGGACCGATGAACTCGTCGAGGTTCGAGCCGACGACCTCGTCGCTCGTGAAGCCGAAGACGCGCTCGAACGTCGTGTTCACGGCGCGAACGATCGGTTCGCCGTCGACGTTCTCGACGTCGACGATCGCGTCGCTGGTGTTCTCAAACAGCGAGGCGATCCGGTCGCGCTCCTCGCGGATCCGCGCTTCTCGCTCCGCTCGGTCGAACGCGACCTCGGCGGTCGCGCCGAGCGCTCGCACCAGCTCGAACTCCACGGCCACGCCGCCACGGCCGCCCACGAGGAGGCTCCCCCGCTCGCCGATGGGAACGACCGCCAGGACGCCGGAGCGCTCGATCTCCGGACCGCCCGCGGGTGTCCACTCCTCCGTCCCCGCCGCGACGGCGGCCGCGATCGCTGGCTCGTCGAGGAGCTCCGTCTCGAACCCCGTCGTCGCGGCGAGGACGGTCGCTCCGTCGCCGTCCGCGGTGGACTCGACGACGGCGGCGTCGGCGCCCAGGGTGTCCTCGATCGACTCGACGACCGTGGCCGCGACGGCCCCGTACTCCTCGACACGCATCAGTTCACGCGCCAGCTCGTGCAACAGCGTGAGCTGTGTCTCGCGTCGTTTCGACGCCGTCGTCGTGACCCGCTCGACCGTCTCGGCCAACCGGAACCACGGTTCGTGGCCGTTCGTCACGTCCCGGCGGACGTACGTCGTCGCGCCCAGTTCGTCGACCCGTGACGCGAGCGTCTCGTGAGTTCCGGAGCCGAACAGCACGACGGGGCCTCGATAGCCCACTCGCCGCAGGTCGGCGACGACGGACGACTCGTCACCGGCCTCGTCCGGGGTCACGACGACGCAGTCGGCGCTCGGCGCGCCCGCCACCGCGCCCGGATCGGCCCGTTTCACGTCGAGACCTGGCGCGGCGCGACGTACTCCGTCAACGACGTTTTCGTCCCGTCCGAGGTACAGCACCGTCGTCATCACTCGAGGTCTGTCAGCCGAAACGTGGCCCGGGGTATAGACTCTTTACGGCTCAGATGACTGTCTGCACCGCGGCTCCCCCCACGGCGACGCCGCCGAGCGCCGCGACGAGCATCAGCGCCGCGTAGCGGGCGGCGGCCCACCGCTCGCCGGCCACCGCCCGTTCGGCCACCCCGACCGCGAACGACGAGAACGTCGTGAACGCGCCGCAGAACCCGGTTCCGAAGACGAGCAACACGCGCCCGTCGAGCGGTGCGGCGACCAGCGCCCCGAGCACGACGCTCCCGAGGACGTTCACGACGAGGACGCCGCGACTGCCGAGACGGGTGTCGACGCCGAACCGGGCGAGCGCGCCGAGCGTCCCGCCGAGTCCGACGAGCAGCGCCGGCCACAGCCCCACGCCGGCGGTCGTCACCGACGCGTCCCCCACGCGATGCCGATGAACGCCGCCGCGATCCCCAGCGCGTAGTTCGCGCCGACGTTCACCAGGCCGGCCGCCGGAGCGAGCGTCGCCGTCTCGACCGCGAACGTGCTGTACGTCGTGAACGACGAGAGCAGCCCCGTCCCGACGAGGACCCGGGTACGGTGGTCGGTGACGAGCGTGACGAGTGCTCCGAGCGCGAAGCTCCCGAGGACGTTCACGACGAGCGTCCCCGGCACGCCCGGGACGGCCACGCCGACGGCCCAGCGGAGGAGAGCGCCGGCGAAGCCGCCGCTTGCCACGTACACCGGGTCGAGTCGTTTCATAGCCGCGACGATTCCGCCGATCTACTCGTCGCTTTCGGTTCGGCCGGTGCGCACCGGACGCTCGCTCTGCTCCCCTGGGCCGTCGCGACGAGGCCGCAGTGACGCGTGCTGAGCGGTGGCGCGTGCTGAGCGGTAGTGCGTGCTGAGCAGTGGCGCGCGCTGGCGCGACCTCGTGTCGCGCCTCCGCCGTGCGAGGGATGAGGACGCGAGCGAACGGAGTGAGCGAGCGTCCGAATCGGCTGGGGAGGGTGTGGTGTAACTGCGCCAGGGACCGTCTCGCCGCGTTCCTCGTGCTCCCCGCGTTCCCCGTGCCCCCGCGCTCTCGACAGCATCCGCCGACCGATCGACCCGCCCGAGTGGCGGCAGGAGGACGCAGCGCCAGAACGCGAGTACGTCCCCGCTACGTCGACCTTCTCGCTACGTCGACCGCTCCCGATCCACGAACGAACTGGCCCGCGGGCTCGACCCCTCGTGTGCCGTCTCGCGCTCGCGGACACGAACCACGTGCACCGACTCGGTGCGATCGTCGAGACGAGCGCCTCGCCGGGCTCGCTGGGGAGGCGCTCGTGGAGTCGGCCGTCGACGTACGTCGCCTCGCACGCTCCGAGCGCCGCGACGTCGTCCGCGGCCGTGAGCCGGTAGGCGACGAGGAGGTCGGACTGCGAGGCGACGACCGGCGGTAGGACGCCGGGACGCTGTGTCGCGCAGACGAGGCTCACGCCGGGGGCGCGCCCCCGGGTGAGGAGCGTCTCCAGCGCCGCGGCAGCGACGCCGTCGAACGCGACGTGGGCCTCGTCGACGAACAGCCACGGGAGGCTGTCGAGCCGATCCGCGACGCACGCCTCGTACACCCCGCGGGCGACCGCGTGGATCACCGCTCCGCGCGCACCGGGTGGCTGTGCCGAGCAGTCGAGCACCGTCACCGGGGCGTCGACGAGGTCCCGCGCGTCGAGTCCGTCGGGGTCGAACGCGTCCCACGAGGCGGCCAGCCGGAGGTGGTTCGCGGCCGCCCGGCGGACGTCTCCGTCCGCGTCGCCGTCGGCGACGTGGTCGCGCATCCCGGCCAGCGTCTCAGCGGCGGCTGCGGCCTGCCAGACGAGCGCCCCCGCTGGACTCGCCGGATCGAGCCCCACGAGTTCCGGCCACGACCGTGGCGGGACCGTCGCCGTGCGGACCGTCGGCTCGCCGACGAGACGCCCCCACGACCCGAGGCCACGGAGCGCCCCGATGGGGTCGACGACGACCGGCGTGACGCCCGGCGTTTCGGTACACTCCTCGGCGAGCACCCCGAGCGTGTACGACTTGCCGTAGCCGCGTTTCCCCACGACGAGCGCCGCGTGCGGCCGATCGAGGTCGACGCCGACCGTCGCGCCGGTGCTCCCGTCCCGCGCGCGGTACTGTCCCAGCCGGCCGGCCGGTCCCGGCGTCTCGCCGTCGATCCTCCGACCGGCTTCCCTGTCTCGTCCGAGGACGTGCATGCCGCCGGGTGGCTTCCTCTCCCGATATAAACCATCGGCCGAGGCTTCAAGTACGAACCCGCGGCCACCGCGTGGTATGTCCGATCCAGACCGACCCGGACCGTTCCGTTCGACCCTCGGCCGCGAACTGTCGCGCTTTCGCCGTGACCGCCGCGCCATCGAGGGGCTGCCCGTCAGACTCGTCGTCGCGCTCGTCGTCGGGGTGGCGAGCATCAGCGTGATGTTGAACATGCTCACCGGTGTGGAGGGCCTCGCCGTTACGGAGCTCGACGTGCGTCCCGAACCCGACGTCGTCGCGCCCGGCGAGCAGGCGATCGATCTCGTCGTCGTCGACCCCGACGGCGATCCCGTCCCCGGCGCGACGGTCGTGGTGAAAAGCGGCGGCGTGTCGATCGACGGCGTCGTGACGGCCGAGACCGACGACCGCGGTGTAGCGTCGGTGACAGTAACGCCGTCACTCCTCGCTCACCAGCAGGACGGGACGCTCGTCGTGAGCGTGAAACCACCCGCGGGGAGCCAGTACGTCGACCGCCGCGGCAACACCGAGATCCTCGTCGTCCGCTCCTGACAGTACGTCGAATCAGAGATGTTCATCCCAGTCGATCCACTCCTGCTCCCAGCCGGTGGGCGCGAAGTAGCCCTGCCGGGCGAACTCGGCGTCCTCGCGCTCGGTCCGGTTGCGCGGCGACCGGCGCTGTTCCCCGTCGATCAGGAGCGGGCGGAAGGCGACGGGGCCGAACTCCGCGACGACCTCGCCGTCGGCCCCGTCGTCCGCGACGGCGACGAGCCGCTGTGAGGTGCCGCCGCCGCCGAGTGGCATGACGAGCCGTCCGTCGGGCGCGAGTTGGCCGAGGAGCCGCCGCGGCGGGCGGACCGCGCCGGCCTCGACGAGCACCCGGTCGTAGGGTGCGTACTCGGGGAGGCCGTCCGCGCCGTCCCGACAGTCGACGAGGACGCCGTCGTAGCCGGCGTGTGCGAGGTTGCGGCGCGCGTCGTACACGACCGACCGGACGATGTCGACCGCGTGGACGCGCTGGGAGCCGACGAGTTCGGCCAGCACGGCGGCCGTGTACCCCACGCCCGCGCCGACCACGAGCACCTCCTCGTCGCCGTCGACCGCGAGCGCGCCGAGCAGGCGCGCGGCGAGCTTCGGCGCGAGCACGCGCGTCCCCTCGTGCTCCGACGAGCGGTTGTCGTACGGGCGGTCGTCGACGAACTCGTGGCGCGGGACGGTCCGCATGGCGTGGGCGACGTCGGCGTCGAGGTCGAGGGCCTGTTCGAGGCCGTCGACCATGTCGTCACGCACCACCGCGATGTCCATACCCCCGCTCGGCCCCCGACACTAATCAACGCCACGCTCGCGGCGGCCGACGACCGCCCCCTGATCGGTGCCCGACACGTCGCGCGTCTCCCGGTCGACGAAGCCTGCCTCGTCGAGCCAGCCTTCGACCGTCTCCGCCGCGTAGGCGTCTCCTCGGCCGACGGCGAGGCGTTCGACCGCGACGCGTCGTGCCCTCGCCGACCGGCCGCGGAGGGGTTCGAGCACCACGACGGCTCCGCCGGGGCCGAGCGCGTCGTGGGTCGACCGGAGGAGCGCGCGGTTCGATTCGGGTGAACGACGCTGGACGACGCCAGCGAGGACCGCGAGGTCCGCGTTGTCGACCGGAACGGCCGTGGCGCGCTCGGCGACGACCGTCTCGACGTCCTGGCCGGCGAGCATCGGGCCGACGGCGTCGAGGACTCGCGCGGAGTCGACCAGCGTCGCCCCGTGGCCGCGACGGGCGAACTCGGCGGCGTACCGGCCCGCCCCCCCGTACACGTCGACGACCCGCTCGGCGTCGGGCGCGGCGTCGACCGCGGCGGTGACACCCGCCCGAACCTCGCCGGCGGGGCGCGCGACCTGTGCACCTAGCCGGTGGCGGAGCCGTTCGCTGGACACGTCGGGCTCGTCGGCGTCTCCGGCCGCATCGTCCCGCGATCCGCCGTCCTCGGCCCCGAGGTCGGCGATCGAATCGAGCAGATCGAGCGCCCGCGGGGTCGCGCCGATCGACCGGACGTCACGCGTCGCGAGAAACCCCAGCGCGCGGTTCGTCGGCTCGTACTCCTCGCCGACACGCCGCAGGTAGCCGTAGTCGGCCAGGGTCCGCACGAATCGTGCGGCCGTCGCGCGATCGAGTTCGGTCTCGGCGGCGACGCCGTCGGCCGTCCCGGCCGTCGTCGTGAGCGCGTCGAGCACGCCCGTCCGGCGGGCGCTCCACAGCAACAACAGCTCCTCGTGGTCGGGCCCGGGGCCGTCTCGGGTCGGCATACGCGTCCTGTGTACTCCCGATTGAAAAACGCGGCCGTCGGCAGCCAGCCGCTGTCGGCCGTCGTGCCCGTCCACACCGCGTCGACTACCCGTTCGTCGCGTCGGCTTCGCCGCGCATCGGCACGAACCGAACCCGACCGTGCGTCTCCCGCTCGATGTCCGTCTCCGTCGGCGTCAACACGACGAGCGTCTGAACGTGCTTCCCCTCGGGGGCGACGACGCGGCCGCCCGATCCGACCTGGCGGACGACCGCTTCGGGCACGCTCGCGGGCGCGCAGGTGAGGTACGCTCGGTCGTACGGCGCGTGCTCGGGCCAGCCCGCGAAGCCGTCGCCGTGGCGGACGTGGACGTCGTAGCCGAGCCGCGCCAGCCGGGTCCGGCTCTCGCGGGCGAGTTCGGCGTCGTACTCGACGCTGTAGACGTTCCCCGGCCCGACGATCTCGCTCACGACGGCGGCGTGATAGCCACAGCCCGTCCCGATCTCCAGCACGCGGTCGCCCCGTTCGAGTGCGAGCAGGTCGGTCATGATCGCGACCATGTGCGGCGCGCTGATCGTCTGGCCGTTGCCGATCGAGAGCGGCCGATCCTCGTACGCCCGTCGCCGGCTCCCTCCCGGGACGAACTCGTGTCGCGGGACCGCCCGGAGCGCCCGCGCCGTCGCCCCGCGCTCGACGTGGCCCCGTTCGACGAGCTGGTCGACGAGCCGATCGCGGGCGGCGTCGAGGTCCTCGGGGGTGTGCCCCATGGCCGGGCGTACGACGCCGACTGTGTTACAACTTGTCGTGGCCGCCTACCCGTACCGGGCGGCGTGGCGCTCGCAGAACGCCGGCTCTCGAAGCTGCGCCTCGACGACGCCGGGCTGTCTGTGGGAGTCGGCGAGGCGGCACGCGTCGGTGTCACAGAACGCCTCGCCCGTCTCGACGTAGTGGACCGCCTGGAGGACGTACCCTTTCAGCGCCTCGGTCGTTCGGGGGTCGTCGTCGATCAGAAAGTCGCCGTCGACGACGGATTCGAGCACCTCACGGGGCGGCGCGTCGCCCGACAGCATCGCGTGGGCTCCCTGCTCCCGGTAGTACGCCTCGGGCCTGGCGGGTGCCTCGTACAGCCCCGGCACCGACACCAGCGCGGGCTGTCCGAGGACGTTCACGCGCTTGTGCCAGCGGCCGTCGTGATCGCCCCACGTTGCCATGGCCCGGTCGACGAGGGCGACGTGTACGGTCGACAGCGGCGCTTCGCTCGAGGAAAGCCGGGCGTTCAGCGCGCGCTGGAGTGCGCGGCCGTCGTACAGGACGCCGCCGCCGCGGTCCGGATCGGCGAGCACACGCTCCTCGTAGCGGACGACGCCGAGCATCGCCGTCCCGGTGTCGCGCTCGAACGGCGAGTGGACGCGGGCCGCGGCGAACGACTCGGCCAGGTCGGTGCGGCTCTCGCCGTCGGCGGCGCGCGCGAGGAAGCGTTCGCGGACCCGCACGTCGACCGCCGGATCGAGCCGCTCGCGGAGCCATGCGCCGATCTCCTCGGCGTCCGCGGCGGTCGTGGGCGCGCGGTAGAGGACGACGGTGTCGACCATGCGACGCTCGCTCGTTCCCCGTCTGGTCAGTCGTCGGCGGGCGTGCGCGCCGTCATCTCCACGTCCGGCGCGTCGACGCCCAGTTCGTCGATCGCGGCCTGTGCGGCGCGCTTACCCGAGAGGAGCATCGCGCCGAACGTCGGTCCCATCCGGGGGAGCCCGTACGTCGTCGCCACCGCCATCCCGGTGGCGATCAGGCCGTCGTGGACGAGGCCGGTGTGTTCGACGACGGCGTCCTCGCTCTCGCCGACCCACATCGAGTCGTGGCCGGGCGAGTCGTGGCCGGGCGCGCCGTACTGTCCCTCGTCGGTCTGGTCCATCCCGGTGTTGTGCTCCGCGGCGTGCGAGAGCCCCGGGGCGTCGAGGACGCCGCGCTCTTGGAGCTTCGAGACGGCGACGGCGTCGTGACCCGTCGCGTCGATCACCAACTCCCCCTCGACGGCGATCGGGTCGACGCAGGTGATCTCGCGCGGGAGGGCGTGGACCGGCGTCCAGTTCATCACGATGCCGCCCACGCGGTGATCCTCGCGGATGACGACGTCGGTGAACTCGGTCATGTTCTGTGTCTTCGCCCCCGCGTCGCAGGCGGCCTTGATCAGCCCCGAACACGCCTCCGGGCCGTTGGCGACGTACAGCCCCTCCGTGTCCCGGGCGGGCTTGTAGTCGACGTCGAGGTCGTCGAGCACCGACTCCGCCGGCGAGCGGACGGTCACCTTGTTCATCAGGAAGCCGCCGAGCCAGAAGCCGCCGCCGAGATAGTTGTTCTTCTCGACGATCATCGTCTTCACCCCCCGCTCGGCCAGTTCCTTCCCCGCCATCAGCCCCGATGGCCCCCCGCCGACGACGATCACGTCGCTGTCGGAGAAGTCCATGAACTCCTCGGTCCACTCCTGGCCGATTGCCCGCGTCACCTGTGCCTCGCCGACGTCGCTGAACGTGCGATCGTCCGAACTCATAGTGTATTACTAGGTAGTATGATGCAGTGGTAAAATGGTTGGGGTGGGAACGGGCCGGCACCGATCGGTCACGGCCCCGCCAGGCGTGCGGTGGCGCGGCCGAGGCGACTCCGGGTCGTTCCCGCGAACCGCCGGCGACGGCGTGAACGGGAAGCAGCGAGGCCGAAGGTCTCACCGGCCCTCGTCGCGCGAGGGCTTCGGGAGCGAGCGGCGCGAACGACCGAACGGCTCGAAGCGAGCGCGTCGCTTCGGTGGACGACTGAGTGACCGAACGGAGTGAGGGCACGAAGGACTCGGCTGTGGAGGGTGTGGCCGTACCCGCGCTGGCGACCGTCGATCGACGCACGACGACCCGGGCTCACGGCAACCAGTCTCTCGGTGAGCGTGTCGAACGAACGGAAGAACCCCGGAACGAACTCGAACCGATCCCTACAGCCGTTCTACCAGGCGGACCACGCCGCGGTCGTGGTGTCGCGCCCGTAGAGGCGTTTGACGTCCTTCGCGAACACCATGTCGCCGTCGTGATCGAACTTGTCGAAGCGGTAGTCGGCCGCGTCGGCGTCGGTGCGGACGTGGATGCCGTCGATCTCGAATTCCTCGCCGCCGGCCGATTCGACCTCGCCGACGACGAACTCGTGGTCGCCGGGAACCTGCATCTTCAGGCTGCGCGAGGCGTCCGTCCTGGTGTCGTTCGGGTGGATCGTGACGTTCACCGTGACGTTGTCCACCACCCGCGCCCAGATCGTGTCGACGTCCGCGACCACGGCCTCGTCGACGCGCTGTTCGGGACCGACTTCGAGCGCGGTGATCCGGACCTGCATCAGCGCCTCGGGCGTGTCGACGATGAACTCCTCGCCCACCGCGACGTCCTCTTCGGTGGGGGCGTCGACCGTCGTCGACAGCGAGTCGCCGTCCTGCGAGACGACGACGTCGACCGGGATCTCGCGGGGTTTCTCGATCTTCTCCTTGTGGACGTGACCGCACTCGGTACAGCGGACCGTCGACTGGCCGTCCGGCTTGATGATCTCGTGGACAGTCTGCTCGCCCGGCGAACAGGACGGGCAGGCGAGCGGCACGCGCTCGCCGGCGTCGGGAATCGTGCTCATACGCCCTCGTACTCCGTCCACCCGTGAAAAGGGCACGTTTCGCCGGTTCCGTGGGTGCAAGTGGCACGGCTCGTCACCCGAGACAGGTCGATCCACCGAACACGCACGGGTGTCGGCAGGGGAGAGAATCAGTCGGGAACGGACGACGGCTGTCCGATCCGGTCGCCAGGGCAGTTTCAGCCATCCCCTCCCCAGCCGATTCGGACACTCGCTTACTCCGTGCGCTCGTGTCCTCATCCCTCGCGCGGCGAGGCGACCTCGTGTCGCCTCGGCCGCGCCACCGCAAGCCGCGCTCTCGGAGCGGACGGTCCGGCCGTCGTTCGACTCGACCCGCCGCCGGTTACGCTCGCGGAAGTTCCACTTCCTCCCCGTCGGCGTAGACGGTCGGCTCCCGAACGATCCCGTCTAAGTGGAGCGGTGCCTCCGTGTCACCGCCGATCGAGGCGTCGTCGCCGATGGCGATGTGGACCGTTCCGGCGGCCTTCTCGTCCAAGAGCACCGAACCGACGAGTTCGGAGACGCCTACGTTCGTCCCGATGCCGAGTTCCGCGAGGTTGTACGCGTCCTTCCCCACCGACTCGGCACCCGCTTCGACCTGTTCGCGCACGGCGTCGTCCGAAATGTCGGTCACGGAGCCGTCTTCGACCGCGAACCGGAGTTCGTGGTCCAAGAGGCCGTGCGGCATCATCGTCCCGTCGACGACGTACGTTCCCGAGGCGGTCTCGGGCGAGACGAACACCTCGCCCGCGGGGAGGTTCGAGAACGCCCCCGCGTCGTGGACGAGGCCCGTATCCGAGCGCCACTCACGGTCGCCCGGCTCGAACGTGATGTCCGTCCCCGCCTCGGTCGTCACCCGTATCTCCGTCGCCCCCGAGACCTGCTCGAACACGTCGCGGCAGTGCCGGGCGATGGCCTCGTAGTCGGCGTCCAGCCCCGCGATCATCACCTCCTCCGTGATCCCGGGCATCGTCGCGCCGCGCGCCCCGTTCTCGCAGGCGGCCGAGCGGGCGCGGGTGTGGCTCAGGCTCTTCGTCGTCGGCGCGACGAAGACGTCCGCGTCGCGCATCGCCGCCGCGACCGCTCCCGGGGGCTCCGCCCCGTGTTGCGGCCCCGGCGGATACCGCAGGAGTACGACGTCGTCGGTCACCTCGCGGCCGGCCTCGTAGAGGCGCTCCCCGATCGGGCGGCGCTTGTCGTCGGTCACGACCACGAACGCTTCCCCCGGCGCGACGGCGAGACACTGTCGGACGGCCGTCGCGGCGGCCTCGTCGAGCGCGGTGTCGGACACGTCCATACCGCCGCGAAAGCCGCGGACTCTGTTAGCTCTTCCCCCTCCCGCGAATCGACCCTTTCATCCACGACCGTCGCCGCGGATCTTACCGCTCGCGCGGCGAAAACATCGGATCCGTTACTCGTCCAGGGGTTAATTTCTCCGTGTTAGGGTCCGAAATAACTAATTACCTGTCTCGTCGATAAGCGGGTATGTTGAAGATCGGAGTCAACGGCTACGGGACGATCGGGAAACGCGTCGCGGACGCGGTCACAGCACAGCCCGACATGGAGGTCGTCGGGGTCGCGAAGACGCAGCCGAACTACGAGGCACACGCGGCGGTTCGCCGAGGATACTCGATGTACGCCGCGATCCCCGAGCGCGCCCCGCTGTTCGCCGAGGCGGGCATCGAACTCGCCGGCGCGGTCGACGAACTCGTCGCGGAGGCGGACATCGTCGTCGACGCCACGCCCTCCGGCGTCGGCGCGGAGAACAGGGAGCTGTACGAGACGCACGACACCCCGGCGCTCTTTCAGGGCGGGGAGTCGCCCGACGTCGCCGACGTGAGCTTCAACGCCCGCTCGAACTTCGATGCCGCGGGCGATGCCGACTACGCGCGGGTCGTCTCCTGTAACACGACGGGGCTCTCCCGGGTCATCGCGCCCCTCCAGGAGGCGTACGGCGTCGAGAAGGTCCGCGCGACCCTCGTGCGTCGCGGCGGCGACCCCGGCCAGAACACCCGCGGCCCGATCAACGACATCCTCCCGAACCCGATCTCCGTCCCCTCCCACCACGGTCCCGACGTCCAGACGATCTTCGCCGACCTCGACATCGACACGATGGGCCTGAAGGTGCCCGCGACGCTGATGCACGTCCACGCGCTGAACGTCACGCTCGACGAGCGCGTCACCGCCGCGCACGTCCAGGCGCTCCTCGAGGGGGAGAACCGCCTCTACGTCATCCCCGAGGGGATGGGCATCGACGGCGTCGGCAAGCTGAAGAACTTCGCGCTCGACGCCGGCCGACCCCGCGGCGACCTCTGGGAGAACTGCATCTGGGGGGAGTCGATCGCCGTCCGCGGCCGCGATATGTACCTCTTCCAGGCCATCCACCAGGAGTCCGACGTCGTCCCCGAGAACGTCGACGCCATCCGCGCCGTCATGGGGGTCGAACCGCAGGACGAGTCGATGCGGCGCACCGACGACTCCCTCGGCGTCGGCATCAGCGGTGATCCGGCGGGGTTGAGTAAGCAACGCGCGCCGGCCGACGACTGATTCTCGATCGCCTCACTCCGTCTTCAGCAACTCCACGGCGACGAGCGGTTCGCCCGTCAGCGCCCGGATGTACGCGCCGCCGGCGATCGAGACGTGCGAGAAATCGTCCTCGCTCAGCCCGTACATCTCGATCGCGCGGGAGGTGTCGCCGCCGCCGACAACGGAGAAACAGTCGGTGTCGGCGATCGCTTCGAGGACGCCGACCGTCCCCGTCGAGAACCGTTCGTCCTCGAACAGCCCGAGCGCGCCCTTGACGAAGACGGCATCGGACTCCCGGATCGTGGGCTCGTACACCGCGATGGTCTCGGAGCCGACGTCGAGGTACGGGCGGTCCTTCTCGTCGATCGCCTCGACCCTGACCTCGGCCCGGTCGCCCGCCTCGTCCTCGTAGGCGAGGTCGGCGGCGAGTTCGATCCCGTCGCCACGCTCCTCCAGGAGAGCCTCGATGGTCTCGTGGTTCTTCTCCCACTGGTCGTCGAACAGGGCCATGTCGCCGACGTCTCTCCCGACCGGGTGCCCGGCCGCCCGGAGGAACAGTTCGCCGGCGATCCCGCCCAGACAGAAGGTGTCGACCTTGTCGCCGATGGCGTTCATCACCGAGATGACGTCCGTCGCCTTCGTCCCGCCGACGACCATCGTCACGTCCCCCTCGAACTCACGGGTGGCGATGGCGGAGTTGGCCTCGTACTCCGAGACCATCACGCGGCCGGCGTACGCGGGCAACACGAGCGGGAAGCCGACGAGCGAGGCGTGCGCGCGGTGACCGGCGGAGTACGCGTCGTTGACGTACGCGTCGAACTCGGGGGCGAGCGTCGACACGAACGCGCTGTCGGCGTGTTCCGCGGGCTCCTTCTCGGGGAGTTCGTCGTCGGTCATCCGCGTGTTCTCCAAGAGGAGTACCTCCCCCGCACCGAGGTCGCGGATCGCCTCGATCGCGGGGTCGCCGAACGTCGAGTCGACGAAGCCGACGTCGACGCCCGCGTGGTCGGCGAGGATCGCCGCGTGCCCTTCGAGCGAGACGAAGTCGTCGTCGCCGGGACGGCCCTGGTGGGCCATGAGCACGACGCGGTGGCCAGCCTCGGCGAGGTCGCTGACGGTCTCGGCGTGGCGCTCGAAGCGGCGGTTGTCTTGGACGACGCCGTCTTCGATCGGCGAGTTCAGGTCGAGCCGGACCAACACGCGCTGTTCGGGGGGGAGGTCGTCGAGTGTGTTGAACATCACCCGAGAGAACGCGCGACGCGTACTTAGTGGTGGGCGGCTTCGACCGCGGCCACGGTCGTGGTCGTGGTCGAAACAAAACCCGACCGGCCGGCGCTGGGTCGCCGACGGCTCCCGCTCGGGGGTCGAGGCCGCCAAAAAGTTCGTGTTCGTCGGTCGTGGGCGCTTCCTCGTGGACGGAGCCGACTCAGTTGTCGATGACGTAGGCGGCGACGTCGAGCATCCGGTTGGAGAAACCGTACTCGTTGTCGTACCACGTCAGGATCTTCGCCTGTGTGCCGCCGGCGACGACGTTCGTCGAGTCGAGGTCGACGTACGACGAGTGCGGGTTGCCGAGGATGTCACGGGAGACGATCTCGTCGTCGGTGACGCCCAGGACGCCCGCCATCTCGCCGGCCGCGGCGTCCATGAACGCGTCGTTGATCTCCTCGGCGCTGGGCTCGGCCTCGAGGTTCACGACGAGTTCGGTGAGCGAGCCGTTCACGGTCGGCACGCGGATCGCCATGCCGTCGAGTTTGCCGTCGAGCTGTGGCAGGATCTCGGTCGTCGCCTGCGCCGCACCCGTCGACGTCGGGACGATGTTCTCCGCGGCGGCGCGGCCACGGCGGCGCTTGGCCTGCGGCGCGTCGATGATGCTCTGGCTCCCCGTGTACGAGTGGACGGTCGTCAACTGCCCCGCGACGATGCCGAACTCGTCGTCGAGGACCTTCGCGACGGGCGTGACGGAGTTCGTCGTACAGGAGGCGTTCGAGACGACGTCCTCGCCGTCGTACTCGTCCTGATTGACGCCGTAGACGATCTGCTTAACCGGTTCGTCACCCTTCGGCGGCGCGCTGATGACGACCTTGTCCGCTCCCGCCGTGAGGTGCGCCGCGGCGTCTTCACGCGTCCGGAAGATGCCCGTACACTCCAGCGCGACGTCCACGTCGAGGTCGTCCCACGGGAGTTCAGCGGGCGACTGCACGTTGTAGAGGCCGACGGACGTGCCGCCGATGGTGAGCTGTTCGCCCTCCAGTTCGACGCCGTCGAGCCGCGGCATGACCGAGTCGTACTTGACGAGGTACGCCATGTCCTCGAACGACATCACGTCGTTGATGCCGACGAGTTCGATACGCGGGTTCTCCAACACCGCACGGAAGATGTTGCGACCGATACGCCCGAAGCCGTTGAGTCCCACCCTGACGACCTCCTCGGGGGAGACGTCGTCGCCGGCACCCAGGTACGATTTTTCACTCATAATCGAGTTAGTTACGGTTGTACGTGCTCCACCGTGGGCTAAATCTGTTTCGGAACCCTCATCATCGCTTCGGTGTCATCTCGATCGACGCTGACGTGGACTCCCTCGCTCGGTTTCGCCCGCGTGGGTAATTCTCGCGGATGATTCGTGTTACAGAAGGTTTTTGGTACGAAGAAACATACCTCTGTGTATGCGAAGAGACGACCGTGACGATCCGTTCGACTCCATCTTCGGCGAGATCGAACGGATGATGAGCGAAATGACCGGCGGCGACACGACCGGATTCGCCTCCGAGACCCACGTCGACGTCTTCGACGAGGGCGACACCGTCCGCCTCGTCGCGGACCTTCCCGGCGTCGAGAAGGACGCGATCGACCTCAAATGTGACGGGGAGACACTCACGGTTTCTGCGGCCTCGGACCGACGTGAGTACGACGAGCGCATCCGTCTCCCCGCGCGCGTCGACGAGCACTCCGCCGCCGCATCGTTCAAAAACGGCGTGCTCCAGGTGACGTTCGACAAGGTCGAGGACTCGGCGGCCATCGACGTCGAGTAACGCCGCGGACGGGTTTTAGCCGGGAGCTCGCGCCTCGACGAGCCCCGCCAGCGCGTCGTAGAAGCCGTCGTCGTACTTCGTGGCGTCGTCGATGGTCGGCCGCGCGTTCGTCTCGCTCACGACCACCCGCTCGTCCGAGACGAGCAGGTCCACTCCCAGGTAGTCGATTCCGAGCGCCGCTGCCACCGACTCGGCGAGTCGTCTGTATTCGGGGGACAGATCGACCCGTTCTGCCGTCGCCCCCCGATGGACGTTGTGCTTCCACCGACCGTGTTCCCGCGACTCGGCCGACAGCCGTCGTTCGACGCCGCCGTAACAGTCGCCGTCGACGACCATCGCCCGGTAGTCGCGCGCCCCGGGGACGAACTCCTGGACGAGGTACGACTTGTCGCCGGTCGCGCGGTAGTCGTGGACGAGGTCGAGGTAGTCGACGACGCCCAAGAGCGAGTCCTCGTCGGCGACTTTGGTGACGCCGATCCCGCGGGTCGCGGAGTTCGGCTTCACCACGAGCGGGTACGCCATGTCCGAAACGGCCGCGACGACCGCCGACTCCGAAACGGGGTTCGACAGCATGACCGTCTCGGGAACCGGGAGGCCCGCCTGCGAGAGGGCGGCGACGACCCCGCCCTTGTTCCGCGAGGTCAGGATCGCCTCGCGGTCGTTCACCCACGGAACGTCGAGCAGCGCGTCCAGCGCGCCGCCCTCCATCACACGCGAGGGGTAGACGAAGCCGACGTCGACCGCGCGGTCGACGACCGCATCGTCCGTGAGGGGGATCGGGCGCTCCTTCGAGCGGAGCGCGACGACCTCGATCCCGCGCTCTTCGAGCGGGGCGCGCATCCGCTCGAACGTCTCTTCCTGTGTGGCGACCGCCAACCGGAGCATACCCTACGGGAGGAACGACGAGAGAAAAACGGTTCGACCGGTCTCAGGCGACGAGCAGTTCCTCGCCCTTCTCGACGACGATGCGGCACGGTGGCGACATCTTGTTGTACGAGCGACGGAGCGCGTCCTTCGCGATGTCTGCGTGTTCGGGCTGGCAGTAGATGCTGAAGACGGTCTCGCCGTTGGGGACGCGCGCGGCGGTCCCGACGGGCTTGCCGAACGACTGACGCATCCCGTCGGAGACGCGGTCCGCACCGGCACCGGTCGCCTGCTTGTTCTCGCGGATGACGTGGTGCGGGTGCTTGTGGAGGATCATCTTGTAGTTCTCCTGCCCGACGTGCTTCAGCATGCGGCGGTTCGCCGACAGGCGCGCCGACTCGAGCGAGCCGTGACGGATCTGACACTCCTCTTCGACCCGGAGACTGATGTGGACCGGATAGTCGTGGGGGCCGGTCTGGAGGTTGCCCATGTTGAACTGTGCGATCTTCGAACCGGGGACGCCAGTGATGTACTCCCGTCGGGTGTACGCCGACGTGTCGATCTCCCGGTACATCGAGGCCGGTTTGTCTGCCATGGTTACTTGCGTTGGCGAACGGCCACGCGGGCTAAAAGGGCTTCGAAGCGTCGCCCGCGCCGTGTGCGAGTTTACCGCCGTGGGCCGCTCACGGGCGGGTTCGGAGGCGGTCGGACGCCGGGTCGATCCGGGCGGACGGCCCCCGGCGCGTCCGGTTGCACTACCGCGGAGACCCGCTCAGAGCACGAAGACGCCGAACTCGTGGCCACACCCGCGGCAGACGAGGTCGCGGCCCCGGAGCCGCTCGCCGCCGCCGTCGGTGAGGATCGCGTCGAGGTCGGTGCGGACGGCCGCCGCGCAGGACGGACACGAGAGTTCGAGCTGGTCGGTCGACATGGGTTCGACTCACGGTGGACGGACGGGTAAGTATGTGTTCACTACTCGTGGTAACGTCTCTCAACTCTCCCCTCAGGGACCGCTTGTGGCCGTCCAGATCGGCGTCCGCGGCCGGGGGAACCGAACGTGCTTTCGCCTCCGGCCAGCGTCTCTCGGGCACCGATGCTCCTCGTCTGCGACACCGAGGTCGACCCCGACACGTACGGCTATCTCCCGCGAGCGCTCCGCGGGCTCCTCCCCGACCACGAACGGTACCACTACCCGACGCGGGGCGGCGAACCGTCGCTCGACGGCGTCGACGCGGTCGTCGTCACCGGGAGCACCGCGGGCGTCTACGAGGCCGACGAGCGCCCGTGGATCGAGGAGGCACGCGGGTTCGTCCGCCGGCTCGTCGACAGGGGGATCCCCACCCTCGGCGTCTGCTTCGGCCACCAGCTCGTGAACGACGCGCTCGGGGGCCGCGTCGAACACCGCGGGCTCACGGCCAGGCTCGTCGACGCGGACCTCGACGACGACCCGCTCTTCGCCGGCGTCTCGCCCGCGCTTCCGATGGTTCACGGCGACCACGTCGTCGAGACGGGCGACGGCATGGAGCCGATCGCCCGCGCGGCGTACTACCCGCTGTTGGCGACGCGTCATACGGCGGCACCCGTCTGGACCACACAGTACCACCCCGAGTTCACCGCCGACGTCCTCCCCGCCATCGAGCGGGACTTCGGCTGGGACGGGACGCGCGAGTTCGACGGCGTAAATACAGAACGAACGGTCGAGAACTTCCGTCGACTCGCGGCTCTCGACTGACCCGACCCGGTCACTCTCGCCCGCGCCCCTCGCCTGCCTCCACGCTCTCCTCGCTGCCCGCCTCCACGCTCTCCTCGCTGCCCCCGTCCGGGCTCGTCTCTTCGTCGCCCGGTTCCAGCGGCACGAACCCGAGCCCTTTCTCGTCGAGCAGCGCCGCGGCCCGGTCGGTCACGGACGGGGCGACGAGCACCCCGCGGACCGCGGCTTCGTGGTCCTCGCGGCCGGCGGCGTCGACGTACCCCTGGAGCTGTCTGACCGCCGCGGGGCCGACGCGCCGGCGTTTCAACTCGACGATCAGCGGTCGTCCGTCGACGTCGCGGCCGAACACGTCGATCGGTCCGGCCATCGTCTCCCGTTCGGTCTCGAGCGGCTCGAACCCCGGTTCGACGAGCGACGGGTCGTCGAGAACCCTGGTTCGGAGGTCCTCCTCGCTCCCCACGAGCGCCAGGTCGGCTCGCTCCGTCACGGAAAACGACGAGAGCTGGTCGACGCGCTCGAACCGGACGTCGAGTCTCTCATCCGGTGTCGACCGCCGGGACTGCACGCGGAGGCGGCCGTCGCGGACGCTGGCGCGGTGTTCGCTCCCCGGCGGCTGCCAGTTGACCGGGGTCCGCTTCTCGTCGGTGTGGACGAGCGCCGAGCCGTCGGGCTTCAGCAGGAGGAGACGGTCGCCCGGCCCGAGTGAACTCGACGCGCGGCCGTCGTACTCGACGGTGCAGCGACCGAAGACGACGACGAGGTCGCCGCGGTCGAACGCGCCTTCGAGGGCGACCAGGGCGTCGCGGTGGGCGGGCCGGTGGAGAGTCTCGACGCTCACGCCCGGGCTTGTTCGGCGGCGCACAAAAACGGCGCGCTCCCCCGGACGACGCGCTGGCGACCGGCGGGCACCGCGCCGGTCTGGTGTCGTCTGTCCACAACAGAACCAGCGTTTATACACTCCGTATCGTCCGGACTGTTAGTCACCGATGCGCAACCGATCCATCTCATCCCGCCGACGGCGGGTGCTTCTCGTCGTCGCGGTGGCGGAGCTGCTGGTCATGTCGCTTTGGTTCAGTGCCACGGCCGCCGCGCCGGAGCTGGCGACCGAGTGGGGGTTGACTCCATCGGAGACGGCGTGGCTCACGATCGCGGTCCAGCTCGGGTTCGTCGTCGGGGCGTTCCTGTCGTCGGTGCTCACCCTCTCGGACGTCGTCCGGCCGCGCTACCTGTTCGCGGGCTCGGCGTTCTTCGGTGCCGTCCTGACGGCGGCCATCGCCGGGTTCGTGAACACGGCGCTTCCCGCGATCGCCCTCCGATTCCTGACGGGCGTCGCGCTCGCCGGCGTCTACCCTCCCGGGATGAAGATCATGGCCGGCTGGTTCCGCGAGGGCCGCGGCTTCGCGATCGGCGTCCTCGTCGGCGCGCTGACGATCGGCTCCGCCCTGCCACACCTCCTCCGGGGGATCGGTGGGGTTGGCCAACCACGACTCGTCCTGTACGGGGCGGCCGGCCTCGCCGTCGCCGGGGCGCTCCTCGCCCTCCGGGTCGAACCGGGACCGCACCAGCCACCGGCCGCCCCGTTCGACCCGAGCGCGCTGGGCCGGATGCTCCGCGACCGCGGGACGATGCTGGCCAACGGTGGCTACTTCGGCCACATGTGGGAGCTGTACGCCGTCTGGACCTGGATCCCGGCGTTTCTGATCGCCAGCCTCTCGGCCAGCGGCAGCGGTGTCGGGGTGTCGCAGACGGCGTCGTACATCGCGTTCGGGACCATCGGAGTCGGCGGTCTCGGCGCGATCTCTGCGGGCGTGGCTTCCGATCGGTTGGGCCGCACGACCGTCACGAGCGTGTCGATGGTCGTCAGCGGCGCGGCGTCGGTCCTCGCGGGGTTCGTCTTCGGCTCGTCGCCCCTCGTTCTCGTCCCGTTCGTCCTGGTCTGGGGGTTCGCTATCGTGGCCGATTCCGCCCAGTTCTCCGCAGCTGTCTCGGAACTGGCCGAGGAGTCGTACGTGGGGACCGCCCTCACCATGCAGACCGCGATCGGCTTCCTGCTCACCACCGTCTCGATCCAGCTGATCCCGATGGTGGTGGACGTGGTCGGGTGGCGGTGGGCGTTCCTCCCGCTGGCGATCGGGCCCGCACTCGGCACGGCGTCGATGCTCCGACTCCGTGGGCTCCCCGAGGCGGAGCGACTCGCGGGCGGCCGCCGGTGAGGGGCGGTCGGTGCGGTCGGCCAGTCGAGCACCCGCAGTCGACGCTCTACGTCTGCGAGAACTGTCACCATTCTTATACCCCCTCCCGTTGTCTGTCCGGTATGGCCACGTTTCCAGGCATCCAGGGCAACGAGATGGACGACGAGACCGCTCGGGCGTTCCTCCGCGAGCAGGGGTTCGGCGTGCTCTCGCTCGCCTCGAACGGGGAGGCGTACGGCATCCCCATCTCGTACGGCTACGACGTGGAGGCCGAACGGCTCTACTTCGTCTTCCTCCGGCCCGGAGAGCGGAGCAAGAAAAAGCGGTTCGGTGAGGCGACCGAGCGCGCCTCGTTTCTCACCTTCGACGTCCCCTCGCGCGAGGAGTGGCGGACGGTCATCGCCACGGGGACGCTCCGGATCGTCGACGACGACGAGTGGTCGGCCGTCAGCGCCGCCTTAGAGGACAACGCCTGGTTCCCGACGCTGTTCTCCGAGACGGAGCCGATGCAGGACCTCGTGGGCTGGGCACTCGACATCGAGGACGTGACCGGGATGCACAGCCGGACGGCCCGCTAGCGGCTCACCGTCGGAACCGCGAGAACGAGGGGAGCGACGGGCGGGTGTCGTCGAAGTCGACGTACTTCTCGATCGGGACGTCGACGGTCGCGTGCCGCAGTCGGGCGAGCGACAGGACGACCACGAGCAACGCGGCGACGGCGAACGCCCCGAACCCGCCGTCCTGGACGGCCGTCGCCGTGTTCGCGCTCGTCTCGCCGGCCGCTTCGGCCACGTCGGCCTCGCCGCCCGTCCCCGCGCTCGCACCCTCGCCGTCGGCTCCGCCCCCGTCTACCGGTTCGGACACGCCGCCGGCGTCGGGCGTCGGAACGCCGTACCGCGTGACGTGCTCGGTGCCGTCGGCGTCGACCGCGCGCACCACGACCGTCGTCTCACCCGTGTCGGCGAGCGCGAGCTCCTCCTCGAACGAGACGTCGTCCCACACCTCGCCGCCGTCGTACACCTGCTCGAAGTCGACGACCGTCCCGTCGGCGTCGACCGTCTCGACCGACACCGAACTGACCCGGCCGTCGCGCGCCGCGCCGTAGACGTGGACCGCCTCGCTCGCGACGAGGTGCGTCCGCTCCTCGTCGACCGAGACCGTCGGGACGACGTTCCGCACGTAGTCGACGATCACGAGCTCTCTGACCTCGTTGCCGCTGGTGTCCCGCGCCCAGACGGTGATCCGGTTGGGGCCGGGGTCGAGTTCGACCTTCCGGCTGAATTCGATCTGCTGGCGCTCGGGGTCCGCCCCACGCCCCTGGCCGACGACGACGGACCGACGGGCGACGTCGCCGAAGACGGCGTACGAGACCGAGTCGACCTGGACGTTGTCGGCCGCGGTCCCGTTGACGTACACGGCCGACGACGTCGTGCGCTCGGGCACCGAGTCGAGCGAGACGGTCGGCTCCGTGCGGTCGTCGATCGGGAAGGCGAGTTCGTACCGCCGGCTGTTGCCGTAGCGGTCCTGGACCACGACCGAGACATCGTTCCGGCCGGGGCCGAAGAACAGTTCCTGCGAGAAGCTGTCGCCGGGGTCGCGGATGACGTGCGTCTCCGAGGCGACCGTGTACCCGGCCGTCCCCTGGACTCTGTGCTTCCGCGTGATTCGAACGAACTCGACGCCGACGCTGTCCTCGAGTGTCCCCGCGAGGGTAACCCGTGACTTCGAGAGTGGCACCTCCGCCGGCGGTTGTCCGAGCTGGTCGCTCTCGAACGGCTGCGTGAAGCCGACGAACGGTGCGACGGCGTCCTTCTCGACGGTGACCCGCGTCGAGTTCACGCTCCCGTCGGAGCCGGTGACGACGACCTGCACCGTCTGCGGCTCGTTCCGGAGGTCGAGTCGGACCCGCTCGGACACCCGTTCGGTGCCCGGTGCCCACGTCTCGACGGTCGAGCCGTCGACGCGGACGGCGACGCGTTCGACGGTCGTCCGCGCGCTCGCGTTCACGCGGAGCATCGGGTCCTCGGGCACGACCAGTCGGTCGCCGGCCGCCATCGGCGTGTCGTCGACGGCGATCGAGACCGTCGGCTCCGCCGCCGCGACCGGCCCTGGCAGCGTCCCGACGACGAGGACGGCGAGAACGACGAGGACGAGGGGGCCTCGCTGCATTGGTCGAGAGTCGGACGAACCGTACGTAAGCGTTGTGCGGCGATTATCCACCCTGATAATCCGTCGAGCCGCGCCCGTGGCCGGCCACCGCGAGACAGCGCCGACTCCCTAACGATCAAGAGGAAGTGAGCCGTACGCTCTCGTACCGAGCGATCGGGGACGACCGTCCCGACCGATCCGAACCGATGACCCGTGACAGCCACCTCCTCACGCTGGCGGCCGCGCTCCTCTTGATCGCCGCCGCGGTCGGCCCCGCCGTCGCCGCCGACCGGCCGCTGACGGTCTCGCCGCTGGCGGCCGCCCAGGGCGACCAGTCGACCGAACGCGTCGACGACACCTGGCTCGTCCCACGCGACGAACCGGTGGTCGTCTCCGGAACGTCGAACCGGGAAGCGGGGACCACGATCTTCGTCGAACTCGTCCGTGACGACGGCACGACCGTCCCGCTGGCGGAGGCCGCCGTCCGAAACGGCACGTGGAACACGACGGCCGACTTCTCGGTCGTCGAACCGGGGACGTACACCCTGCGGGCGACCGACGACGAGACCGACGCGTCGGTCCGCGTCGAGGTGGTCGACGAACTCCCCACGCCGACGCCGACGGCGTCACCTACCCCGACGGCCACGCGGACGCCGACCCCGTCGCCCACCGCGACCGCGACCGCGACTCCGGAGGTGACCCCGACGCCGCCGCGCACGTCGCCGCCCCCGGGAACGACCGATCGGTCGACGCAGACACGGATGCCCGGCTTCGGCGCCGCCGCCGCGCTCGTGGCGCTCGCGCTCGTCGCCCTCGCACGCCGCCGAGGGTCCGAGTGACGCGCCCGCGCCGACGCGGCCGCGTCGAGGCGTTACCCGACCGACGCTCGCGTGGAACAGAGTACTGCTCGCCCGGTCCCGACCATCACCGATGATCGACACCGAGACGCTCCGGTGTGCGACGTGCGGGCGAGCAGTCGCCGTCGCGGACGCCCACCGGCGCGAGACGTACGGCGGCCTCGACTCCGACGCGTGGCAGACGCTCTGCTGTCCGACCTGTGGCTCGCGGCTGAAGACCGTGTTCGTCGGCGGCGAGTGACCGCGTGACGAGTGTACAACGGGTATCGGCGACGCTCCGGAGCCGCGTGAAATTGGGACGAAAGTTGCTCTCGAACGCCGATTCGTCAGGTGGTGTGTACGGTCGAGGCTCTCGACTTACAGGCGCGTCAGGTTCTTGGCGCGCGGACCCTTGGGGGCCTGCTCGATCTCGAACTCGACTTCCTGTCCCTCTTCGAGGTCCGGACCGCCGACGTCCTCCATGTGGAAGAAGACGTCCTCGTCTGAGTCCTCGGTGGAAATGAAACCGTAACCGCCCGTGTCGTTGAAGAAATCAACCTTACCGGTCGCCATTGCAGTCCACAGAAGACAACGGGAGGTAATAACGTTTGCGACATGCCATGTCTGACCGTTCGAGGCTGTTTCCGGCCCGCAGACGGCCCATCCGTGGAGTGTGTCCGTGGATCGCGACCGACCGTTCGTCCGCGAACGTATATCTACCGACGTGACGTATCGGATCGACGTACCGTCGATGCCCACGTCTCTCCGTCCCCCCTCACGAAGTCGCGTCCGACGGGCGTGGGACGGCCTCCGCGGCGGCCGGCCGCCGACGGACGGTGGGGACGACCCGGCCCCCGACCCCGCGGTGTTCGACCTCGTCGCCGACCCGTTCGCCGGCATCGACGACGCTCACGACCGGCTGCGTGCGCTCGAACAGCTGTTCTACGAGCGCGGCGACCGTCGCGGTCCGTTCCTCGTCATCTACAGCCGCGTCACGGCCGAGGTGGGTCGAGCGATCGAAGCCGGGGAGTTCGCCGACCCCGCGTGGGTCGAGTCGTACCTCGTCACGTTCGCCGATCTCTACCGACAGGCGCTGTTGAGGTTCGAGACGGGCGACCTGGAGACGCTCGCCGACCCGTGGCAGGTGGCGTTCGAGTCCGCCGCACGCGGGGACTGCCTCGTCGCCCAGGACGCCGTCCTCGGGATCAACGCCCACGTCAACTACGACCTCGCGCTCGCGCTGTCGCTCGTCGGCGTCGACCCCGACCGGGAGACGAAGTACGCCGACCACTGCGCCGTCAACGACGTGCTCGGACGGCTCGTCGACGAGGTCCAGGACCGGCTCGCCGACCGCTACGCCCCGGGCATCTCGCACGTCGACGAGTCGCTCGGACGGCTCGACGAGGCCCTGGCGTACGTGGCGCTCGCCGAGGGCCGCGACAGCGCCTGGCGGGTCGCCGTCGCGCTCGCCGACTCCCGCCTCGGCGTCCGGCGGACCGCGGCGCTGTGGTTCCTGCGGACCTCCGCGACGGGCATCGCCTACTTCCTCCTCGGCTCGACCGTCAGCGACCGGCTCCACGAGGCGCTCCGTGACGTCGAACGCGGCCCGCGGCGCGCAGACGACTGACTCCCGATCGTTTCGGGTCTCGCCCGTCGTCCGCCGTTCACCCGTCGTCGAGCGACACCGCCGTCCCCGACGCCGCGCTCTCGTACACCGCGTCGATCGTTCGCATGTTCCCCAGCGTCTCCGCCCGGGTCACGCGCGGCGTGCCGCCCCCCTCGACCGCCGCGGCGAACGCCTCGACCTGCAGCCGGTAGTGGTCGACCGGGTCGAACTCCTCGACGACCGTCCGCCCGTCGGCGTGCCACTCCAGCGTGGCCCGCTCGTCGGGTTCGATGCCGAACGCCGGTTCGGCGTGGAGCCACCCGTCGGTCGTCTCGACACGGTAGTACTGGTTCCCGTCCGTCTCGAAGCCCGAGGCGATCCGCGCGGTCGCCCCGCCGTACGCGAGCACCGCCGCCATCCCCGTGTCGACGCCGGCGTCACGCGTGTCCGTGGTGGACGCTGACACCCGCTCGGGATCGCCCAGGAACAGCCGCGCGGCGTTGATCGCGTAGCAGCCGACGTCCATCACGCTCCCGCCCGCGAGCTCCGGGTCGAGCCGCACGTCGTCGGGGTCGTCGAGCCGAAAGGAGAAGGCGGCGTCGAACCCCCGTACCGTCCCGAGTTCGCGCTCGACGAGTTCGACGGCGCGCTCGGTTCGCGGGTGGAACCGGTACATGAACGCCTCCATCAGCGTCACGCCGCGCTCCTCGCAGTAGTCGAACAGCGCGCGCGCCTCGTCGGCGTCCCTCGCCAGTGGCTTCTCACACAGCACGTGCTTCCCGTGATCGGCGGCGCGGCGCGACCACTCCGCGTGCAGCGCGTTCGGCAGCGGGTTGTACACCGCGTCGACGTCGTCGTCCGCGAGGAGCGCCTCGTAGCTCCCGTACGCCCTGGGAACGTCGTGTTCGTCGGCGACCGCCTCCGCGCGGGCCGCCTCGCGCGACGCGATGGCGAGGACAGCGTGCTCGCTCTTTTCGATGGCGGGAACGACGGACCCGAGGCCGATGCGGGCCGTGCTGATGATGCCGAAGCGCATGGCTCTGCGCTCTCCCGTGCGGGACAAAAGTCCCGCGGGCACGACCACGTCGCCACGGGCGGTCACGCTTTTCTCCCCGGGTCGCCGACTGCCTCTCGATGACCGACGACCGGCTGTCCGTGGGTGTGGTCTGGTGTTCCGGGCCGTGGCTCGCGGTCGTGTTCGACGGCGAGGCGTTCGATCACGCGGCGGTGTACGACGGGATCGGCGACGTCTGGCTCCGCTACGAGGACGCGGCGGCGCGGATCCTGGTCGACGTGGCGGTCGGACTGGTCGAACGCGGCGAGGAGGGCCGCCGCTGTGACTCGCTCGCGCGCGACGTGCTCGGGCCCCGTCGGGACGCCGTCTTTCGCCCCCCGGTCCGGGAGGCGACGCGGAAACGACGGTTCCCCGCCGCCAACCGGACCCACGAACGGAAGACCGGACACGAACTCTCGCGGGCGGCGTTCGAGGCCAGCGAAGCCATCGCCGCCGTCGACGAACTCCTCCAGGAACTCCCCGAGGCCCGGGAGGTCGTCGGCGAGGCCCACCCGGAGCTCTGCTACCGGGCGTTCGCCGGTCAACCGCTCGATCACTCGCCCGACGTCGCGGCGGGCTACGCCGAACGGCTCCGGACGCTCGCCGAGTTCGACCCCGACGGACCGGTCACGGTCCAAGCCGTCGCCGAGGCGACCGCGGGTGCCGACGTCGCGGTCGCCGACGTCCTCGACGCGGTCGCGCTCGCGTACACCGCTCGACCGGGTCCGGGTGCGCTTCGCTCACTCCCCGCGGAGCCGCCGCGCGATCCGACCGGTCTCCCCGTTCGGATGTGGTACCGCGCGGAGACGGCGCTCGCCGAGTCCTGACGGACGCGCCGTGGACGTGCCCTGGACGGGCAACCGAACCGAGGAGGACACGTGCGTCCTCTCTGTCAGCTGGCTCCCGCCGTTCGCTGTCCGACCCGTCCCGACGCTTCCGTTGAATTATACGCTATTTTATATTATTTGGTGGCGTACGAGTTTCATGTATCCGAGGAGATTCGTCGTTCTCACCGTGGCCCTGTTGATGCTGTCCGCCGGCTGTCTCGGCGGCGGTGGTGCAGCCGACGCCGGCGACACCGCTGACGACGCTGGCAGTTCGGGCGCTGAGGCGGGCGACTCGGCCGGGTCCAGCGGGAGCGGCGTCTCGGCGCCGGAAGCCGACGGCAACGACCCCGCGGACGTCGCCGAGCTGGAACGCACGAGCGCCGAGGCGGCGCTCCGCGCCGCGGGGAGTTTCACCTCCACGTGGACGTACAGCGGGACGGACGCCGACGGCAACGGCGGCGAGGTGGGCTACACCTACTACGCCGATCTCGACGGCAACCGGGCGCACGTGCTGTTCTCGACATCGGCAGGTGGCCAGGAGACGACGACCGGCTGGGAACGGTTCTCTACCGGTGAGATGACGTACGCGCGCTACGGATCGAGCGAGGGCTCGTTCTACCAGGCCCAGGAGGACGATCTCGACGTCGTCGGCGACGCCGTCTCTCACGCCGGGATCTACAGCCACGGCGACGTGGACGACCTCTCGTACGAGGGGACCGAACAGTACGACGGCGTGACGGTCGAGCGGTACGAACTCTCCGAGGCGCAGTCGATGTTCTGGGCGGTGGGCGACGCCGCGAGTACGGGTTCGAACTCCGACGTCGACATCACGGAGTTCGAGTACGTCGTCCTGATCGACGACGACGGGCTCTCGCGGTACGAATCGTGGTCGTACACCGGGACGACGTCCGACGGGCAGACCGTCAACGGCATGTGGGAGTACTCGCTGACGGACGTCGGGTCGACCTCGTTCGACGACCCCGAGTGGCTGGCCGAAGCCGAGGCGCAAGCGCAACAGCCGCAGGGCTGAGTCGCCCGCCGACCGCGTTCCGCGTTCGTTGAGAGGCCCCCCTCACCGCACCGATGACCGCGTGCCCGTCGGCCCGCTCGCGTCCGTCCACGAAGCCGACACTCGACCGGTCGGGCTCACGAAGCTACTTGCCACACGTGGGCCAACGCACGCTATGGAAACCCACACGGTCGTCGGCGGGGGCGGGACGGAACTGTGCGTCGGCGCGACCGGCCCGCCCGACGCGCCACCGGTCGTTCTCGTCCACGGCTACTCCCAGTCGCGCCTCTGTTGGCGATCGCAGTTCGAGAGCGACCGGCTGGCCGATCTCCGGCTGATCGCCCCCGACCTGCGCGGTCACGGCGACTCGCAGAAGCCCGCGGGGAGCGACCGCTACCGCGACCCCGACCTGTGGGCCGCGGACATCCAGGCGGTGACCGACGAACTGACCGAGACGGCCCCGGTGCTGGTCGGGTGGTCGTACGGCGGACTCGTCCTCTCGGACTACCTCGCCGTGGCGGGGACCGACGACGTCGCGGGGCTCACCCTCGTCGGTGCCATCAGCGAGAAGGGCACCGACGCGGCCGCCGAGGTCGCGGGCGACGCCTTCGCCGCCATGCTCGACGACTTGGAGACGCGCGACGCCGAGGAGAGCGTCGCGGCCCTGGGTGCGTTCCTCGACATCTGCGTCGCCGAACCGTTGACGCCGTGGGAGCGCTCGTTCATGCTCGGCTACAACGCCGCCTGCCCGCCGCGGGTCCGGGAGGCGCTCCAGGCCCGCACCGCCGTCCACGAGGACACTCTCCGGGGTCTCGACGTGCCGGTCTTGCTCACCCACGGCACGGCGGACCAGGTGGTGTTGCCGACCGCGACCGAACGCCACGCCGATCTGGTGCCCGACGCCGAGACCTCGATCTACGAGGGCGTCGGCCACTCCCCCTTCTGGGAGGCTCCGGCGCGGTTCAACCGGGAACTGCGCGCGTTCGTGGACCGTTGTTGACTGTGTGCTCCGTGGCAGCCAGCGGCCGGTTGACCGGACGGTGCTCGCGTCCGCTCTCACCGCCGGTGGGCTCTTGCTCCGGGGGCCACGATACGTGGGAGTGACGCGCGTACCACTGGTCGAGCGGGCCGATCTGCCGCCGGAGAAACGTCCGTTGCTCGACACCCTGGACGACGAGTCGCCGCCCGAGACCCGCGGCCACGGCCTGTCGGGCGGCACCCTGAACGTCTACCGATCGCTCGCAAACGACGTCGGTCTGCTCGAGGCTTTCCGGCGCTACGGGACCGCCGTCTGGGAGGGGATCGAACTCACTCCCCAGGAACGAGAGATCGTGATCCTCGCCACCGCCGCCGCCGCGGGCTCGGAGTACGAGTGGCACCAGCACGTCCGGGTCGCGCTCGACGCGGGCGTCCCCACGGCGCAGATCCGGGCCGTGTCGGGTGACCGCGACGCGCTCCCGCCGGAGCGTGCGGCCCTCGCTGCCTACACCGAGCGGTTCGTCGAGGGGTCGGTCGACGACGCATCCGTCGACCGTCTGCGCCGCTTTTTCCACGCCACCACGCTCGTCGGCGTCGGCCAACTCGCGGGGCTCTACCTCGGACTCGCCCGTCAACTGGACGCGCTCGACGTCGACACCGAAGGCCCGTTCGTCGGCTGGGAACTGGAGCGCCTCTGAGCGACGGACCCGGCTGACCCGCCCTGTTCACGATCCTCGCGGCCGTTCGCGTCTCTCGGTGGTGGCAACGACCCGACGAACTCGCTTCTCTGCCTCGCGAGCCGACGGCGACTGCTCGACGCCGCAGGGGACTCACGGTCGGCGCTCGCCCGTACGCAAACGGCTTTGACCACGGGCGAGACAGTGCCGGTATGCCAACTGTCGGGGTGATCGGACTGGGTCGGATGGGGAGTCGCATGGGCGAACACCTGCTGGAACAGGGGTTCGACTTGCTCGGCTACGACGTGCGAGCCGAAGCCGTCGATCGACTCCGGGACGCCGGCGGCGAGGGGGCGACGTCCGTCACCGCGGTCGCCGAGGCCGCCGACGTCGTGGTGACGAGTCTTCCGACGCCTGAAATCGTCGAGGACGTGTTCTGTGGCGACGACGGACTGTTCGCCGCCGACTGCCGTGGCCGGACCGTCATCGACACGAGCACGAGCACGCCCGATACGACCCGGGCGCTCGCCGATGTCGGGGCCGACGAGGGGATCCGGGTGGTCGACGCGCCCGTCAGCGGCGGCACGTCGGGTGCTCGGACCGGCACGCTGACGCTGATGGTTGGGGCCGCCGAGGCCGACCTCGACGCGGTCGCCGTCGACGTCCTGAACGCCCTCGGGGAGGAGGTGTACTACCTCGGCGACGTCGGCGCTGGTCACACGACCAAGCTGGTGAACAACGTCCTGACCGTCGGGAACCGCGCGCTCGCGATGGAGGCGATGACGCTCGGGGCGGCGCTGGGTGTCGATCCAGCGATGCTCTTCGAGATCGTCTCGAACGCCAGCGGCTCCTCGAACCAGTTCGAAAAGCGCGTCCCGCGGGTGCTCAACCGGAACTTCGAGCCGACGTTCACCGTCGACCTCTCCAGGAAGGACGTCCGACTCGCGTTGCAGACGGCCGACGGGATCGACTACCCGATGGGCCTCACCAGTCTGATCCACGAGTACTACACCGAAGCGAGCGCGAAAGGCTACGGCGACGAGGACGCCTGCGCGGTCGTGAAAGTGTTCGAGGAGAATACGGATACGCTCGTCGAGTCCGACACCCCGGTGGACGAGACGTTCGAGGGCTACTGACGCGCGAGGACGCGGCCGACACCAGCGACAGTTGTTCTCGACTGTCCAGCGCGCAGGTGCAAGCAGCATCTCCCGGATTTGGGTGTGTCTTCCGTCCGCGTGAGTGACGGTCGAACGAAGCCAGGGCGAGCCTGGACGACGGCCGTCGTCGAGCGAGCGATCAAGCGACCGGTGAAGGAGCCGTCCGGGAGGCGTTGGCGGAACACGACGCGATCCGGACGATCGGGGAGTCGTCGACTGACGACGCCGACGAGTCGGAGACGACCGAGACGATAGTTCGACCACGTCACCTCGCGATGTACCGGATCCGGCTCCAGCGCATCCGACACGCACCCGACACGCACCCGTTTCGGCTCGCTCTGTGGTTACTGGAGTGTGCCGAACGGATCCCGATGAGCGCCGTCTCGGTTACAGGAACAGCGAGACGACTGCCAGGACGAGGAACACCACGACGAGGATCCTCGCGATCCCCATCGTGAGGCCCGCGATCCCCCGGAACCCGGCGATTCCGGCGATGACTGCGACGACGAAGAAGGCGATCGCCCAGCCGAGGAAGCCGCCGGAGAACTGGAGCGGGACCAGTCCGACTGCGGTGGGACTCATCGGCCCCTCCGTCTCGACGCTCTCTGGGCCCTCTTCCGACGGATCGTTTCCTGCCCGTCGACGCGTCGTTCGAAGGGGCCGGTCCGATTCACTGGCATCCGTGTGAGCTGTGTTGGCCGCATCGACTGTGACCAGGTGGCACACGCTCCAGACCCTTCTGCTTGCAGAGACAGCCTGAGCGACCTTCGGCCCGTCGTGGGCGACGGTTCAACGGGGGCCGGACGTGAATCCCGTATCGTGAACTACGCCCGGAAACGCTCGCTTCGCTCACCGGTCAGAATCACAGAAGTGCCGCCTCCCGGCACGTGACCAGTGGTTCAAGTACTCTACTGTTGAACCAGGGTGTATATCAATATGACCGATCCCACTGAACGGATTGATTTGCTCCGTCGTCGGGTTCGACGCTCCCCCCACATCAGCGACGCCGACAAGGAGGCGCTCATCGCGATGTCCGAGGAGATGGAGTTCCTCGACACCCGGTACTCCGACAGGCGTCACATCAAACTCCTCCAACACTGTACGCTCCTGGCGGGCGACTCCCCGAACAAGTACGACCCCGACGACCTCCCCGACGTCGATCTCGTCGACTGTTTCGAGGACGAGGACGCGGTGAAGACTATCGGCCGGTGGATCAAACGGAACTACGACAACGAGGAAACCAAGCGGGACTACCGCGTGGCTGTCCGAATGTTCGGTGAACACGCGGGGCCAGGCGACGGTATCCCCGAACCGATTAAGCTCCTCCCTGCGGGTACCCCCCGGAACTACAATCCGATGCCCGACCCGTCGAAGATGCTCTGGTGGGACGAGCACATCCTTCCGATGGTCGAGGCGGCTCGAAACCTCCGCGACAAAGCCGCGATCACCGTCTCCTGGGACGCGGGCCCCCGCCCCGAGGGGTTCCTCAATCTCCGAGTCGGCGACGTCTCCGACCACAAACACGGACTCAAGATCTCCGTCGATGACAAGCAAGGCGAACGGTCGATGTTGCTCATTCCCAGTGTGCCGTACCTCAGGCGCTGGCTCTCCGTCCACCCTGGTCGGGACAATCCGAATGCCCCCCTCTGGTGCAAGCTCAACAGCCCCGAGAAGATTAGCTACAAGATGGGGCTCAAAATGATCCAGCAGCCCGCACGTCGTGCCGGCATCACCCACACCAACGTCAACTACCGACGGATGCGGAAGAGCAGCGCGTCCTACCTCGCCAGCCAGAACGTCAATCAGGCGCACCTCGAAGACCATCACGGATGGACCCGCGGCTCCGACACGGCAGCCCGGTACATCGCCGTTTTCGCTGAGGCCAACGACCGCGAGATCGCCAAAGCGCACGGGGTCGAGGTCCAAGAGGAAGAGCACGAAGTGATCGCGCCGCTCACCTGCCCCCGATGCCAGCGCGAGACTCCCCGCGAAGAGGACCTGTGCGTGTGGTGCGGTCAGGCGATGGAGCACCAGGCCGTCGAGCGAGTCGAGGAGGAGCAGCGAGAAACCCGAGCCCAGCTCCTCGCGCTGGCGCAAGACAACCCCGACTTCCTCGACGACATCGAGCGCCTCGAAAAGTTCATGCAGTTCACCGACTCGAACCCCGAGGTGATGCGGGAGGCGCGCGGATTCGTCGAAGCCACGGGTAACTGATATCATCGGCTGGTCGCCCCCTCTTTCGCCTCGCGCAGCTCTCGTTCGACGTCTTCCAAGTCGGGATCGCTCCCGTAGAGAACGAGGGCGTTCATCGCCAACGCACGGACGAACCTATCGTCACCATGCTTTACGATGCGGAGGAGCGTCTCACGATTTTCACCGACGAATTGGTCGGGGTCTCCATCGTACGACTGCATTAGGACCGTTCTCCTCGCAGCGGGGACAGGCCACCATCTGCCGGCCCGTGTTCCCGAGCGATGTGAGCAGCGGGGATTTTCTTACGGAGGTCGACGCCACACAGGGGACACTCGACGAGCCGAATCTTGTCGTGCCCGAATCGCTCTATCATTCCCGGCCCTCCCGCTGAAGCACGTCGCGAGCATGGCCAATGCACAGCACCCGTGATCCCCATTCGGCGATGTGGACGTGAACGAGGTCACGGGAGCTTCGACAACCACTGGCCCCACAGGCTGCGGCCCTTGGTCGTGCCTCGACAGCGACCCCATCGATTCGATTTACACTCCGGAGGAACGCACCTCGTTCGGAGTGTTCCAGTTGTGTTTGGTTCGATTCCTGTACGCCTTGTCTGACCGTTGTTGCATTCATGTGTCCGGTATTCGCCGGTTCAACCGGCGTAGCTGCGGCCGCCTCGATAGGGCCCGGACCCGAACGCTGATGTACAGCGGTTGTATATCGACATACCAGGGCTTGACCTGCGAAGGCGGCTCCGATTTGCTATCAGTTCAGCGGCAGGCACACTCCCCTGCCAGGGAGCCTGAATGGGTGCCTGTAACACCCGATTGCGTCGGCCTGTCGCTGTACGATTCAACCGATACGAGCGGTGCTACTCGCGTTTATCGAGTTATCGGCCACCCTGGTCGGTGTGGACCTCAATTAGACGGTCGAGTGTCTCAGTCCACGTTTCACCCTCACGCTTGACGCTATGCACCTTGTCACGTGTGCGAGGGCGAACTGGGATCGAAGTCCATCTATCATCGGGGTCTACCGACATATACCATCCATATTCGGTGAGAGTAATTAATCCTAAGTAATACAGAATTATTACTCTCTGATAATGCCGTCTGACAAAGAGACACCAAATGACAAACTCAATGGATATTTGGGACCAAATATGGAAGTCACCGAACACTCTCGTGACCGAGATCCTGGGCTGCTCACGTACGCCGATAGAGCGTACCTACTCGGTGAAAATGACGTGAGTGGTGGGTCCGAGGTGCAGCTACGCCAGCGTATGCGAGACCGAGTCAGGAACGGTCTGCTCGACTTCGAGCTACTGTTACGCTACATGGACGACCACGACATTCAGACGATATTCAATAACGTATCGAGCCGTTCGCAGTGGATTGAATCTGGTCCCGAGAATGTATATTTGGGAGCTGAATCTGCGCTAGGTTTCATTTATTATGGAATTTCAGAGCACACACATGCAAATTTCGAGCGACTCGTGAGAAGTGCTGTCGAATATGGCAGCAGTCGTAGTAAACGAGCCCGGCAGGGACCACACTACAGTATAGCCGAGGCTTCGGTGGACATTGAGCTGGAATGGAACCATGATATCATCGATCACGAGCACGCACTCGAAAAATTGCGCTCGGACGCCCAGCTCACGGACCAGGAATTGGCAGCCCTCGTTCGATATGGAGACCTCGATTCGGATGACTGGACTCGGCTTGAACAGCGAAATACGGAGGTTTCCGATGCGATCTCGACGGGTGACGAGGAAGGGTAATTGGAACGTATCCAGAGTAATTTGAGATGATAGCGGTATTATTCGCTCAGGTTAACAGTACGTGAGATGTCCTTTAGCTAATTGATACGGATTAGCGGAAGTTCTCATAGATTCCGTCGTGGCAAAATCCAGACTCATTAACATCACCGTGACACATACAGAGGGTGTATTCAGCAGGATGGGGGCTGGGAGATAGACGCCTATTCTTCATTATTTATAACATGGGTTTATTCTCTCGCGGGTCGTAGTTCTTGCTGACTCTCCGAGTTCGTCTCCTTGGGTAGTGTCGTCGAGACCCAGTAGGATTTTCTCAGAGGTTCAACCACCAGAGAAGCCTATGGCAACAGCAAAAGAAACCCCCGACGTAATCGGCAAGCAACGCAACCTGCGGATCCCGTGGAACATCGAACCCCAGCTCAGGGAAGAGCAAGTGGCCACGGAGGTGGCCGATGGGGTCTACCAGCTTTGTTCAACCATGACCAACATGTACCTCATCGAGGACGATGACGGGCTGACATTGGTCGATGCGGGCGTCCCTGCACAGATGGAACTGCTGGAGGCCGGACTCGAACGAATCGGGGCCGAGTTAACCGATATCAAGGCGGTCATCCTCACGCACGTCGATCCGGATCATATCGGACTCGCTGAACCGCTTCGAAAGGCCGGAATCCCCGTGTGGCTCCCCGAAGAAGGGTACGAGACAGCTAAGGCTGGCTTAGGCAGGCCACCGCTTGCACCCTTCTTCTTTATGTGGCGGCCCGCGTACGCGAGATTTATTCGCGCGTTGATGCAGGCTGGCATGACCGACGCGGAACCCATCGCTGAGGCACGCACCTTTACCGACGGGCAGGTTCTGGATGTCCCCGGCCAGCCCGAAGTGATCGCGACACCTGGCCACCGGAAGGAGCACTGTTCGTTCTGGTTACCAGAGCGACGTATCCTCTTCGCTGGCGACGCCCTGATCACGATGGATATCATGAGTGGCAAAGCCGTGGCGCCAGAGCCCGTGCGAGGCGGGAACCTGTTCAATTACGATAAAGACCAGCAGATGGAGTCCGCACGAAAATTGGGTGCGCTCGGCAACCTCACTCTGCTCCCGGGACACGTCCAGCCCTGGGAGGGGGATCTCGGGGCGCTGTATCCATCGGCAGACTAACCGCCTGATTATTCGGTTCCGTCCTTGCTGAATATGCGCTGTGTATTCAGCAATACCGAGCCGAGCTGCTGGCGAACTGTTACGACCGGCGTGACCGATACAGAGGATGTACTCCGCACATCGTTCAGTGAATCGGGATAGTTTTCGTTATGCCCGCGAACCGTGCCCTGGAAGAGCTACGACGAGCAGCGAAGGCCACAATCTCTTCGTATTCGATAATATTATTTCGAATTAGTTTTTCGAGGTGCCAGACGATGATATATTATGCTACAACGTCGACAACGAATACGGCCTGTTCGCAGTTGAGCTATTGGATGTCAGCGGGACATTGGTATTTGATCGGGTCACGATCAAGGTAGTTGAGGCTGAGACGGTCGAAGCTGGCCTCAGTGGATTCGAAAACTTCGTTCCGACCCAGGTTGTTGATTCACACTTTTTCCATCATGAAGAGTCGGTAGTATCATCGGTCGTGTCCACAGACAGGACGGAATAGGCAGGCGAGAAAGGACTAGAGTTCCGCGGACCGTACACCGCCATGCGTGCCGCCTTCGTGCCGACGCGCTCGCACCGATGCAGGACCTGCCCGCTCTGCGGCTCCATTACAGAGGCAGCAGCGCCGTGTCGTCACTGGGCGCAACCGTCCACCGGATCAGTTCTCCGCCGGCATCTTCGGGGCGAACAGATCCTCCGGGATCACTCCGATCTGCGTGAGCATCGGAATCATGCCGGTCTCCTGCCACGTTTCGGCGATCTTGCCGTCCTCGAAGCGGTTGATTTCGATTCCGGTAATGGTCACCTCCTCATCTGTCGGCTCGATGGACCCCATCTCGCCGACGAACTTCCCGGTCTGACTCCAGCGGAGGACAACGAACTCCCCCGCCGGGATCAACTGGTCAAGCTCCACAGGACCGTCGAAGAATCCGTGCCACGTCTCGGCCATCAGTCGGTACCCATCGGGGCCACTGGCCCACTCGGTACCCTGCGGCATCGACCGGTCGTGGAGGATGTAGTCCTTGGCTTGCCTTGTTTTGCGGTCGACTAACGGCAGCTTCAGACGCTCTCACGGGAAGATTCCGTCACGCTAACCCGTAATTGGACGCCGTCTGGCGATATGGCATCGCTCAGACGGCTAGCACGGATGTGTCGAGATCTTGCCAAACAGCACGTTGACGACCCGGAAGTACCCGCCGCGCCGGACGGCGCGGGCGGGTACGCGAAATGGGTGCAGATCGCCTTGATTCTGTACCGCGTCGAGTTGGAGAAGAGCCTCCGTGAGACTGAAGACTATCTTAACGAGATGCCCGGTGTCCTCGCCGTGTTCGAACTTGACGAGGCACCGCACTACAGTTCGTTCTGCCGGTGGGAACAAGAGTACCGGATGCGTGACCTGCGCCGCCTGCTCCGCGCTTCGGCGGAGCAGGCGGGCTGGAGTGGTGAAGCCGCGATTGACGCGAGTGGCTTCCAGCGCGATCAAACCAGCTACCACTACCGCGACCGCGCGAATTACTCGTTCCAGTCGATGAAGACGACGATCTTGATCGACGTGAACTCGCTGGCGATCAAGGACGTTCATTTCACGACGAAGAAAGCCTGGGACGGCCACATCGGGATGCAGGTCTTCCGCCGGAACGCGGAAGACCTGCGTGTGTTGTCTGCTGATGCGAACTATTCGTGGAGCGACCTCCGCGAGGAGTGTCGCTCCAACTCAACGCGACCGTTGATCAAGCACAGGGAGCAGACACCGTTGCAGAAGGCCCACAACGCCCGGATGAACGAGGACTACAACCAACGCTGGATGAGCGAGACAGGTTTCTCGCAGTTGAAGGAAGACGACGGCGAGAAGCTCCGCTCCCGGAGCTGGCATGGCCAGTTCCGGGAGCTGACTCGCAAGTGCATCGTGCATAACCTGACGCAGGCGGCGAGTTAGGGCTCGCCGTCTGCTCCCCTTCTCCGGACGTATCCGGGAGAGGCATCGCCGCCGTCACCGGAACAATGGAGCAAGGTACCATAGTTTTGACTCATCAGCAACCGCTGTGAGTGACAGCTACTGCATCTTCTGAGGGCGAGAAGCCGTCTTTAGCGCCGTAAAATTGTAGATCAGCAACCCCACCCCGACGCTGTCTTGCGTTCAACAAGGCACCTTGGCTACGAGTTCGTCGGTCGTCTCGTAGTTGTGGTTCTGCCAGACTTCCTCGAATAGTCGTCGGGCGCTCGTCTCGTTGTTTTCGTTATTACTCATGGTGTTGGTCCACAGTCTCATAGGTCTCCTGAGGGCTTAAATATAATTATATTGATAATTGGGGGCTTGAAGAGACAGAGCAGAGCGGTCACTACAGGGCGCATACTGCACGAACATTCTCGATGAGCAATGCCGTGACTTCGTCCGCGATGGTGACGAGAAGGAACTCGAGAAGCGAGTTTTCTTGAGAACTGTTACCTCTGAAACGGCCACATCACAGCCGCCGCTTGTTGTTCTCGTCGTATGCTCGGAGATCCTGCGCCGCGAGTTCGACCGTTCGTTTGATGCGCTTTTGCTTGGTCTCGTCCGTCTTAGCCTCCTCAACGGCCGCGATGAATGCGTGCTGGTCCGTGTTCGAGCAGTCCTGGAAGTTCTCCCAAGCGGTCTCGTTCTCACGCAGCGCCGCCTCAAGTTCGGCCGGAATTTCGTGATCGTCGCCGAGCCGATAGGCAGCCGCCCACTCGCCCGACTCCTTCGCCGCGTCGACGAGTTCCATTCCGGCCAGGGTCATCTTCCCCTCCTTGGTCATCGCTGCGACCCGCCCCTTGTTCGCCTTCGACCACTTGCTGTCGGAGCTTCTGGGCGTAAACCGACGGGTGTACGTCTCGTCGTCGATGCCCTTGACCAGACCGTCGATCCATCCGAAGCAGAGCGCTTCCTCGACCGACTCTCCGTACCCGATACCAGATCTCTCGGCGTCGGCCTTGTAGTAGCCTACCCACAGCTCTTTTTTCGTGTCGTGGTGCCCTTCCAACCAGGTGCGGAACTCGTTACGAGAGTCGAAGAATAGTGGGTCCATGGATCACCAAAGACCCTGCGCGTCTATAACCCTAGTCGGCCTTGTTGAAATCCTCGGTTGTTGATAGTTTGTCGGAGCCGTGTTGAATATAGAGTATGTATTCAGTGCCTCGTCCGTGTTGGTCTCACACCACAATCGGTCGACTCACTCCTCACGAAGGTATGCGGACGCCTCACGGCGTCCCGCGCCTAACAGGAGGACGCCGAGAGCGACGAACCAGACGATTTGGGTAAGCCCGAAGATGCCCCCGCCGATCTCACCGAGTGCTGGAATCGCCGAGATGATACCTGCAGTCCCGACCACGAGCCCGAAGTAGTTCACCAGTCGGTGGAGCGCCCGCGCTCGCAGCGCCACCACACTCACGAGTAGCGTCCAGAGCCCGCCGATGATCTCGTTACCGCCGCCCATCCCGTCGATGACCGGACTGACTGCCAGCCAGACCGTGGTCGCCTGCGTCGGGTCGGTACTGTAGAGGTCAACGACGACGCCCGTCGCGAGGGTGGCAATCATCCCGCTGGCGATGACGAGGCCGGCCCAGATGAGCCCGAACGCGGTCGTCGCGCGCATCAGCATCGGTGCGTAGGCTTTGAGATGCTCGTGGAGCGCCAGAACGAGCGCCACCAGTACGATACCGAAGACCACGTAGATGAGTAGGTTCATCGCGTACAGACTCGTCTCGTTCGCGACGAACAGTTCGACCTGTTGGAGCGCCCCGGTGACGCTCGCGAAATCGAGGATGACGAGGAAGTACGCGATACCGGCCACGTAGATGGCCGCTTCGGTGAGCGCGGCCAGTCCACCGATACGCAGGTAGTTCCACCGACTCACACCGGTCGGCCGTTCGATACTCTCGACTGCTTGGTTAGTAGACGACGCCATTTTTATCGCTGATTTTATAATAGCCATCTGAGAAGATAGCCGTGTCGAAGGTTTCTCATCCGCCAGTCAGACTGTCTTCATCCATGCGGACGGTGCAGGATACGCTCGTCACCGTACTCGACGATCAGCCAGAGACTGTGTCACTCCTAATTGGCCGCGACAGGGGAGTGGACTACCTGAGTGGATTTCGACCGAGCATCGCTGCAATGCCGGCGAGCGCACGCAAGAGCGGTCGCTGAACCACCCACGGAACGGCTGCGAGACGCACGTCCGAACGGTAATGAGAGAGGACTGCGGACACCGCGAATAGATCCGGTCGGCCCCCTGCCCCGGCCTCGTAGAGCGCCCGAGTTGCGGCTTCGAACTCGCCGGGCGGGCGGAGGGTCGTCCGAACGACGAGGGTGTCGTCGCCGCGGTTACGGATGCTGTGGGCTTCTCCGGGGGCGATGGTCAGCGATTCGCCGGGAAGCAGGACGTGGGAGTCACCGCGAACCGTCACGTCGGCCCGACCCGCCATCACCTCCGAGCGTGCCTCCGACCGTGGGTGCAGACGGGCGGGCCCACTGTCTACTCCCGGCGGGAGAACGCCGTCCATCATCAAGTACGCCCCCTGTTCATCGACACCGCGTTCGAGGAACGTGATACGTGCTCCCGTCGATAGATCCTCGACTGTGCTTGGATATCCGACTGAATCGTATTCTGAGGGATCACCTGGTACCATCGACTGATGTTCGTTCGAAAATCGGCTCATCGGTTCAATAGTGCTCCAGCGGTCGTAACCATTCCGTACGTGCTGTTCGCTGGCTGGATGTGGCCTTCCTCCTACGGACCCTCGTCCCGTCGAGTCTATTCCCGGTAGCGACTCTTCGAGCGTTCCTCCAGTAGCGGCCTAGGAGATACAGAGGCCGAAGTGGGCAATGGGATTCACTGTGGAGCTCTGATCCGTGAAGATCAGAATAGTAGCCCAACGGAGAGCGTCAGTGACAGGGTGTTCGCCCACGAGAGGCTGCAGCTAGTATTTGACTGTTGTCGACGTTACTACATGCATGGCCCACATCCTTACTGTGTTCGGAACCGGCGAGGGACAGACCGAAAAGATAGCCGACAGCATCACGGAGGAATTCAGAGCCCGTGGCCACGAGGCAACGACGGTAAACGTCGCGGAGATCGATTCCGAACTCGATCTCGACGAGTTCGACGCTGTCTTGATCGGTGCGTCGGTCCACTATGGAAGACAACAGAAGTCGGTGAGGAAGTGGGTTAAAATGAACCGCGACGTGCTGGTGCGAACGCCGAACGGGTTCTTTCAAGTCTCCGGTGCGTCCGGGGCGAAGAACGACGAGGGCCTCGCGGAGGCGACAGGATATCTCGACAAGTTTATCGACGACACGAACTGGCAGCCCGACAGAATCGCCCTCTTCGGCGGCGCGCTACGCTTCTCAGAGTACGGTTTTCTCAAGCGAGCGTTGCTGAAATTCATCGTGAGGAATCAAGAATTTGAGACGGACGAGTCAGGAGACGCCGAGCTCACCGACTGGGAATCGGTCGTGTCGTTTGCCGGTGAGTTCGCCGCGTTCGTTGAGGAGCGGCTGAGCGAGGCGGTCGAAGCAGACTAAGGACCGACCGACAGCAGACGACCGGTTGGCCTTCACGAACTGGCACCGGGCGGCCACTACTTCGGCCGAGAATGACCGAACGGAGAGGGAGATAGACCGCGACAGATCTCGGGCCGACGAACCCAACATCCGCTCAACGGATGGCCATAGCGATAGCGACCGATTCGCGCTGTGTATCTCGCACAGTCCTTCTAACAGATACCAGATAGCACGTGTCCGAGTGTATGAGTTCTTCCGCTAATCCCTATGAGCAGCAACATTCCGAATTCACGATTTACGTCCGACAGTCAATCCACATTCCGAACATCCGATATCGGCTGGTTTTTCCATATCGACATGCGGCTCACTGGTCGTAAGTTCGGTACCACATCTCGGGCACATACCTTCGTTTTCGAGGTCGGATACCGCAGTGAGTGCCTCGACGCGAGGAATTACGCCCCTCATTTCGTTACTGATCCATTCAATCTCCCTTTCGAGGCTGTCGATACGTTCGGTGGACGCACTCGACTGTGCAAGGTCAGCGATTTCCCTCTCTTGTGCAGTCATTTTTCGTCGTAGGAAGTCGAGTTTCTGCTGGTGCTTCTCGATGACCGATTCAAGTTCGGCTACCTGCGATTGAAAATCGGTCGAAGAGGTATCGACGTTGGCGTTCCGTCTCTCGGGGAACGTATTGGGCCCCGTCTCGATCTCGTCGGTCGTTCCGGTTTTATCCGTAGCTGGCGATTTATCTGGTGTATCGGCGGCCAGATCCACCTCATCAGCCCGAATACGCACTGCTTGCATGCATGAGGGACACTCCAAATTCCCGTCTTCCGACTGGTGGTACAGTTCGAGGAATCGTCGGAGGACTTCAGCCCGACTCGTATCTTCGGCTTCGGCCAGTTCGTCGATAAGGACTCGCGTCGACTCGTCGACTTTCGTCGTAATCGGGATATCTCCCTGGCAAGTCGCCATGTTATAACTAAGTAATACCACCAAGTTGTAATAGTACTTTGGACCGTTTTCCCGGTGATACACGGCTACAACAGTAGTCTAGTGCTTCAAGCCGCCGTGGACAGGTGGGGAATGACTCGTCAATTGAATATCGTTCGATTGGTTCGTGAGCAAGTAGTGTAGCACGTCAGCAGCACTTGGAGGGTTGAAACAGTGAGAAGCAGCACTTCGGGCTCCGATGAGCGACACCACCACAATTTATCTATCCACGACGGCAATCTTCGGCTGAGCGAATTGCAATGAGTTCCAGCGCGTCAAATCCCCCTGAAGACAGTCCGTGGACACCGGAAGAGGTGTCGCCGAGCTCGGGCTTCTCAGAGGGGAAGCGCGAGATTACCGAGGGCTTCCGGAAGATTGGTGACGGAGCCTCGGAGGTCGTGTGTGGGCTTATTCTCCTCCTCCTCCTTATCATTTCCAGAAGGGATGACGGCGAGGAAGACCGTAGCAAGGAGGCTGCAGCACGCAAAGAGGAATGGGACAAACTGTCTGCATCGGTCCAACGCAAATTCGACGAATCGGACGTGACCGAGGACGACGTCGATGACGCGATAGAATGGGCCAGATCGCAGTAGTCTTTGACACCAACGTCCTCATTTCTGGTCTCGGCTTTGGTGGAAAACCCAAAGAATGCATAGACTTGGCAGTTATGGGAGACGTTCAGATGGTTATCTCTGAGGATGCTCTTGACGAGTTTCGAAGAGTCCTCACTTATGACCGCCTGCCCTTCGATGAAGAAGAGCAACGGACGCTTCCAGACGAACTCATCCGGCTCACCGGGGCTAAAGTTATCAATCCAGAAGTCTCTGTCGAGGTAATTGAAGACGACCCTGACGATGACGTCTTTCTTGAGTGTGCGCTCGCAGCTGGCGCAGACTACATCGTTTCTGGTAACGATCATCTCCTCGACGAGAATCCATTCCGCGGTATCAAAATCGTGGAGCCCGCAGAGTTCTTGAGCCTGATTCGCGACAGGTCCTGTTAACGATGCTATCCGGCTCGTATCCGACTGACGAATAGCGGGGTGCTGTTTGAGGACGTTTCCGAGCCCTGCGTAGACCGAGCTGTCGGTTGTTCCTGAAAGCCCCATCCGATTACGTCGAGATGGTGTCCCGTTCGGTCGCCCAATCGTACTCGTTGAGTGCAGCCCGAACAACCGGGACGCGGTCAGCGAGGTGCTCCCACTCGCTGGCAATTTCGCGTCGCATCTCGATCTCGTTGGCATCGTCGACGTCTGCAATACCGGCTCGAAGCTCGCCCGGGGTCTCGACGTCGTACGACTGTTTCCAGTCGGTGATTTTGGTGCGCATCGATTCGAGAGCAGTCGTCAGTTCCTCACGACTGTGTTCCCGCTGGAGTGTTGCGACCTCGCGATAGGCCGCCATGAGCTGATCGATGCAATAGAGCGTTTGATCGCCCTGTGTGACCTTTCGCAGAACGTTGTCCTCGACGAGCTGGTTGAGGTACTTTTGCGCTGTCTTGACGGACACGCCTGTTTCCGTCGCGACCCACGACGCGGTGCGGGGAGTCCGAAGCGTCCGTGCAGCAGCACGAATCCGCTCGCCACGCGTCATCGAAGCGTGGCCAGGGTTGTTGTTCTGGGTGTCGTCGGGCATACATCGATGTACGAGTGGATGGAACATATGTCCACTTGGCTGGAAATAATTAGTTCGAGCATACTCAGACGTCTACTGCCGGCTGCCGACGTCCGATCTCGTGGTTATACCTTGATCAGGTGGTCGTAGATCCGTTCGGTCGTCTGAATCGAGCGATGGCGTAAGCGGTTACGAACGTCGTATAACGTGTTCCCGTCCTCATCGTTCATCATCCGGTAGGCGACGCTGTGACGGAGTGCGTGTGGTGTCACGTCCTCCGCGTCGCCGCGTGATCCATCGACGAGATAGGGACGGAGGCCCGCCGTCTCCGCGACCTTGTGCAGCATATTACGGACACCCTGTGTGGTAATCCGGTCGGACGACCGAGCCGGGAACAATGCGGGCGACTCTTTCCACCGACTGTTCAGGTACGACGAGAGGAGCCGGGTCACATCGGTCGATAGTTCCATCGTCACCGGTCCTGGGCTGTTGTCGTTCGGGTAGTCCTTCTGGATGTGCCCGGGCAGGTATAGCTCGCTGTTTCCCTCCCGTAGCATCTCGACGTCAATGTCGATGAGTTCACCGACCCGGAGGCCGGTGTCGTAGGTGAGCGCGATGACCGCCTCGTTTCGCTGCTGGAGGTACGACGCACCAGTCTCGTAGCACGCGGTGCGGAGCGTGTCGACCTGGTCGGGCGTCAGCCACACTTTCGCTCGAACTTTGGAGTTTGCATTTTCGGGCATTCGGAGATGGCCTCTTTATAAACAGAACAGGCCGCAGTACCTTCGAACTTTGGACTCTACAGAGAGAATGCAAAGTTCGGTGGTACGTGCCACGGACAGGGCCGTTCGGCAGTTCTTGTCGTATGACACCGTATGCTGGCGAAAATTGCCCGACGGTGTCTGACTCCGGGTTTACGACTCGCCGCTCGAAGGGCTGCGGAGAGACTTCCCGGAGCTGAAGCTTGTGAGTTCGTCGATCCGGGCTTCTAACTCCTCGATCTCCCGCTGGAGGTCTTCCGTACCGTTTTCGTCGGCGGTGGCCAGTCGATCTTTCAATCCCTGCAGCCGTGTCTCCTTGACCTCCTCGTCGACGTCTGCCTTCCGAACGTACTCACTCTCCTCGATATCGTAGACGTCGGTTTCGGTGAGACTGGTCACATCGAGGGCATCATCGACTTTGTTCCGGTCGACGCTCAGGACGCGCTCGCGGTCGATCCCTTCGGCTTCGAGCAGTCCCAGGACCTCGTCGTCGGGTTTGAGTGTCCGACTCCTGCGAGTGGTCCGCTGGACGGAGCCGTACTGCCCGTGAACCGGTTGGTCGTGATGCAGGCGTCCGAGCAAGACCCGTCGTACGTCTTGGCGGAGATCGTTGGCGTTGCGCTGGACGTCCGAAAGCAGGGTGTAGAGGTTCACCAGGTCGGGCGTCTCCATCTCATCCAGTGCGGTCGGATCGTGCCGTTCGAGCGCGTCGATCAACAGGAGGGCGTCGCCGTAGACGGCGAGGTCGGGTTCGTCTCGGTCATCGCCGACGTCCTGGTCAACGTCGACGAGCGAGGTCGCCGTCCCGATGTCGGTGGCCGCGAGCGTCCCCTCATGGTCGTCGACGTCGAATTGGGGATGGACGCTCAGGATAGTCGCATACGGCTCGGCGTCAGTTGGGAGGCGGTTGAGGTCGAAGCCGCCGACGGCCTCCACGACACGCTCGGATAGCGTCTCGAACTGCTCACGCTGGAGCGGGATCGTCTCACTGGACTCACGGTACTTGATCAACACGCGGTGTTCCTGCACCCCGGTGATGCGGAAGGGTGTGCGTGAGAGCGGCGTCACAAACGTCGTATCTGAGGGCAGCGCCTCCAGTTCGTTGAGGAGGTTGTGCCACGTCAGCCTGAACGTCATGGCGCTGTGTTGGCATTCGATAGCAAAAACACTGAGGCGGGGCGCACGGACGACCACTCACAGCACCCAATCACCAGTTGGTGATCAGCTCTCACAGGTTCTGGAAGTTTACAGTGGACAGCCTGTGATAGATGAAGGACAGCGTACCGCAGCGACAGGTCAAGCGCCTCGGTCAGTCGAGGCCCCTTGTAATACACCCATCGGCCTCGCAGCCGATCATTAAATCGTCTTCAAACTGTGAGCGTGCTTCCGTTGACTCGCAGCCATTCCCGACGTTCCCGGTAATCCGGAATCAGCGTCCCGACCGTGTTCCAAAACGAGTCCGAGTGATCGCCATGTTTGAAGTGAGCGAGTTCGTGCGCAACCACGTAATCCTGGATCTTCCGAGGTGCGAGGATCAACCGCCAGTTGAGGACAACGCCACCAGAGCGGTACTCTCCCCACCGGCTGGGGAGTTCACGAACGTCGATCTCGACGTCCTCCAATCCGAGTTTCGCGATGTAGTCGTCGGCACGGTCGGGGAGTTCCCGATCTGCAGTTTCGTAGTACCAGTCGACGACAACCTGGCGCTTTCGTCTGATGCTGACATCACCAGTGTCGGGCACCGAGAGCAGGAACTGGGTGTCGTCGAACCGTAAGGTGGGCTCGGAACACTCGCCTTCCTCCACGCGAATCCGGTGCCTTCGTCCGTTGTAGAGCAGTTTCTCGCCACTCAGAAACTCCTTGTCGAGTGGTGGGTCCTGCTGCTCGGAGAGCCCATACAGCGTCTTCAGGATCCACTCTTTCTTGTCGTCGAGTACTTGGTCGATGTCCTCGGTAGTCGCCGAGTACGGGGCCCTGATCGTGAGTTCCATCGAGTGATCCATCGACAGCCCGATGGTGGTCCGCTCTCGACTCCACTCGACCTCGTAGGGGACGACCGTCTGACCGATATGGTACTCGTTCATGGCTTGTAGTGGGTGCGGGCCAGTTCGACGATACGGGTCGTGAGCGCCTTTCGCTCGTCGGCCGTCATCTCGATGTCCGACTTGATGAGCCGGAGTGTCACCTTCTTGCGGAGCTTCTGCTGGAGGGTGACCTTCTCCTGCCACTCGACGACGGTAGCCACGTCTTCGACCTCTGCGACGATGTCGCCCGTGAGTTCGACCAGCGTCTTCTGGTCGACCGGCTGGTCCTCCGAGTCGAGGACGTCCTCAAGTGCGTGGTAGAACGAGAGTTCGGTCGCGTCGGCGAGCCCCTTAGAGTGGGCCAACTGGTCGCGAGAGCGCATCTCGTCGAGTACCTTCTTGAGTTCCTCGATGATCTCACGGTCGGTTAGGCGCTTCTGCTTGTACTTCTCGATGAGCTTCTCGACGCGCTCCTTGAGCGAACCGTACTGGACGGGGTCTTCGTCGAAACGAACCGAAATCTCGTGCTTCAGTGCGTGCTGCATCTCACTCGCCCGTGATTCGTCGCTTTCTAGGCCTTCAATCTCCGCACCGAACCCGCCTTCGTCCATGATGGATACGGGCTCGTCGTTGAGTACGTCGATGCCCTTCGACCGAATGTGTTTCTGGATGAGTTCACGTACCTTTTCGCCGCAGCCCTCTAGGTTCATCGAGTCGTCCCGGTAGCGCTGCTTTGCTCGGGCGTAGATCTCACTGAGCCGGTCGAGGTCGTCCTTGTAGGGGTTCGCCATCGGGTCGGGCAGCACGATGTCCATCAGCTTCGAGAAGCGCTTGTACGCGTTCTTGAACTCAATACGGACGTCCTCCGGTTCGAGCGTCTGGAGACACGCCTCCATGTCGTCGAGGTCGTCGAAGAACGAGACGGCTTTTCGATTGGCGGCTTCGAGTTCGGGCTTCTTGTCCGACAGCGGCACCATCGCGTGCTTGACGTCGTCGTCGCTGAACATCGCCAGTGCCTGTTTCAGGTCGTCGGAGATGCCGTAGTAGTCGACGATGAGCCCGTGGTTCTTCTCGGGGAAGGGCCGGTTGACACGCGCGATAGCCTGCAGGAGGTTGTGCTCGCGGAGGGGTTTGTCGAGGTACATCACCTGCGCGACTGGGGCGTCGAAGCCGGTCAGCAGCATGTCGCACACGATCAGTAACTCGACCTGTCCGTTCGGGTCGACGAACTCCTCTTTGTACTTCGACTTCTCGGTGTCGGTCGGAACCCAGCTTTTGACCGCTTCGGGATCGTTGTGGCCCGGTGAAATGACGACTCGGGACTCTGGGCCGTGCAGGTCGTCGAGCTTGTTCTTGTACCGAATCGCAGCCCGCTTGCTGGTCGTGACGACTATCCCCTTGAACGGGCGAGCGATCTCGTTCTCGAAGTGGTCGACGATGTCGAGCGCCACCTCCTCGATACGCGACTCGGCCTCGGCGAGATCGCGCTCCTGGGCGTACCGCTTCTGGATTTCGGCCTTCTCCTCGTCCGTCCTGTCGTCGAACACCCGGTCGAAGATGCGGTCGAGATTCCGCCCTTCGAGGTGGATGTCGGCGAGTCGACCCTGATAGAGAATCTCGACGGTAGTGTCGTCTTCGAGCGACTGGTCGATGGTGTACGTATCGATGTAGTTCCCGAAGGTCCGGCGTGTGTTCTTCTCGTCTTTCTCGATAGGCGTCCCGGTGAAGCCGACGTAGTAAGCGTTCGGCAGTGCCGTCCGCATATTGTTCGCGAGCTTCTTGTACTGGGTTCGGTGAGCCTCGTCGACCATCACGTAGATGTCGTCGTCGCGGGAGAGCACCGGGAAGTCGCCCTCTTCGTCGTCGTGGAGCTGGAACTTCTGGATGAGTGTGGTGATTGTCTCGCCCGCGTTTGTGCTGAGCTTCTCGCGCAGGTCGTCGATGTCTTCGGCCTTCTTCGGGTTCGGGAACCCACAGCGCTCGAACGTGGCGTGTATCTGGTCGTCGAGCGCGGTACGGTCGGTGACAAGTACCAGCTTTGGGTCGGGTTTCGCACGGCGGAGTTTCAATCCGAGAAAGAGCATCGTCAACGACTTTCCCGAACCCTGGGTGTGCCAGACGACGCCGCCCTGTGCCTCTCGCTGACTGCGGCGTTCGATTCGCTTGAGTGCCTTCTCGACGGCGCGGTACTGCTGATAGCGGGCCACGAGCTTCGCCGTCCCGCTCTGGTTCGTGTCGAAGACCGTGAAGTGGCGCAGTTGGTCGAGTAGCCGCTCGGGCTCGAACAAGGCGTACAGCATCCGCAGTTGTGGGGAGACGTAGTCGACGCCGAACCGGTCGGCGAGATAGTCGTCGTCGACGGGGTAGGTGTCACGCCACGGCTTGTACTGGCCCTTCGGCGTTCCGTAGGTGCCCATCACCGCGCCCTCGTACCACGCCGCCACGGAGAACTGGTTGTACCGGAACAGTTCTTCGGCCCCCTCCTTCCCGGTCTCAGTGCGTTCGTTCTGATAGCGTTGTAGCTGTTCGAGCGCCTCGCTTCGCGGCTCGGCAATGGTCGGCGCTTTGCACTCGACGACGCCGAGCGGGATTCCGTTGACGAACAGGACGATGTCGGGTTTGACGGTCTCTATCGGTCCCTCGACGCGGAACTGATTGAGCGCGAAGAAGTCGTTGTTCTCGGGGTTCTCGTAGTCGATGTACCTGACCGTCTGGTGTTTCAGGCCGTGGCCCAGATCTTGTTTGACGTCCGTGTGACGAACGAGCTTCTCGTGGATCTGTTCGTTCTCGTCCATCGTGCTCGTTCCGGCGAGCTGCTGGATCTCGCGGACGGCCTTGTTCAGGTTGTTCTCGTCGATCCACGGGTTCAGTCGTTCGACAGCGTCGCGAAGGCGGGGTTCGAGTACGGCCGAGGATACGGTTTCGCGGGGGTCGTGCCAGGTGGTCCGCTGCTGGTCGACGACCTCCCAGCCGAGCCACTGGAGGGTATCGAGGGCGGGGCGTTCGGACTCGGCGTACTCGTCCGGCATCTGTTATGGCCGTTCGACAGGGGGACGTATCAAGGTAGTTGCTATTTCAGTGGTCAGGAAGCTTCCACGCGTGCTCGACGTCGACGAGGTCCTCTGGCTCGGGGAGGTTCTGCGCGGGGCGCTCCACGATGTCCATGATCTCTTCGGCTCGGAACACGCGATTCTGTGCGTTGCCCGTGATCTCAGAGACGACCCCGTCGGCTTCGAGGCGGTCGACCGCGTTGTTCGCCGTCTGGTAGACGACGCCGATCCGTTCGCTCGCCTCCCGGACGGTGAAATACGGGTCCTCGAACAACGCGAGGGCGAGGTCCCGCACCGACTTCGGCTCGTCGGCGTATCTCGTCTCGTACGTCCGCCGGGTGTCGATGAGGAGCTTCGCCCGCACGAACGCCTCTTCAGCCTGTTCGCGGATGCCACGGAGGAAGAAGCGCAGCCACTCGTCCCACTCGCCCTTCTCGCTCACGGCCAGGAGTCGGTCGGCGTACTCGGTGCGGTGTCGCTCGATAAACGAACTCAGATAGAGCAGGGGGTAGTGGAGCAGCCCGTCGGCGATGAGCATCAGCACGGCGAGGATGCGGCCGACGCGACCGTTCCCGTCCTTGAACGGGTGGACGGTCTCGAACTGGTAGTGGGCGACGGCGACGTCGATCAGCGTGGGCCAGGTGCTCCCCTCCTGTACGAAGCGTTCGAGGTCGTCCATCAGGCGCTCGACGCTGTCGGGCTTCGGTGGGATGAACCGGATACGCGTCCCGAACCCGTGGGGGTGTGCCTCCTCGATGACGGCGAAGCCGGGACGGAACTGTCCGGGGAGCGGGTCGTCGTCCTCACTCCGGCCGCGTTCGAGCAGCGTCTCGTGCAGCGACTTCACCAGCTCGCTGGTGATGCTCTCCCGTTCGAACCCTGCCGTGCGCAGATACGACACCGCCTCGTTGAGCGCGCGGATGTAGTTGCGCGCCTCTCGAACGTCGGCCTCGTGGTCGCTCTCGGCCGCGTCCCGGAACGTCAGTTGGCCGACGTCGTAGCGGTAGATGTCCGAGACTGTGACGGCCGTCCCCTCGACGCGTGAGGACTGCTCGGCCTCCTTGTAGACGAACGAACTGAACACCGCGCCGGGGTTGTCGATCTCGCTGCCCAACCCCTCCAGGCGGCCGAGCGCCCACATCGCCCGTCCGTGTTCGCGGACGACCTCGTCGGAGAGGTCGAACGCTGGAGGCAGTTTGTCCGGGAAGTACGCCTTCGGGAGGGACTGGTCCTCACGAAGCGGGAGGTACTGCCCGGGCGCATTTGCAGGCAGGTCGTACCCGTCGATCATTACGGCTCAGTTGCGGCCATCCAATTAAAAAATCTCCGGAGAAATTAGAAATAGAGGGAGGTGGCTCGGGGTGTGATTACATTAAAACCGATTCGGTTAGAATAGAGTTCGGACAATCCACGCTATATTCAATGTAGATATAATCCAGTTGGAACCCGCAGATTCAGTCGGCGGTATTGACACGGACCTTGCCAGTCAGGAGATCCTGCATGAGGCCTCGTTTGAGTTCTTGAAGCCGCTGTTTGGTTTCGCGTTCTTGCTCAATCTTTTCCTCGACTTTCTGAATCTGCCCAACGATCCTGTCTTGTTGTTCTCTCGGGGGGAGTGGCACTTTGACGCCTTTCAGATTCGTCGCGTTGATATTGGCCTGACTGGCCCCGCGTGTTGCAATGGAAAACAGGATCCCTTGACCGATGTGGGAGTTCAGATAGTAATTGAGGAAATATGGATTCATCTGATCGTTTGTGCGGAGGCGGATGAGGTACGACGCGAATACGTACTCTCCATCCAAGTCGAAGATGCCTGACTTTCCAACGAGGTCGATACTGTTGGTCCGATTGAACAGGATATCGCCCTTCTCGACGCGGTATTTTTCCGCTTGGTTGTCGTCCAGCTCAGAATATTTCATCGGGGAAGCGACCATTTTCCCGTCCTCGATGTTATTCATGCGGAAGACTGGGTACGTCCCGTCCGTGGAGAGGCTTTCAGAGGACCCATACTGAGCCTTAGTCGTGATCTCGCCCACGGTGGATACGTCCCACGATTCCGCGATCTCGGTAGTCATGGGACCGAGCTGGACAGTTTGAGTACCATTGTGGCTCTTCCCGAAGAAAACCAAGTCTTGAATGAGCCCCTGTTTCAGATCTTTCGTCTCTTCGATGATCTCGTCTGTCTGTTGAATCTGCTCGTCGACCGTCGAGAGGATATCGGCGATACGGCGCTGTTCGGGGAGCGGGGGATAGAGAATGTCAAAACCACGGTACTCACTCGCATTGATGTTCTGTTGTGCTCCATGACGTGTGATTCGGTCTACCCAATCGCGATACAGTTTCGACTGAACGTATAGAGCCAGGAAATCGGTGTCAACCTTCGACTCATTAAGCTCAAAACGTATTAGATAGCCAGCATATGCGGCGTCTGTTCCGTCCTCTCTGCAAAGGTAGCTTTTGCCTGCAGTTGCCCCAGTACGAGCAAACAGTAAGTCACCCGCAGACAGATAGTAACCCTCGGCATCATCGCGAGGGATTGATTTTCGATCATCGTCTTTTAAAAAACCGTCATCCCCGATGTCTGTGATTCGGATGTACCGTGGTTTTTCAGGGTCGTATTCTATAGCAGAGATGTTTGCACCGTAGTTTCCCGAGTTATTCGTTAATTCGTCGAGTTTTCTGACCGTCCACTCTGAGGGAATTTTCGCGGGTTTGGGTCCCAACTGGACCTCTTTGTACCCCTCACGGAGGTCAGATTGCTCCAGTGCCTCACTCATCGGTACTCCAACTCCTCCATGTACTGCTGAAGTTCCTCGTCGGTCTTCTGGCGCTCTTCGGCTAGTCGATCCAACTCACGCAGCTTCTCACTTACGTCGATGGGTTCCTCGGGCTCTGTTGTATCGACATACCGGGGCACGTTCAGATTCCAGTCGTTCTCCTTGATCTCCTCCATGTCGACCAGCCGACTGTGGTGGTCCTCTTCGCGTCCAGTGAGGTGTGTCTCGGCGAGATAATCGACACCCTCCTCTGTTAGTTGGTTCTGATTCGAGAGTTCCTCGTAGATTTGCACGCCGGACTCTCGGAGCGTCTGCTCTTCGGCGTAGATGAACTGGACCTTCTTTTCGCGTTCCTCGGGCTTGTCTTTGTTCATGAGCAGGATACAGCCCGGGGACGACGTGTTGTAAAAGAGGTTCTCGGGTAGGGCGATGACGGCCTCGATGAGGTCGGCCTCAAGAATCGGCTTGCGGATCTTCTTCTCCGACCGCGAGCGGAACAGCAAACCGTTGTCCATGACGATGCCCGCCTTGCCCTTCTCCGACAGTGACGCGAGCATGAGCTGAATCCACGTCCAGTCACCACGGTTCGACGGCGGCAGCCCATACGGGAAGCGGTTGTATGGCTCGTTCTCCTGCACCCACTCCTTGCTCCACTTCTTCTGGTTCCACGGCGGGTTGGCGACGACGCGGTCGAACACTTCGAGTTCGCCGTGTTCGGTGACGAACTTCGGTTCGGTGATCGTGTCGCCCTTCTCGATCTTGGCGTCCTGCATCTCGTGCAGGAGGACGTTCATCTGACCGATGGCCCACGTATTCAGGTTCTTCTCCTGTCCGTAGAGCGAGACGTCGTCCGTGTCGCCGCCCTCGTCGCGGATGTGCTGGGCCGAGTAGATGAGCATCCCACCGGAGCCACAACAGGGGTCGTAGACGCGGTGTCCGGGTTCGGGGTCGACGCACTCGACAAGGAGTTGGACGACCTCGCGGGGCGTGTAGAACTCGCCGCCCTTCTTCCCGGCGTCGTCGGCGAACTGCCGGATGAGGTACTCGTAGGCCCGGCCGAAGATGTCGGGGTCTTCGAGGTCGACGTTCTGATAGCGCTGTTTGTCGAAGTGCGTGACGAGTTCGTCGAGCGTCGCGTCGCTCAGCCGGTCCTTGTCGTTGTAGTCAACGGTCGACAGCACCCGGTCGGCGATGGCGTCGTTCTCGTCCTCGACAGCGATGAGGGCCTTGTCCAGTGCCTCACCGATGTTGTCCGTCTGCGACGTGATGTGACTCCAGCGAGCGCGTTCGGGCACCCAGAACTCCTCGTGGAGGTCGCGTTCGCCCCTGACCTCTTCCTCGTCGATGTCGTACTCCTCGGCGATCTCCTCGGTCTCCTCGTCGAACCGGTCGTTGATGCGCTTGAGAAAGAGCAGTCCGAAGATGTAGTTCTTGTAGTCCGCCGCGTCGATGCTCCCACGGAGAATATCGGCAGCCTCCCAGAGATGGCTTTCCAGCGTGTCGAGGTCGAGCGTGCCCTGCCCGTCGACCCCGGGTAGCGTCTGCTGGTTTCCGTTGGTCATGCTACGGTACTATTCTCTGATGCCGTTAATTGTCTTTCCCACATACGGCGAGCGACCCGTAGAGCCGGAAATCGACTGCGGTAGATGTGTCTGTCCCAGCGAGGCCAGAACACCGTCTCGACCTGTGAAGTCCCCGTCAGTCGGCGTTCATCCCGGCCTCTCCTGTCGTTCGATGTGGTCCGCTGTCGAGGTCGTGGCCACAGAGCTGGCCGAGGCTTCGGACGCGTCCCCCGCTGCGGGATGGATCGCGAACGACCACGTATAGGTACCCCATACGGCATCGTTCGCGATCTCGTCGCTCCCGAGATCGACCACGCTCGTCGGCGAATTCCCGGTGCTGTAGACGTCAGCGCCGTACGCCCCGACACCGTCGCAACACTCAACGCTCCCCCCACCGAGAAGCCGTGCCAGCGTTTTCGCGACGTGTCGCTTACTGACGCCTGTCGCCTCGGCAAGCTCTCGTGCCGTCGCTTCCGTGCGCTCCCGTAGCTCCTCGATGACGCGGCGCTGGGTGTCCGTCGCGACCCACTCGACGCCCGGAACCTGGAGGTCGGCGAAACCGTCGGGGATAGCATCGGTTCGGACAAACACGGTCGCTGTGTTCGTCGGGTCGTCCGCGTTCCGAGCGTAGCGTCCGGCTGCCTGCGCCACGTGGTTCTCGCGAACGCTCGCGAGTATCTCACGCGCGGCATCGGCATCACTCCCGACGAACTCCCGACCGTGGGCACGTCGCACTTCGCCTGCGTCGGTCTCGACAGTCTCGGGCCGAGCGTCGAGTCCACACTCGGCCAGCAAGTCGAGCACGTAGTCGTCGCCGGGATCGATGCTCCCGTTCACGAGACCGACCGTCTCGTCACCGAAGTCGTTGCGGCTCTTCTCCTCGCCGTAGTGCATCGTCTCGCCGTCCTCGATACCGACCTCCCGTAGCAACTGTTTGGTGCGGCTCTCAACACTCGATGCCGTGATGACCGTTCGGAACGCGTCGGCGTACGTCTCGTGCAGGTGTTCGAGTACAGCACGAGTCCCGCCCTCGTCGAAGTACTCGCCCGACGCGAGTGGGCGCGTCGCCTCACCGACCTGGACGACCGTCAGCCCGCGCTCGAATCGCCGCCACAGCCGCCGCTCGTTGGCGTCGAGTAGTGGCTCCGTGGTGATGTCGGGTCTCGTGTTCCGCTGCCACAGCGGGGCACTGGGGTGTGCGTCAAGGCCGATCACGCACCGGGCGAGCGAGAGATCCGGCGCGGCACGGATAGTACGCACACGGTTGTCCTCGTCGAGGATGACGGTCACCCACACGCGATTCCAGCCGTCGTTCTCGTGAACGCTCCCGTCGAGACGCGGGGGGTTGTGGGGGACCGTGGCCGACCGTCGACCGTTCGCATCTGGGTCGTTACGAAGCGCGTACCAGATGGCACGAGCGAGAGACGGCGCGACGGTGTGAGCGTCCGACTGCTCAAGATACCACTCCCGGTTCGGCTGGTAGTCGAGCTTTCTCTGTGTCGCGTCGCGTTCGTTCGCCGCGTCGGTCTCCTTTCCGGAGTGCTGGGCGAGCTGGACGAACGACTCCCACGTTCGGGCTGGCGTCCCTGCGGCCTTCAGAAACGCCGTCACGCCGCGCTGAATCCGGTCGTTCGAGATGTCGAGCGTGAAGTCGGGTCGCTCGTCGAAGACCACGTTGCAGTTTCGCACGAGGCTCGGGACGTTCGCGAACTGGTGCGTCGCGTGGACCACGTCGACTGTCGTCTCACCGGTCTCGTCCTCGCGAGGGACACCATCCCACTGGCTCTTGGCCGGACATTCAGCGTCACCCTCACAGCACGGTGGCTCGGTTCCCTGGTCGTTCCGCTCGGCAAGGTAGGCGTGCGCAGTCGAGAACGGAACGCCTCGACCGTCACACACCGCATCGAACCACACCGAGGCGGGCGTCCCATCCATCGTGATGACGACGTCCGGGTTTTCCTCGTCTTCGTCGTCGGCTGGGTCGTGGTCGCCACGGGCGACAGGACACCGTTCTTTGCGCCCCTTCAGCGTCGCTGCAGTGACGCCGGTCGTGTTCCGACTACTCGCAGCCGCGCCATCTCGCGCCTCTCTCGTTTCAGAGAAATGCACGACTGGGGAATCGTCGGTGACGTCGCTGTGATTCAACCACGGTTCAGTGGCGACCGTGTAGGTTTTCCCGAGGGCGGTCGGCGCGTCGATGACGACGTCCTCACCATGACGCATCGCTTGGAAGATACGGTTTCGGAGGCGGTCGCGAGCGTCGGCGGTGGTCGGCCAGTCGACACCACGCTTTCGCGCAGCCCGCTTGCGCTCGGACGGATCGAGCGCCAGGAGTCGGGCGAGAGGGAGCGCCGATACTGGTTCGCCTTCCTCGGGTTCATACTCGGGAACGTGTGCGCCTCGCTGACGGAGAGCGTCGACGGCCGCCCAGAAGTCCTCTCCGGTGGGATACTCGTCGACACGAGTGATGATACGCTCTTCGAGCGCGACAACCTGCAGCGCGTCGAGACCGCACATGCCCTTCCGGTATACCCAGCCGTCACCGACTTGCGCGAGTCGGGTTCCCGACTTCGACTGTGCCCACGAGGGATCGAGTGATGCGGTCCCATCACCGCGTTCGTGGGTGACGGTCGAGTGAAGCCGGATATCTCGCGGTCCAGTGTGCTGTATCGCGTCGAACACGTCCTGAATGTCGCTGGTTGTCTCGACGTCGGCGAGGTCGTCCTTCGACCGCTCGGGTTCACGTAGCAGTTGGTCGGGTGTGCCCTCGGCGACGGTCGCGAACTCGTCGGCGAGGTCGTCGATGAACGATTGGCACTCCCGCGTGGTTCGCGGGGTGCCGACGATGTGGTCACCGGTCATCGCCGAGTAGCGCCCGGAGTCGTACACCTCGATCTCCGCGCCGGGGAACCGTTCGTGTTCGGGGAGTTCCGCCCCAATAGCCTTCACGCCCTCGGGAAGCTCTCCCTGGCAGAAGATGTGAATACCTGTGCCCGACGTCGATACGTCGGAGTAGGAGCCCGCCCGTTCGATGTGTTCCCGAACAACCGGGTGTATTTCGCCAGTATCGGGGTCTCGGGCGTCGTCGTAGTCGACGAGAACGAACCGCTCGTCGGGATACTTGCCCCGGTTGCGAATGGTAAACGCGAGGTCGTAGCCGCCGAGCTTGTCGCACCAATCGGCGGCGGTCTCGAAATCGCGCCACACGTCGGAGTCTTGGGCCGAGACGAACTTGTCCGGCCAGTCCGGGTGTTCGTATGGTGCGCGGGGCACCTTCCGACCATCGTCGGTCGCCTTCCACGTCAGCCACTGCCCGACACCCATCATGTCGTCGGGGAATACGCCCGGTTCGATTTCGGGCGGCGTGTCGAGTTCGACGTCTTCGGGGAGTTCGCCATCACTGGCCGTGCGCGTGGCCGGTTTCCCACTGTCGACCCCCGGTGTATCAGCTTCGGTGTCGCATTTCTCGTCACCAGTATCGGCGGTCGTGTCGTCGAGGACGACTCGCGGAGCGTCGAGCGTCCCGATATTCACCAGCCGGTCGGTACTCCTGTGACCTTCGCGAAACTCCCGCTCGGACCAACCGTTGGCTTCGGCTGTCTCGCGAAGTTCATCGAGTGGGACGGGTGCGTCGTCGTCCAGACCGAGGTATCCTCGGGTTTCCCAGAGTAACCCCTCCCAGTCGATTCGGTGAGCCTTTCGGCTCAATGCGACCACCCCCACGCGCAGACAGGGCTATATCTAAAGGTCGTACGAGAGTTTGAACCGAGAAGGGTATGCCGCCTCCCGGATTTGAACCGGGGACAGCTCGATCTTCAGTCGAGTGCTCTCCCAGTCTGAGCTAAGGCGGCGCATATCGAACGAGGCCGATGGAAGAAAAAAGGATTTCGGATTGTGTCGGGGGTTTTCGCCGGGTTCTCGCCGTCGCACTCCCGGCGAGCGCGGCCGCAATCGGCTCGGACCACGAAGTTCCACACCTTCGATTCACCTCCGCGGACCTGACCGCTGTCCCGGATCTCCTCGAACTCCTCCGCCGCGAGTCGCTGAGCGTCGGCCTCTACCGCCTCCCCGCGGGCGGCGTCGACCCGCAGAGCCCCACCGCGAGGACGAGGTGCACTCGTGATCGACGGTCGTGCGGCCATCGCGGCCGACGGGGAGCGATCGCCCGTCGCGGCCGGTGACGTCGTCGTCGAACCCGGGGTCGACCACCGGCTCGTCGACATCGAGAAGGTCCCCGTGGTGCTGGTCTTCTTCGCGCCCGCGGAGGGGACGCTCGCCGAGGCGTGAGTGCCGTTGGGACTCGGGCGGATTCGACCCGCGGTCGTTCCGCTTACCCCGTTCGCTCCACTCTCTGACTCGAATCCTTGTCGCCCACTCAGACGCCACGGACGACCCGCTCCGCTCGCCGGTCGGTCGCGGAGAAGTGGGCTCGGGCGGATTCGAACCACCGATTTCGGCCTTGTAAAGGCCGCGTCATAACCAACTAGACCACGAGCCCGTACCCCGACGAACACGACCCGACCGAATAACGGTTTCTGATTTCCCCGACCGACGGAACGCTTACGCACCTCCCTCTCCTGGCCTCGGACATGGCCGTCGACACCCGACAGCTCCTCGCCGTCGCCGCCCTGTTCGTCCTGCTGACGGCCGGTGTCGTCGTGGTCCAGTCGGGACTCCTCGCGACCGTCGACCCGCCCGAGGGGGACGACTACCAGCGGACGACGGTCGAACTCGCCGACGCCTCCGGGGAGCGACTCGCCGAGATCAGGGTTCGCGTCGCCGACACGCCCGAAAAGCGGTATCTCGGCCTCTCCGCCACCGAGTCGCTCGGCCCGCGCGAGGGGATGCTGTTCGTCCACGACAGCGAGGGGGAGTACGCCTACGTCATGCGCGACATGGCGTTCCCGCTCGACATCGTCTTCGTCGCCCCCAACGGGACCGTCACGACGATCCACCACGCGACGCTCCCGCCGGAGGGGACGAGCGAGTCTAATCTCACGCGCTACCGGGGGCGCGGGCGGTACGTTCTCGAACTCCCGCTGGGGACCGCCAACGAGACCGGCCTCAACGCGGGTGACCGCGTGGTCGTCCCCGACACGGTTGGCTGACGCGGCTCAGTCCTGTTCTCCCGCGGGCGTCGGTTCGGGCACGGGCTCGTCGAAGTCGAACCGGCAGGTGAAGTACCGGCCGCGGTTGTCGGCGACGCGGCGGTAGATCGGCTCACCGACGGCTCGCACGGGCGCGAGACCCATCGCCCACACGAGGGGGGCGAAGACGGTGAACTGCCGGAGGAGCTGTCGGAAGGCATCGTACCCCTCGTAAGCGACGCCGTCGCGGAAGGCGTACATCGCGCGGTCGAAGTCGACGCCGTCGCGGCCGTCGCGGTCCCGATATACCGCGGGGAGATCCGACTGCGAATAAAAGCGAACGGTCCCGTTCACGTCGAGCAGTTTGAACGGGTAGAGGCTCCGCGAGCAGAAGTGACAGAACTCGTCGTAGACGAGGTCGAGTTGGTCGTCGCTCACCACGCGGGCGTAGAGTCGGTCCCACGCGACGAACATGGCGAACATGGGCACGACGTCGAAGAAGAGCATGCCCATGAGGACGACGACGCCCGTGTGCATGCCCAGGAGGCCGACGACGACGGGCCAGAGCGGGAGGCCGACGACGACGGCGACGAGCAGTCCCACTTCGAGGACGACCGTGCCGACGGCGAGCGCGCTCACGACGAGCGGGTAGTCGACGAGCGCCGCCCCGACGCCGAGCGGGTGGCCGTACGCCTCGTTGAAGAGGACGAGCGTCCGCGAGAGGTTCTCGGGTCTCATCCACGCGGGGCCGCCGATGTACAGCTTCGCGACGCCGGCCCCGAAGTAGACGATAGCGAACGCGAGGAGCGACCATCGAAGCGGTGCCATCGCGTACGACCGCGGCGCGTCGGTCTTCAGGACCCCGCGAAGTTCGTCGATGGAGCGCTCGCCGGTCCGGCGCACCGCATCGAGCGAGAGGCCGTCCGTCTCGTCGCCGGCGTACAGTGCGAAGAACAGCAGGTACCACGAACTGAAAAACAGTGCCGTCGCCCCGCCGGAGGTGTTGAGCGTAAAGCGGACGATCGCGAAGTGGCCGACGATGAGCGCGGCGGCGAGCGCCGTCACGCGGACGCGGTAGCCGACCGCGAAGAGGCACAGTAGGCCGACGAGAAGCCACTTCTCGACGACGAGGAGCTCGGGGACGGTCGAGGGGATCGCGAACCGGTACGTCTCGAAGCCGGCGAAGGGCGCGGCGACGAACAGGAGCCAGTCGTACGGGAGCGTCTTCCAGACCAGGTAGCCCGCGAGGACGACCCGGGCGACGGCGAGGTTGACCGGCGACTGGCGGGTGGGGTTCCGGACGTAGTTGACGATCATCAGACCACCCACTGCGTGTGACTCGTGCCGACCGCCGCGGCCGAGACCGGCGGCTCCGATCCCGACTCGGACACCGTCGACCCCGACTCCGTCACGGAGCCGTCGGACTCCACGTCCACGTAGTCGAAGACGAGCGTCCGGGTGTCGGAGACGAGCGACCGGCCGTCGTCGCTGACGACGACCGTGCGTTCGTACGTGCGCAGGCCGACGAACTCGCCGTGGCCGTCGAGTTCGGTCGCGGTCCACTCGCCGACGCTGTGCGGCGGGAACCGGAGGGAGTGGAGGGCCGACCGCGACTCGACCCGCTCGCGGTGGATCCGCGCCCGGTCGAGCATGTACGCGCTCAGTTCGGCCCGCCGGTCGTCGTCGGCCGTCCGCATCTCGCCGGTGACGAGCGGCATGTACGCGCCGTCGACGTTCGTCAGCGCCCGCTCCTCGAAGCGGATCTCCGCGCCGTCGGCGGTCACGACGCGGTAGTCGTACGTCGTCGTCTCGGTCGGCTGGACGGGCGAGAACTTGTGCCAGTGCATGAACGGGAGGGCCGGCACGCCGACGAGGTTCACGACGATCAGTAGCGAGAAGAAGCCGGCGAGGAACGCGGGTCGAACCTTCGGACGGTCGCTGAACGCCACGGCGAGGACGGCGGCGACCCCGACGCCCACGACGATGAGCGCGGGGACGAACGGCAGTTGCTCGCGCACGCCGGAGACGAACGGTCCGAACGGCGAGAGCAACAGGACTGACTGGGATGGTGAGTAGTGCATGTGTACCTCGTGAGCCGGCGGCGTGACCCGTTCGACCACGGCGCCGGCCCGGCTGTCAGCAGGTCAATCGGTCCGGGGTGGATTAGTTAGCTGTCTTCTACCCCCGCGGCCGGCACCCACAGTGTGACACGTTTGGATCCGTCCCCGACTGTTAACACCCTCTTAACGCCGCACGCGACCTCGACGAGAACGGGACCGTGCAGGGACCACGCGACGTGATCCGTCGGGAGTGCGCACGCCCCGTCCGTCACCCGAACCAAAACCCTCTGGTGCTGGCGGGCGTAGCCCGGGCCAATGGCCGACGCTGATCCGAACGTCGTCGCCGCGCTCGCGTCCCAAGACGGGTGGCAGAGCGAGGGGTACGCCGCCCGCGTCCACTACCGCGGCGCGGGCGACCACTACAGCGTCGAGTACTACGACCCCTCCGAGTGCGTTATCTACTGGAAGGTGAAAGGCGACGGCGAGGTCGCGGTCCCCGTCGGCCGCGAGACCGTCCCCGACCCGTTGCGCGAGCGGGTCCGCCTCGACCTCCGCGAGGCGGGTATCGACCCCGACGTGGAAGCGCGCGTCGTCTGATCTCCGAGCGCCTGCGGGCGCTGAAACCCTTTTAGCCGCGGGCCCCTGACGAGCGGTAATGGACGTCGGTCTCGACGACGACGACCCGTTCGAAGAGCAGCGCGGCAACGTGCAGAACCCGATGCGCCGCCTGTTCTTCGACTACGGCCGCGAGCGGGCGGGGTCGTTCACGCTCGGGCTCTCCGCGAGCGTCTGCGCTCGGCTGCTCGACCTCCTCCCGCCTATTCTGCTGGGCGTCGCCATCGACGCCATCTTCTTCGACAACAAGGCGTACACCCTACCGCTCGTCCCCGACGCGTGGATCCCGGGGGGCGACGAGGCGCAGTTCTGGTTCACGATCGGCCTCGTGGCAGTGGGCTTCTTCGGCGGTGCCGTGTTGCACTACGTCCGCAACTGGGGGTGGAACCGCTTCGCCCAGCACGTCCAACACGCCGTTCGAGTCGACACCTACGAGTCGATGCAGCGCCTGAACATGACGTTCTTCGCCGACAAGCAGACCGGCGAGATGATGTCGATCCTCTCGAACGACGTCAACAGGCTGGAGAGCTTCCTCAACGACGGGATGAACTCGGCGTTCCGGCTGGGGATCATGGTGCTCGGGATCGCGGGCGTCCTCTTCTGGCTCAACCCCCAACTCGCGGTCGTCGCGCTCGTCCCCGTCCCGCTCATCGCCGTCTTCACGTACTACTTCATCAAGACGATCCAGCCGAAGTACGCCGCCGTCCGCTCGGCCGTGGGGACCGTGAACTCCCGGCTGGAGAACAACCTCGGGGGGATCTCGGTGATCAAGGCCGCCAACACCGAGTCGTACGAGGCCGACCGGGTCGAGGACGTCTCGCTCGACTACTACGACGCCAACTGGGACGCCATCGAGACGCGGATCGTCTTCTTCCCCGCCCTGCGCGTCCTCGCCGGGATCGGGTTCCTCCTCACCTTCACCGTCGGCGGCCTCTGGGTCTTCCGGGGGACGGGTCCGTGGCTCTTCACCGGCACGCTCTCGCCGGGCGACTTCGTCATCTTCGTCCTCTTCACCCAGCGGTTCGTCTGGCCGCTCGCGCAGTTCGGACAGATCATCAACATGTATCAGCGCGCGTACGCCAGTGCCGAGCGCGTTTTCGGCCTCATGGACGAACCCGCACGCATCCCCGAGGTCGACGAGGCCCCCGACCTCGCGGTCTCCGATGGGAGGGTCGCGTACGACAGCGTCACGTTCGGCTACGACAGCGAGGAGACGCCCGTGGTCGAAGACGTCTCCTTCACCGTCGACGGCGGCGACACGGTCGCGCTCGTCGGCCCCACGGGGGCGGGCAAGTCGACGCTCCTCCGTCTCCTGCTCCGACTGTACGATGTCGACGACGGCTCGATCGAGATCGACGGGCAGGACCTCCGCGACGTCTCCGTGTCGAGCCTCAGACGGGCGATGGGCTACGTCAGCCAGGACACGTTCCTCTTTCATGGAACAGTCAAAGAGAACATCGCCTACGGGACGTTCGACGCCTCGGACGACGAGATCGTCGAAGCGGCCAAAGCGGCGGAGGCACACGAGTTCGTCCGGAACCTCCCGGACGGCTACGACACGATGGTGGGCGAGCGCGGCGTCAAACTCTCCGGGGGCCAGCGCCAGCGGGTCGCCATCGCCCGGGCCGTCCTCCGCGACCCCGAGATCCTCGTGCTCGACGAGGCGACCTCGGACGTGGACACCGAGACCGAGATGCTCATCCAGCGCTCGCTCGACTCCCTGACCGAAGAGCGGACGACGTTCGCCATCGCCCACCGGCTCTCGACGATCAAGGACGCCGACCAGATCGTCGTCGTCGAGGACGGCCGGATCGTCGAACGCGGCACGCACGAGGAACTCATCGCAGAAGCGGGTCTCTACGCACACCTCTGGGGGGTTCAGGCGGGGGAGATCGACGACCTCCCGGAGGAATTCGTCGAGCGGGCACGCGGCCGGGGGGCTCGTGTCGAGGTCGACGGCGACGACTGAGCAGCACGGCGGTTCGCGGTCGGCGATCCGTTCGCGTGCCGAACCGTCGTCTTACTCTTCTTCCTCTTCTTCTTTTTTTTCCTCTTCGTCGTCGGCCGCGTCCTGGAGCGCCCCCCGCAGCTGGGGCATCGTCCCGGTCAGCTCCCCCACCTGCTCGCGCGCCTCGGTGATCGTCTCGACGAGTTCCTGGAGTTCCGTGATCTCGGCTTCCAGGTCCTCGGCGTCCTCGAACGCCTCGGCGCGGGAGCCGATGACGTACCACTTCTTCGCCTGCCGGAGTTCATCGGCGGCGTCGCCGACGTCGAGCGACGACTTCAGCCCGTTGAGCACGCCGAGGACGTTGTCGGCGTCGGTCTCCCACACCTCGTCGGGCTCGGGGAGCTCCGCTCGGGCCGCCTCAAGGTGGTCCTCGACGTCAGTGCGCATCTCTGCCGCTGCCTCGCCGAACAGCTCGTCGTCACCGAGTGTGGCCTGACTACTCATACCCCGTTTTCGCCCCCGTTCGAGTTAAACACCTGCCGCGAAGTGAAAGTGAAGATCGACCCGTCGACGCCTGGCTCGACCGTCTCCGGCGTCGGTCCGCTCACTCGACGGCGACGAGCTTCATCAGCGGGTAGCCCTCGTCCATCTCCATCCGGGTTCGGACGACTCGCTCCCGGTACTCGATCCGCATCTCCACCTCCATCAGGCTCCCCGTAAGCTCCGTGTAGCCGTTCTCGTGGTCGATGGCGGCGTCGACGCGATCGTCGAGGATGTCGACCGAGACCGACGCACAGTGCGGCTGGTTCTCGATCGCCTCCTCCATCGCGCGTTCGAGGCTCCGAGCGCTCGCGGTCGACACCGGCGTGCCGGCGAACTGGTGATAGAGCGATCCGAACTTGATGCCGGCCTCGAAGCAGGCCTGCTCGGCGTCGGTGGGCATGCACACGGGGAGGGGACCGTCGTACAAGAGTCCACAGGTCCGCGGTCGCGATCCACGGTCCGCCGGCCGGCCGCGTCGGGGCCCGACCGGTCGCGCACGTCTGCGAGCGAGACGTGACAGCGGTCCAGACCCCGTTCGAACCGTATCTTACTTACACCCCCCACGCGCAAGCACAACTCGAATGGACAAGCCGGTTCTCTTGACGGGGGCGGGCGGCCGCGTCGGGCAGGCCATCCTAGGCCACCTCGGCGACCGCTACGACTGGCGACTCCTCGATCGCGAACCCCTGTCGAGCGACAAGATCCCCGAAAACGTGCCGGAATCCGCCGTCTACATCGCCGACGTCACCGACGACTACGCCGTCAGAAACGCCGTCGACGGCGTCGGCGCGGTCGTCCACCTCGCCGGTGATCCCCGCCCGGAAGCGCCCTGGGACTCCGTCCTCCGGAACAACATCGACGGCACCCAGACAATGCTGGAGGCGGCGGCCGGGGCCGGCGTCGAGAGGTTCGCGTTCGCCTCCTCGAACCACGCGGTCGGCGCGTACGAGACCGAAGAGCGGACGCCCAACATGTACCGGGTCGAAGACGAGTTCCGTCTCGACGGGAGCGAACTCCCCCGGCCGGGCAACCTCTACGGCGTCTCGAAAGCCGCCGGTGAGACCCTGGGTCGGTACTACCACGACGAGTCCGGGATGAGCGTCGTCTGCGTCCGCATCGGCAACCTCACCCGGGGGCATCCGCCGCGCAACTACGAACGCGGGCAGGCGATGTGGCTCTCGTACCGCGACTGCGCGCACCTGTTCGACCGCTGTCTCCAGGCCGACTACGCGTTCGAGATCGTCTACGGCATCTCCGACAACGACCGGAAGTACTACTCGATCCGGCGCGCGAAGGACGTGCTGGGGTACGATCCGCAGGACAACTCCGCGGAGTACCACGAGGACGGCACGCCGAAGAACCCGACGCCCGAGTGACCGTCGCGGTCGAAGCCGGGATCACTCGAACAGGCCGTCGACGTCCGTCTCCTCGCGCCGCCGCCGCCGCACGTGGTCCCGGAGACGGTCGTATACCAGTCCTCGCCGTTCGGTCTCGCCCACGAAGTCGACCACGAGCGCCCTGAACCGCGACCGGGCGGTTCCCGCTTCCTCGCGGGCGTAGCCGACCGCGCGGTCGACGACTGCCTCGTCGTAGCCGTACTCCTCGGTGATCACCCCGGCGGCGACGGCCAGGGCGTCGAGATCGAGCGCGGAGGGAGCCAGGTCGCGGCCGCGGTAGCGGAGCGCCGGCGGTCGCGCTCGCTCGGCGTGCTCGGGGTCCGCGCCGAGGCGGCGGAGATACTCGCGGACGGTCGTGAGGCCGACGCCGCGGTGTTCCGGCCCGAGTCCGTCGAGATATCCCGTCGCCGAGCGCGACAGCTTCCGCGCGCCGCTCCAGTTCCGCCGCCGGCTGTGGTACACCGCGGCGGTGAACTGGATCAGTCCGTGCAGCAAGCGCTCGTCGTCAGTGTCGGACTCGAGCGCGAGCCACTCGTCCTCCCATGCGTCGTGTGCCGCGTGGTGTTCGCCCGCGTTGTAGACGGCGACGCCGGCGGCGACCGCGGCCTGCAGATCCGACATCGTGGTACCTAGTATCTCCTGAGTTCCTGCGGCGGATATACTTATGTGTGTGCGTCGCTTCCTCGTGTTGTGGTAGCACACAACAACCGACGCGGCCGCCGACAGACGGTCGGCGACTGCGTCTGTATCGACTGCGGGACCCGCTACCTCTTCACGAGCACGTACAAAGGCAACTACTGTCCGGACTGTCACGAGACGTGGATCGCCCGACAACGGGGTGAGCCGTCGCCGGCGCGGAACCCCGCTCGACTGCGCCCGTCTCGCCACCGGGTCCCGGACGACCCCGACGCGCCCGACGACCCGTACGACGAGGAGTGATTGGGCGGTCCCCGCCTCCCGCAGTCGTCTGCACAGTCGCCGTTCGCGGACGTGTCTCCTCGCTAGAGTCGACACGGTCGGTGCGGACGACAGCGATCGTTCCTCACGTAGCGACTGCAAAACGTAGCGTCCTGACGGAGTCTCACGCGAGCAGGGCGGAACCGATGGTTCCGCTTGCACCCGGCGGCGACGCCGCCGGTGACGAAGCGAGCGTGAGGCACGTCAGGTCGCGAACAGCGCGGGACCGAAGGTCCCGCTGGAAACTGGAAGCTCCGCTTCCGGTGACAAATGTGAGCGTCCTGACGGAGATTTGAACCCGCCGAGACTCACTTCGTACGTCTCGCCTGCTCACGTCTCCGTGGTAAGAGTTTCGCGAGGCAGAGACTCCTCGCCTCCGCTCGTCGTGTAGTGCCTCGCAGAAACGTCCTGACGGAGTCTCACGCGAGTATCGCGAGCGTGAAGCACGTCAGGTCGCGAACAAATGTGAGCGTCCTGACGGAGATTTGAACTCCGGTCCCTGGCTCCGCAAGCCAAGAGGATAGTCCACTACCCTACCAGGACTCATCTATAGACAGCCCCGTCCGACTTAAGACGGTTACGGTTCCCCCGGCCGACGGCACTGCGTCCCATGCGGCGTGAGACAAACGACCACTTGTTCATAGCCAACGTCTACGTGATCCCGTCGCTATTCAGTGCACATGCACAGACGGACGCTCCTCTCCGGCCTCGGAGTCGCCTTCGTGGCGGCGATCGCCGGCTGTCTCGGTGGCGGGCCGCCCACCGCCGGTGACGGAACCGGTGGATCCGGTGGAAGCGACGGAGGCGGGAGCGACACCGACGGTAGCGGTGGTGGCACAGACAGCCAACCAGACGGGCCGGGCGATGGCGATGGGGGCCCGAGCGGCGGCGGGACACACCCACGGTTCACCGAAACCTCGCTCGTCAGCACGGGTCGGTGCGACAGCCCCGGGACGGCCACCGTCCGGTTCGACGACGCGGGTGTGACCGTCACCGGGTGTGCCCACGGCCGCAACGGCTGTGCCGTCGCCGTCCTCGACGACGTCTCGTACACACCTGAGGGGGACCTCCTCACCGTCGTCGTCGCCAGCGTGGTCGAGCGCGACCCGGACCAGGCGTGTACCGAGGCACTGTTACCCCTCGGCTACGAGGTCCGGGTCGCGATGGACGGGATGGTCCCGGGCGTCGTGCGCGTCGTCCACGACGACGTCGACGGTCGGCGCGAGGTGGCCCGCCGGCGGCACGACTAGTGCGTGGCGGGGCCGCCGGCCATCGACCGTGTCCGCCGCGGACGACGGGACGGCTCGCCGCCCGCCCGTCGCCGCTCGGACGTGCGTACGTTCTTGTACGAAGCCGCTCCCCACTCCGTGCGATGTCGATACGACCGAAACAGTCGAAATCGAGAGGCGTGAGGGCTATCGTTGCCGTTCTACGGAGCCAAAGACAAGCCTTAAGCGCGGCTCTACCCTGGTCGTGAACAGATTATGGGTGTCATCGAGGATGTCTACGAAGACGTCGCGCCCGACGTCGACTTCGAGGCGTTCGAGGCCGCCGTCCACGAGAAAGTCGAACAGATGGGCGGCCTCGCGGACGAGGAGACCGCGGCGATGCTCGTCGCCCACGAACTGGCTGACGCCGGCGGAGAGGTGTCGGGGATCGCGGACATCGAACCCGGAATGGACGAGGTGAAGTTCGTCGCCAAGGTCGTCAGCATCGGCGAGGTACGGACGTTCGAGCGAGACGGCGAGGACGAGGACGGCAAGGTGATCAACGTCGAAGTCGCCGACGAGACGGGGCGGATCAGGGCCGCGTTGTGGGACGAGGCGGCCGAAGCCGCGGTCGAGGAGCTGGAAGTCGGCCAGGTACTCCGGATCGCCGGTCGACCCAAGGAGGGGTACAACGGCGTCGAAGTCAACGTCGACCGCGTCGAGCCCGACGACGCCGAAGTCGACGTCCAGGTGCTCGACACCTACCGCGTCGAGGACCTCTCGCTCGGCCTCTCGGACGTGAACCTCCGGGGCAGAGTGCTCGCAACCGACTCGGTCCGGACGTTCGACCGCGACGACGGCTCCGAAGGCAGGGTCGCGAACCTCGTCCTCGGCGACCCGACGGGGCGAGTACGGATCACGCTCTGGGACGACCGAGCCGACCTCGCCGACGAGTTCTCCGAGGGGGAATCGGTCGAGATCGTCGACGGCTACGTCCGCGAGCGCGACGGCGACCTCGAACTCCACGTCGGTGACCGCGGATCGGTCGAGCCAATCGACGAATCGATCGAGTACGTCCCCGAGACGGACGCCATCGCCGCGCTGGAGATCGGCCAGACGGCCGACGTCGCCGGCGGCGTCATCGAACTCGACGAGAAACGGACGTTCGACCGCGACGACGGCTCCCAGGGGCAGGTCCGAAACGTGAGAGTGAAAGACGACACCGGCGACATCCGCGTCGCGCTCTGGGGTGACAAAGCCGACACGGAGATCGACCTCGGCCAGTACGCCGTATTCACCGACGTGCAGGTAAAAGACGGGTGGCAGGACGCGCTCGAGTGTTCGGTCAACTGGCGCTCGACCGTCTCCGTCCTCGACGAGCGCCCCGAGAACGCACCGACACACGAGGCCGACGCGACGGCCGCACCCGCGTCGGCGTCGCGGGGTGACGCCGACGGGCAGGGCAGTCTCTCCTCGTTCGACTCGTCGTCTGCTGGGTCTCCCTCGTCCTCGTCCGACGCCTCGTCGACGACTTCCGGGAGCGAAACGAGCGACGGCACCGGCGGCGAGGACGCGGACGAAGTCGAGTTCACCGGCACGGTCGTCCAGGCCGGAAGCCCGGTGGTTCTCGACAACGGCACGGAGACGTACAGCGTCGAAACCGACGCCAGCCTCCGCCTCGGCGAGGAGGTGACCGTCCGCGGCCGGGTCCGTGACGGGCGCATCGACGCCGAGGAGGTCCTCTGAAGCGCGTCGACTCGTCGTTCGGTTCCCGACGGAAAGGATTATACGGCGGCTAAACCGGATAATTGTGTATGAGTGTCGAGCTCCCGTTCGCCCCAGTCGACTCCATCATCCGACGCAACGCGGATGAGCTCCGGGTGAGCGCCGACGCCGCCGAAGAACTCGCTCGGCGCATCCAGGCCCACGGGTCGGCGCTGGCCGTCGATGCGGCCAACCGTGCGACCGCCGACGGGCGGAAGACGTTGATGGCCGCCGACTTCGACGTCGAGCAGGTCGTCAATCGGGGAGCGCTCGAACTCCCCGTCGCGCCCGTCGACCGCATCGCCCGGCTCCGCATCGACGACCGCTACCGGGTATCGATGGAAGCGCGCATCGCTCTCGCCGACGTGCTGGAGGACTACGCCGACAACGTCGCGAGCGCGGCGGCGACCCTCGCGCGCCACGCCGACCGGCGGACCATCCAGGCGGAGGACATCGAGACCTACTTCGCCCTCTTCGCGTAGCCATGCAGTTCGGCTACAGCGAGACCTGTCTCGAACACGACACGGGTCCGCGCCACCCCGAGACGCCCGACCGCCTGCGGGCGATCCGCCGCGCCCTCGCCAAACGGCACGGCGTGGAGTACGTCGAGGCCGAGCCGGTCGCACAGGAACGCGTCGAGGCGGTCCACGACTCCACTTACGTCACCGAGATCAAGCAGTTCTGTGAGACCGGCGGCGGCAACTGGGATCCCGACACGGTCGCCAGCGGGGCGACGTGGGACGCGACGCTCGCGAGCGCCGGCCTCGCCGAGTGGGCCGCGCGTGAGGCGGTCGCGGGTGCCGACGGCCGCGAGACGCCGTTCGCGCTCGGTCGTCCGCCGGGACACCACGCCGTGGCGGACGACGCGATGGGCTTTTGTTTCGTCAACAACGCCGCGGTCGCCGCCCAGACGCTCATCGACGCCGAGGAGGCCGACCGCGTCGCGATCTTCGACTGGGACGTCCACCACGGCAACGGGACCCAGGACATCTTCTACCACCGCGCGGACGTCTTCTACGCCTCCTTCCACGAGGACGGCCTCTACCCGGGCTCCGGGCAGGTCGCCGAGACGGGCGCGGGCGACGCGGAGGGAACGAACCTCAACGTCCCGCTCGCCGCCGGCGCGGGCGACGGCGACTACTGTTACGCGGTCGACGAGACGCTCGCGCCCGCCCTCGAACGGTTCGACCCCGACGTGCTCATCGTCAGCGCCGGCTTCGACGCCCACCGCCACGACCCCATCTCGCGGATGCGCGTCTCGACCGAGGGGTACGCGGTCCTCTCCGACCGGGTCCGCGACATCGCCGACGCGACCGACGCGGGCCTCGCGTTCGTCCTCGAAGGCGGCTACGGCCTCGACACGCTCTCCGACGGCGTGGCCACCGTCCACGAGACCTTCGACGGCCGCAAGCCGATCGAGCCCGACGAGGGGCCGAACGAGAAGACGCAGCTCCTCGTCGACGACGTCCGCGACGCGCTCGACCTGGATTAGGGGCGCGGCGAAAAGTACCGGGCCAGCTCCGCGCCGAACTCCCCGGTCAGGCGCTCGATCTCGTCACCGACGAGCACCTCGTACCCCTCCTCGCGGAGCGTCGACTCCACGCGCGTGCCGAGCGCGACGTCGAACAGCGCGTCGCTCTCCAGCAGGGCGCGCGCGTCGGTCCACTCCCGCGGTCGCTCGACCACGTACCGATCCTCGGCGATGAACGGACCGTACGCCTCCCCGTCGTCGACGTAGGCGTCCAAGAAGCCTTCGGCGTGGGCGCGGACGTGGACCGGCGGCCCCTCGTGACGCTCCACCGCCGGTAGCGCTCCCGTCACGAGCTCGAAGAGGAGGACGGCGTGGTCGGCGGCGAACACCGTGCTCCGGAGGACGCCGAAGCCGCGGCGGTCGAGATCGCCCGCGATCCCCGTGCGGGACTTCTCCAACTGGGGATAGAGCTGGTCGTCGACGATCCCGGGCGCGTCGAACCGGATCGCGACGGCGGCCGTCCCCCGGCGGTCGAGGTGGTCACGGACCGCGCGTTCGGTGAGCGGCTCCGGGTCCGACGGAACGAAGAGGTCCGTCCGTGGGTCGTCGACGAGTTCCCGGGCGTAGTGTTGCAGCCGGGCGACGTTCGCGGCCGAGCAGACGGCGGCGACGTTCCGCGCGGGGTCGGTCGGGTCGACGACGACGAGCGGATCGTCGTGCTCGCGAGTGCCGTGTTCTTCGGGGTCGAAGGCGACCGGCGGGTGCCAGCCACCGGCCGCTCGCAGGAGGGGAACGACGCCGTCGTACACGAGAACGAGCAGTTCGGAGAGGTAGCCCGAGAACCCTCTCGTTCGCAGGTCCGAGCCGTACGCGCCGATCCCTTTGAGAAAGCGCTTGAACACCCGCACGTCGCGGGCCAGTCGGTCGCCGATCCGCTCGGTCAGGTAGGCGTTGTGAAACGGGGTGCGGTCGACGGCCGACCGCGTCTCGGCGGCGCTGTCGACGTCGTAACACGGGACGAGGTCGACGTCGAAGCCGTCGAACGCGCCGGTGACGTACGGGTGTTCGGCGTACTCCTCGTGACCGTCCGGGAGCACCGCTCGCCCGATCGCGAGCCCGTACCGTTCGAGTTCCGCGCGGTCGAGGTCGGCCGGGAACCGGACGAACAGGTCGATGTCGCGGTCGCCCGAGAGCCACGTTCCCCGGGCAGTCGAACCGACTTGGATGGTGTCGACCTGTTCCGCGATCTCGCCGGGGACGTCACCCGCCGCGAGGGCGCGTTCGACACGCTCGCGCAGCGCTTCGACCGCCCGCTCCAGGCGCGCCCGCTCGGCCGCGTCGGGCCTGACCTCCTCGTCCACGGCGGCGACGACGGCCTCGAGTTCGCTCATCGTCGTCGTTTGTCCACCGGAGCGCGAAAGCGTGTCGATCCACACGAGTGTGTGCCGTCGTGCCGCAGGCGGGCGAAAACGAAAGCCCTATCAAATCACCTCGGGTACGTGAGAGTGCGTTTCACCCACGCAGGCCATCGTAGCTCAGCTGGTAGAGCGCCTCGCTGTTAACGAGGTGGTCCCAGGTTCGAGTCCTGGCGATGGCGCTGTTCTCTTTCCCGCCGCCGAGTCGCGACGACTCTCGTTCGTCCGTGTGGCGATCACACGGTCGCCGTCCACGGCCGTCGACCGACGAGTCGCTAGTTCTAAGACGAGCGGCCTGCTTCCCCGTGGTACGGGCCCTTAGCTCAGTGGTTAGAGCGCTCGGCTCATAACCGGGTGGTCATGGGTTCGAACCCCATAGGGCCCATGAATTCTGCTGCGAGCGGACGCGAGAAGCGAACCCCGCACCGCTGGAGTTCGAACCCTGCCAGTCGCGCGCAGCGAACGCAGTGAGTGAGCACGTCTGGTATCGGTTCGAACCCCAGAGGGCCCATCGAATCGCGTGACGAGGGTTATTGTGAGAGCTTCCTCTGGATGGCTGGACGTAGACACCGCGTCGCTCGTCTCGAAGAGATCGCCCGTGAGAACGTTCGAGTCTGGGCTGAAACCGAGTGAGGCGCTACTTGGACTGAAATCAGTGGGTTCGGCTATCGTGTGCTGTTCGCCGAACCGTCCACGGGACAACAGGGTATCGAGCTGAACAACTCCGGCTATCTCGCGCGTCCAAACAACACGGGGATGCCTGAGAGAATCGACCTGGCACCCCTCGTCTTTCGTATTAGACGGTGTTCGCTGAATCAACCGCTGAGTAGGATGTGCGGACGTACAGTCGTCACTGCTGTCCGTCGTTAGGTGAGTAGAGCGAACAGTGCTGACTCGATGGAAATTCTGCTATCCCAGCGGAGCGTGAATCAACTATGGGACGCAAGAGACCGAGCTGTATTCCGTGCAGCAGAGCACGTGGTGCTGACTGGTCCGAGTGCGAAAGAAGCCGAGTTATGGGCGCACCAGCCCGGATGCCGCGCCCCGCGGCATCCGGGAAAGCCCGCATAGGTGAGTTTCTGATTCACGCACCGGTGTCCCGGAGGAACAGATCATGTACCTCGGAATCGACTTACACAAGCGGTACGCACAGGTGGCAGTAATCGACAGCGAAGGCGAACCCGTCGAAGAGGTTCGCGTCGAGAACGCGAACCTCGACGACCTCGCTCGACGCTACGCTGGTTCCCGTGCGGTGATCGAGGCGACCAGCAATTACTACCACGTCTACGATACTCTCGCGGAGTACTTGGACGTGACCGTCGCTCATCCGGGCAAACTGACGCTCATCGCTCAGTCGGACAAGAAGACTGATCGCGTCGATGCCAAAGAACTCGCGCGACTGCTTCGGCTCAACTCCGTTCCGGAGAGTTACGTTCCCACCGACGAGATCAGGGAAGCCCGCGCACTCGTGCGCGGGCGACAGACCCTAATCGAAGACCGGACCAAGTTCGCCAACAAGATCCACGGCTTGCTCGCCGACAATGGCATCACCCGGGAGGTGAAGCCACTGAGCGTGAAGGGACGAGAGTTCCTCCGGGAACTCTCGCTCCCGTCACCGTGGGACGCGTTGTTGGAGTCGTACCTCGACGTGATCAAGACGCTGAGCGAGAAAATATCACAGCTCGAAGCGGCGATTGAGGAGCGCGCTGGGTCTCTGACCGAGACCCAGCTGCTGATGACCATCCCCGGTGTCAGCTACTACTCCGCGTTGCTGATTTACGCGGAGCTTGGAGAAGTCGATCGGTTCGACAGTCACAAGGAGGTCGTGAGTTACATGGGACTGAACCCGACGATCCGCGAGTCGGGCGACTCGCGGATCGAGGGAGGTATCTCGAAACGCGGCTCTGGACGGGTTCGGTGGATCCTGGTTCAGAGTGCGTACACAGCGGTGTACACCAGTAAAGATGAGTATCTGAGCCGGTTCTTCCACCGGCTGAACAGTCGGATGAATTCGAAGAAGGCGATCGTCGCAACGGCACGGAAACTACTCGTGTCGATGTACTACATGCTCGACCGAGAGGAGGCGTACGATCCACCCGGCGTGAGTAGCTGAGGACCTGAGGGCCGCCGGGCGGCCCTCAGTGGCCGGTCGGAGCCAGCGGGAGCGACAGCTCTCTCTATTCACGTTCCCCGCCTGCCCGTTGGACAGCGAGCCATCGTCTCACCGTCTGCCAGTTTTACGAACTCGGCGCCGGAATCGTCGAGGTGGTCCGAATCGTTATTACGCCAGCCGTGGTTTGTTCGGCCAGCAGAATTTCCATAGGTGAGTACAGGGCGCGAGTCGGTCGCGAGATAATCCATATCTCACGAAACGCTTTCAGTGGCACTCTCTCTACTACAAATATGTCTACAGCTGTCGCAACCCCCGACGCAGACGAACTGTGTGCGTACTGTAAGTCGCATATTTTCGATCACGACCCGATCTGTGTCCGTGACTGTGACAACGACTGCGGCTCACCCGAGTACTTCTGTAACTATGCGTGTCTCTCCGCATACATCGAGGAAAACAGCCTGACGACGGGGAACGCGTGTACGTGGAACCCCGACGAAAGCAAGTGAACTACCCCACCCTACCGCGCTCGGGGCTACTCGCCCCTCGCTTGTTGAGGGTGGGGCTTCCTGTGTCTGTGTCAGAGCTTGCATCCGACGTGGACACAGCGGCTCCAGACTCCGCAGGCGACTTCCCTTCACGGGTGGTTCGGAGTGTCCCACTCCTACCGGATGGATACTCGGCCACAACCGATGGTGCGCGCTTCTTGTCGCGCTTGAACACCGCCGGAGACGTGGTGAGCATCGCACGACCCGGCTTGACCGCGTGGGTAGTAAATGTGGCGGAGAACGTGCAAACAACTCGTGCGGGTGCTGTATCCCCTCCCTGCTCGCGTCTTCGACGCTCGCTGAGGAAGGGGGCTTAGCGCCCTCAATTACAGCTAAATACGATCTCACAGTATCCCGGAACCTACAGTGAGAACTCATTCGTTTGCCTTTTCACGGTCATCCATCAGGGATGATACGATGAGCCGCTTGATTCCACGCCGAAGGAGACCACTGGCTGCAGGCTGAGAGATATCCAGCTCAGCGGCGACCTCGCTGAGTGTCGCGTCCCGTGGTTCTTCGAAATACCCTGATTCGACTGCGAGGAGGAGCGCTTCTCGTTGGCTATCGGTTAACCCGGCGTCCGTATTGCCTAAACTAGCGTATTCGTTCACGCGCAGTAGATCGATATCAATGTGATTCTGTTGTGCATAGTCCCAGAGATGGGCCAGATCCGTTCGCTCGGGCATCCACACTGTTATGACCCAAGCGTTTCCTTCGTTCTCCATGTTGAGTATGACACCGTTCGCGGCCGAGATGACTGGTGAGAGGATCTTCGCTTCGTCCGTGTACTCGAAGCTATAGATCGCCTCCTCGTCTCTCGCTTCGATAACTCGTTCGAATTCGCTAATGGTGTTATCTTTCCGTAATCCTTCTTCGAACTGGAAGAAATCAGACGACTCTATGTGATAGAAAAACTTTCCCGATGTTGGGTCAGTTCCTGCCTCTGACACCGACTTGACTCTCGAACTTCGGTCGTGACGGACGGTCTTCGTGAGGACGATATCGGGATGTTCGACTCTGACGACCGCTCTAATATCGGTCATTATTTTGTTGTATGATAGTTTTCAGCATGCAAAATTTTACAATTGATTTTTCTTGAGATGCTTGGCGAAAATCTACACTGCCGTGCTCGCCACTGGGGTCGTACTGATGGCTGTGTGGTGACTTAATCGAGTCGATTGGTCACGGTTTCTGAATACGGGGACGCTGTTCAAATACTTGCTTCTCGTGTGTGTCGGTCAGACCGGAGACCGATCAGAACTGAGCACAATCTCAGTACTTCACGAAACTTCCTCGGCTAACCACCTCTGAAGCTTAAGTTCCGTGTCGAATCGACTCCACTATCGATCTTGACGAGGGGGTCACCGGAAGATCAAGAGAAGATCGTCGCTGTCGGCGGCGATCCGCCGCCGACGCGACAGCCTTGCCACTCACCGCAGGGGCGTACTCGATCGGTCGTTACCGGACGAACCGGTCGTCCGGCGGTCGGTTTGCGGGGACGGCCCGACGCGTCGCGAGGGCCGTCCACGCTGCCCGTCGGATCATGTTGGTGAACTCCTTATACGACCACTCCCAGAGGCGACGCCCGCCTCGGCGGGGCGTCGCCACATACTCCCAGTGCAGATACCGCCACACGTTCTGTAACAGCAAACTCACTACGACGTACAGCAGCCGTACCGCCGGATCCTGTGTCGTAGTCGTCGCAATCGTTTGCTCGGAGAGTCGGTAGCTGGCCTCGATACCGAAGCGTTTCGCGTAGTGGTATCGAGCGTCGCGAGGAGAATTGATGAACGGCGCGTCAGCGGCGTAGCCGTGACGCGCCACGCCATGTTCGTCGTATCGTCCGTTCTGGTAGGTACAGTCGATGTAGACGGGAAACTCGACGGTCCAGCTGTGACCGTCGAGTTTCGCCGTCATGTCGTGGTGAATCACGCGACTCCAGCCCTCGGAGAGTTCTTGCTTGATCGACTGACCCCACCGGATAATCGGGATGACGTACGCGTGGTTGTGCGCCTGCAGCAGCGTGAGACACTTGCTGTCGTAGAATTCTCGATCGAGGTAGACGGCCTTGACGCCGAGGTCAAGGCCGTCAAGGATACCGAGAAACTCGGCGAGGACGCTGCTGGCGGTGTCGCCGTCGACAAGACGGCGCACCGCCAGCGTGTAGCGTTTGTTCTTCACGCGTGCGTACAGCGTCGCGTACGCGTGGAATGCGGTTGTTCCACGCTTGGCTTCCGAGTGGTAGAGGCCCTCTGTGCCGTCTTCGTCACCGTAGTAGGGACGCAGGTGGAGGTCAGCGACGACCTCCACCTGCTTGGGAAGGGCATCGAGAATATCTCGCTGGAGGAGTGTGTTTCCGACTCGTTCGAGCTGTTCCAGCTCGAACTTCGTCCGAAGATGATAGAGGACGGCGTTGGCACGAGGGGAGTTAGCACTATTCTCACAAAGTGTCGAGATTGAGGTCCCGTCGGCGCACGCGCCGACGAGGACCTCACAGATCTCTTCCGACGTTATCTGAGCGTTCTCACCGAGAGTGATCGAAACTTCCTCGTCAAGGGTGTTGACGAGGAAGTTAAGAATCTGGTCCTCATGGAGTCTACTGTCTGCTTGCTGGGTTCTAAGCACACCTTCCGCAAGCAGACGTCTCAACTAACCGGCTTCGTGAAGTACTGAATCTACCCCTGAGCCGACCGTTTTAATGCAGTCGTTCGCAGTTACGTCGCTGTCTCGATGCCGTGGTTGAACAGCGTCGCCCAGAGCCACTCCAACCGACTGGCTACGAACGACGGGTCGGACCCGGCGGGGGGGTAAAATTTCGATTCAGTAGCTCTGGCTTGATCATCGGCATGGTTTCTCTGAGGCATACAGACGAATAGAACATCCGTGACAGCATTGGTTTCTAGCTTAACGGTATAACGCATTTATACCGTACCCAGAATATTTCATGCATTTCTGACCTCTTCGGCACGCCGCTTGGTGGACGCGATGAGACCGACGGAGGGCGAATACCAAAGACGGCTCTCGTCACAGAGAACGACCCGAGAGATTTTGATGCGCGTCGATCCTCGTTCCGATCAGTGTCCCACTATCGTAGCCGTTGCAACGAGCAAACAAGTATAAAATTTTGATAGAAGGTCAACAACGGGTAGTAACTCGCCTGTACCGAGCGAACGTCCATCCCAGCCTACCGTCGTCTCTTGGCCTCAAGCCCACGCTGCATCAAACACGACGGTGTGGACTGGCTCCCACCGGTGATCGCTATCGAAATACCTTCGTCGTCGAAGCAGTACAGTGGTCACGTTACTCACATTTTACACTGATGCCGCTGGAGGGCACAGACCGTGTCACGATGTCGATCGACCGCGAAACCATCGAGAGCGCGACAGACGAGGAATTCTCCGAGTTGTCGGTTCAGGAGGTGGTACTCGACTGCCTCGCGGCCGACCACGACGCGCCTTCGAAGCCCGTGAGATCGCAAAGCAGACCGACCTCCACGAAGGTGCCGTGAGCACCGCGGTCATCCGACGCACGCCACGCGACCTCGTCGAACACAGGGCGACGTACTGGGCCGTGCCGGGCGACGTGGTCTACGGTGACGACCCGTTCGAAGGCGACGAAGATGCTCGTCCCCTCCAATCACAAGGGGCGACCGTTTCACGGGGACCTGGCGTTTCGTCCCCCTGCGTGACTCGCGTTAGTTAGCCGGCCGATCGAATTAATACTCCGAAGCAACTCGGACATGCTCATTTTTAATAACGATTTTAATACTACCACTCCTGAGTTAATACTGCAATGGCGTACACCTGCTCCAGTTGCGATGCACAGTTCCAGAGTGCTGCCGGCGTGACCCAGCACGTCGCGCTCCACCACGACACGTGTGCGGAGTGCGACGAACAGTTCGACGACACCGACTCGCTGCGCGACCACATCCACGAGCACCACTGAGCGGACCACTCAACACGTGAACTTCGTACCGCGCCAGCGGGCAGGCGACGAACGGCGTGGCCGTCGGACTGTCCGGCTGTCCGGGACGACCGGCCACGCGAGGACGGCTCCGAGTCGGAACCGCGGCACGTCGTACAGAATCCGAAGGCCTGTGGGCGGGGTCGACCACGACGATCACCCACGCGTATCGCAGGGTGACCGTCTCGGGGACCGAGAGAGCGGCGCGAGGTACGGACGGTTCTCAGTTCCGTCCGCTGTTATCGAGGGAACCGGCCTGAATCGTCCCCGGGTCGACGGCCCCCTCCGAGAGGAGCGAGACGAGGTCGGCTTCCGTGACCGGCCGTGTACTCGCATCGAGTCCCGCGTCCCGGACCACGCGGACTGCAGCTGGCGGGTGGAGGTTCGCCCGCTCCAGCAGAGCGTCGTCGTAGAACACCTCCCGAGGCGTCCCGCTCCCGACGACGTTGCCGTCGGCCATCACGCAGACTCGGTCGGCGATCTTGGCGGCGAACTCGAGGTCGTGCGTCGACAGCACCACGCTGATTCCCGCTTCGTGGATCCCCCGGATCCGGTCGGCGACCAGCCGCGAGCGCTCGGGGTCGAGCCCCGCTAGCGGTTCGTCGAGGACGATCACACTCGGCTCTAAAACGAGCACGCCGGCGAGCCCGACGAGGCGTTTTTCGCCGCCGCTGAGGTAGTGTGGGATCCGGTCTTCGAGGTGCGCGGCGTCGACAGTCGCCAGTGCCTCCCGTGCCCGCCGTTCGGCTTCCTCCCCAGATACGCCGTAGTTCTGGAGGCCGAACAGCACGTCGTCCAGCACCGTGGGGGCGACCAGCTGAGTGTCGGCGTCCTGGAAGACGAAGCCGACCTCCCGGCGAGCGTGAGCCTTGTTGTCTTCGGTGATGGGCGTCCCGTCGACGACGAGTTCGCCCTCGTCGGGTACCAGCGTCGCGTTCAGGTGCTCCAAGAGCGTCGACTTCCCGGCGCCGTTGCCACCGACGAGAGCGAGGACCTCGTCGGCGTGTACTGAAAAGTCGACGTCGTGCATCCCGACGGTGCCGTCGGGGTAGGTGTGAGCCTCACATCGGAGGTCGATCAGCGGCGTTCGTTCCCGGGAGTGGTCGGTGCTCATCTCGGGATCACCTCGTAGACCACGACGAGCGCGTAGGCGACGACGCCCGCGTAGCAGGCGACGACAGCGAGGAGTTCGCGAGCGGGCGGGCGCGAGACGTCGCCGTACAGCGTGATGTCGCCCTCGTAGCCGCGGGCCTCCATCGACTTGACCAGCCGTTCGGAGCGTTCGATCGCCGTCAGCAGCGTCATCCCGAGGATACGGGCGTACGTCCGCCGGTTCGCCCAGAACTCCGAGAGGCTCGCCCCGCGCGCGAGCACGCCCTTGACGAGGTCTTCGAGCGTTTCGATCATGACGAACGTGAATCGGTACGTGAGGAGGGCAACCTGGTCGATCGGTCGAGGGAGAAGTCTGCCAAGCAGGTACGCGATGTCGGCGTACCGCGTGGTCATCGTCGCGGCCAGCGTGAACGTGACGACGGTCAGCGACCGGCAGGTCAGCTCGCCGAACAGCGTCGCACCCGCCCACGTGACCGAGAGTTCGCCGATCGGGGTGGTGAGGGACCCGCCGATGGGTACTCCCGGTTCGAGGAAGGCGAGCGGCCCCGCCACGGAGGCGATGAACAGCAACGGCAGCGTGTACCAGTAGACGAGCCGCCCGTACGGAAGTCCGGCGATCCCGTAGACCACGAGCGTCGCGGCGTACACCCCCGCGAGGACGGCGAGGCTATCGACGACCGTCACCGCGAGGACGAGTGCGCCGACGACACCGACTTTCGTCCACGGGTTGACGCGGTGAAGCGGGCCCCGACGATGCTCGGCGTAGGCCGTGATCAACCGCGGGTCCGGGACGTGGTTCGAGAGCGTCGTCACGGTGACCGGGCCGTGCGTTCCGGCTCGTCGACCCCGTGGTAGCGGTTAGCGTACACGTACAGGCCGACTCCGATGACGGTGAGCAGGACGACCACGCCGACGAACTCGAGCATCAGCCCGCCCTTGCGGATCGGACCGGCGACGACGATCCCTCGCCCGAGGTCGACGAGTGCGCCACCGCTTTGCTGGACGCCACGCTGTAGCGCCTGTGCCGAGCGCTTGGCCCAGGGGAGTGCCCCGCCCGTCGAGGTGAAGCCCCAGAGCCCGGCAGCGAGACAGACCGCGAACAGACCGGCGAGTCCGCCATACTGCTTCCAGCGCTGCATCAGGCGGTCACCCCGGCGGACTCCTCACTGGCGGTGCGGTCGGCGAGCCCGACGAGGTCGGGCCGGACCGAGGCGAGGAACTGGACGACGAAGCCGGTCAGGAGGCCCTCGATCACCGCGACGCCGAGGTTGAGGCCGACCAGACCGGCGACGGCGATCGTCAGATCTCCGCGGGGCAGCGCGCTCCCGTTCACCCCGCTGATGACGATGATCGCACCCATCAGGACGGCCCCCGCCGACAGGCCGAGCGTCGCCGCGCTCGCGCTGGCGGGGAAGACGTCCCAGTCCATCCGGAGCAGCGTCCTGAACGCGTAGTAGGCGACGATCGCTTCGGAGGCGTTGACAAGCGTGTTCGCGCCGAGGAGGCCGACGGCACCGTGACCGAGCGCAGCCGAGAAGATGTTGACCACGAGCGCGATGAGCACACCGAGGAGCGGTCCGGCGAGGATCCCGACGAGCCCGGTGAGGTTCATGTGGATGCCACCCCAGACCGGGATGTTCAACTGGAAGATCGCGAAGCTCGCGGCCGCGCCGATGCCGGCAAGCGCGATCTGGTGTGTTTTGATACCACCTTTCCGGACCCGATAGACGACTGCGCCGACCAGGGCGGCGCCGAGGGCAGTCCACAGCACCAGTGCCCACAGCGGAAACGACCCCTCACCGAGGTGAATGTGTGCCATAGCTATGTTAGCAATTTCAACACTAAACATAATAAAGTTACCTTTTGAAAGAGAAGCAGATAATAACTCTTCGGGAACGAGACGCTGTTATTGATACCGAGCTGGTTCCTCGACCCACACTCCGGCAGCTATCCCGAGTTCTCGCCGAGCGGCTCCCCCGCCTCGATGGTCATCACATCGATCGGGGCGGTCGTGTATTCGACGGAGACGGACTCGTCCACGCCGCGCACGGTCGCGATGAAATTCAGGACGACGTCGTACTCGCCCTCGACGACGAACGTCTCCACACAGCCCCCGTTGTCGGTGAGGCAGTCGTGCGAATTCGATATGATCGACGCCTCGAACTCGTGGCGAACGTCCATCATGCGGCGTTCGATCTCCGGCGCATCGTATCCGAAGACGGCAGTGATGGTTCCCAGCACCCGTCGGCCCTCGTATTCGGTCTGCTGATACTCGTCGAGTAGTGATCGGCACGCTTCACGAATCACCTCGCTTCGGCCGCTGTAGCCGTGGTCCTCGACGAACCGATCGAGGTCGTCCCGAAGGCGCTCAGTCATCGAGGAGCTCACGATGGGCATATAATAAAACTTGGCTCAGAGATAATAGATATAGCGGTGTTATTCTATAATTTTGCTAACTTTGCGGGAAGTAGCTGCTAGTAGTTAGTACCGTTCGGGCTGCCGAGCTCGTCCCTGATCCGTGCGACGTGGTCGACGAAGCCGTGAGCCGTCCGCTCGCGCGGGCGCTCTAGGTCGATCGAGACGGTCGACTGGACGGTGCCGGGGTCGGCGTCCATGACGACGACTCGGTCGGCTAGTGTCACCGCCTCGTCGATGTCGTGAGTGACGAACACGACGGTCTGGGCTGTCCGTGCCCAGATGTCGAGTAGTTCACCGTGCAGACGGTCGCGTGTCCGTGCGTCGACGCTCGCGAACGGCTCGTCCATCAACAAGATTGCCGGGTCGACGGCGAGCGCGCGGGCGATCCCGACGCGCTGTTTCATCCCACCGGACAGTTCCTTCGGGTACGCGCCCTCGAACCCGTCGAGTCCGACGAGGTCGATCAGGTCCCGGACTCGTGCCTCGCAGTCCGGGCAGTCACACGCGGGCCGGTCGAGACCGAACCGGACGTTCCCGCGGACGGTCCGCCACGGGAACAGCGCGTACTCCTGAAAGACCATCCCTCGATCGAGACCCGGATCGGTGACCGGCTCTTCATTGATTACCACCGAACCGCTGTCGGGGGTTTCGAGCCCGGCAATCGTCCGCAGTAGCGTGGTCTTGCCACAGCCTGATGGCCCGACGACACAGCAGAACTCCCCTTCCGCGACCGAAACGGAGACGCCTGCGAGCGCCTGCGTCGACTCGTACGCCTTGCTGACGTTCCTGATCTCGATCTCCCCGCCGGCCGTTCTCTCCGGTGGTGACGTATCACTCAGCGCCACGCGAGGACCCTCCGTTCGACGAGTCGAAACCCGACGTCCGTACACAGGAAGGCGAGGCTGATGAGGAACATGTAGGCGACGCTGGTCGCCATCGCGAGGTTGTTCGAGGCGTTGATGATCTCGTAGCCGACGCCGGGTGCGCCGAACAGTTCGGCGCCGACCACGATCATCCAGCACCGACCGATGCTCGTCCGGAACCCGGTCAACACCTGCGCCGTCGCACTCGGCAGCACGACGAGCCGCAGCATCGAGCAGTCACGTTCGACGCCGAGCGTCGAGGCGGCGTCGGTCAACTCGCCCGAGACGCCTTCGACCCCCCCGTAGGCACCGTAGAAGTTGATCCAAAACGCCCCGACGAAGACGATGAACGCCGCGCCGGTGTGGTGGATACCGAACCAGACGATCGCGAAGACGATCCACGCGAGCGGCGGAATCGGGCGGAGGACCCGGACGAGTGGCTGTAACCAATCGTCGAGTCTCCCGCTCCACCCCATCGTCAACCCGAGACCGATCCCGCTGGCTGCGCCGACGAGCAACCCGGGAACGTAGTGGAACAGCGTCTGTGCGAGGTGTGCGAACCCCGTCGGCAGGACCACCTCGGCACGCACGAGGGGGACGGCGACGGTGGTCGAGGTCGCGAACAGTTCGAGGAACGCCCGGGCCGAGTCGACGGGTCCCGGTACGAGATACGACGGCTGGGTCGTCGCCGCGCCGACCCACCAGACGACGAGAAAGACACCAAGCCCCCCGAGACCACGGAGATATCGACGGAGGTCGCCCCTGATCCGGGTGGGCTCGGACGCCTCGGTGCTGACACCAGTCCGGAAACTCATGACTGGAGGGCGTCGTAGGCCTCGACGGCGAACAGGTCCGCCGTCGCGACCGGTTCGTCGATGTTGCCGACACTCGCAACGAAGTCGCCCATCGTCGCCGCCTGGTCGGTGACGGTGTGCGGGTTCGAGAGGAAGTCGGCGGCACGGGACTGCATAGCCGCCGCGGCGAGGTCCTCGCTCACGCCAGAGCCGATCACGGACGCGGCGTGAGCTGCGGCCGTGTCGGGCGATTCAGTCGTGAACTCGGTCGCCGCGACGTGCTGTTCGACCAGTGACTGCGCGACTTCCCTGGCGTCGATCACCCGCTGGTTCGCGAACAGCACCGTGACGGGATGGTCTTCGAGAACGGCACCGGACCACGCGAGCCCATCGAAGGCGTCGTCCTGACCGACGATGGTCGCGAACGGTTCCTGGACGATCGTCGCGTCGATGTCGCCCGACTGGATCGTCTGGACGGCCTTCGCCGGCGGGACGTTCGACTTGTCGACGACCGACTCCATCTCGCCGACGCCGAACTCCTCTTCGATCCAGTACCGCAGGACGATGTCGGGGACGCTCCCGTCCGGCGGGGCCCCGAACCGTATCCTGCGCCCGTGCTCCCGCTCGAAGCGCTCGAAGGTGGTCGGGCCCTCCCGCTCGTACAGGTCGACGACCTCGGTCGTCGCCATGAGCTTGAAGCCGTTCCTGGAACTCGCCGCGAGCACGCCGGCTTCGGTGCCTTTGTCGACGAGCACCATCGCCGGAGTGATGCCGAACAGGGCGACGTCGACGCTCCCGCTGGCGAAGGCCTTCACGACACTCGGGCCGGTGCTGAAGCGCTCGACAGTGACGTCGGCCGGAACGTCGTCGTAGTAGCCCTCCTCGGACATCACGTAGTGTTGCATGTTCGGGTAGATCGGCACGTACGCGAGGGTGAGGGCGTCGAGGGCTCCGCTTCCTCTCCGTCCGAGACAGCCAGCGACGGTCGAGGCCGCGACCACGCTCGCACCGGCTCCGCGGAGCACGTTCCGTCGAGTGAGGGGCGTCATCGTGATTGTTAAATATAGCACTTAAATTAATAAAAACTGCGATTTTACCTCGAGGAGTTAATATTCGGCGGTCGCTGGACCCGGCAGTTGCCGCCGTGTCGGTGAACTCGGGAACGAACAGTGTGTTAAAACGGTTTAGCTAATATCCGCCAGCGGGCCGAAGTCGTCGACCGGCAGGACCGAGTAGTCGACGGTGAGCGTGTCTTTGGTTGCCCGGATCTTCCCGACGAACGTGGAGATCTCCTCGAGCGATCCCTCGAGGACGAACAGTTCCATGCAGTGATGGCCGCCGACGTGGCTGTGGAAGTTCGAGGCGACGACGTCTTCGTACTCGTGGCGGAGGCGCATCATCTTCTCCTCCACGCTGGTCGTCTCGTAGTCGAAGACGACGGTGACGATGCCCATCAGCTCGCGGTCTTCGAGCTTCTTGTCTTGGAACTCGCCGAGGAGGTTGCGGCTCGCCTCACGGAGTACCTCACTCCGGCCGGTGTAGCCGTGGTCGTCCGCGAACTGGTCGATCCGGTTGAGCAATTCTTCCGGCATCGAGACACTGACGACGGTCATGTAATAACTCAGCCGTCACGAAATATTAAGAGTTATTACTCGGCTGTGGAATCCGCGCTGCGCGTGATGTTCAGCTGGCCGAACACGGCGGTCGCCGACCCGACGACGAGCGGTCAGGCGACCAGTTCCTGCGGGAACAGTTCGGCCTCTTCGCTCTCGGTGAGCGGTCGTGCGGCGGCACGGTGCCGGTCGAAGACCGAGACGGCCCACTCGCGCGCCTCCGGTGCGTCGGTGTCGATGATCGCTTCGAGCGCGCCCGTCCGGCCGTCGTGACAGCAGATCCCGATCCGGTCGTCGAAGATGCCCAGCCCACACCGCTGTTCGTCGGGGAGGGCGTCGTTGACGAGGATGGTGCAGTTGTCGTGCGCGGCCGCCTCGAACACCCGCTTGGGGTTCCACGAGACGGTCGCCCGGAGCACCTCGGGCGAGTAGACGTACTCGTACGTCATGCCCTCGTCGACGCAGAGGCAGACCGTCTCGTTGTTTATCGACTTGAAGACGGTCGTTCCGAAGCCGCGCATGGCTGTCGTCTCCTCGATGAGCCACGTGACGCGTTCGACGGGTTCGTAGGGGTAGCCAGGACCGGGGTACGAGACCACCGCATCGGCGAACAGGTCGACGGTGAACCCCTCCATCTCGCGCGGGAGCCATCGCCAGACGTCGCGTAACTTCCGCTCCGTCGCCATCGCGTCGCGAAGTTCGCCGAACTCTTCGGCCACGTACTCGCCGAGCTGCGTCGCCTCGTACACGGGGCCGTTCCGGAGAACCCACCGTCGTTCCTCGAAATCCGAGAGGATTCGGCTGATGGTCGGCGCGGAGGCACCCGTCATCATGCGAAGGTCGGCGCGGTCACGCACGGACTGCTCCAGCGCATCGAGCACCGCCGTCCGGTGTTCCGAGCGGGCGAGGAATTCGATGTCTTCGAGCGGTGACTCCATGCACATCTCACTCCTCAGTCAAGGATAAACGTTTGTTAACAATTAACAGTCGATCCGACCTCCCAAACGATCCGTGGATGCTTCCCTTCTCGGGCGTTCGGGGTCGACGGAGAAGAGAGTGCCCGGGAACTCAGGCCACCGGCTTTACGTTCTGGTTCATCCGGAAGAGGTTCTCGGGGTCGTACTCGCTCTTGAGCGCCACCAGCCGTTCGTAGTTCTCGCGGTAGGCGGCCTGCTCCTGCCCGACGTCCTCGGGGACGAAGTTGACGTAGACGCCACCGGTCGCGTGGGGCGTCATCGCGTCGTACAGTTCGCGCGCCCACGCGATGCACTCGTCGTCCTGGCCCGGGTTCTCCCAGCGGGTGTGCAGGTTCATCAGGAACTCGGCGTTGCGGTGCGGGTAGGCGGTCGCCTCGACCGGCACGTCGTTGATCGCGCCGCCGAGTTGGGCGACGGCGATCTCCGAAATCGGCGACGGCATCGTCGCCATGGAGTCGACGAACGTGTCGATCATCTCGTCGGTGATCTCGACGAAGTTGTGTGACTTCCAGTAGTTGCGCGCTCCCGGTTCGTGCAGGCCGTCGAACGCCTGCTGCCACTCCGCGTAGACGTGCGGCGAGACGACGTCCGCGATGGGGTCGCCCACCGCACGGAGGGGCTGGAACGCCGCCTCACCCTCGTCCATGTCGCCGGCGTAGAAGACGGCGATGGCGAGTATCTGCGCGCCGTGCCACTCCTCGGCGAGGAAGGGAAGCGGTGGGGCGTGACGAAGGACGAACCAGGCGGTTACCTCGTCCGGCGCGCCAGCGGTGAAGTCACGATACCCGCGGAGCGCCTCGGTGGCGTCTTCGATCGGGTAGACGAGCAGTCCGGACAGCACGTCGGGACCGACCTCGTGAAGCCGGAAGGTGAACGAGGTGACGATACCGAAGTTGCCGCTCCCGCCTCTGAGCCCCCAGAAGAGTTCCGCGTTCTCCTCCTCGCTCGCGTGGACGAACTCGCCCGCAGCAGTGACGACGTCGGCCGAGAGCAGGTTGTCCGCGGTGAGGCCGTGCTTCCGGCTGAGCCAGCCGAACCCCCCGCCGAGCGTGAGCCCGGCGATACCCGTCGTGGAGTTGTAGCCGACGGGCGTCGCGAGGCCGAACGCCTGCGCCTCGTGGTCGAACTCGGAGAGAACGACACCCGGCTCAACGCGCGCGATTTTCTCCCCGGGGTCGACTTGGACCGATTTCATGCGCGAGAGGTCGATCATTAGTCCGTCGTCGCAGACGGCGTTCCCCGCGATGTTGTGGCCGGCACCTTTCACCGAGACGAGCAGGTCGTGCTCGCGGGCGACGTTCACCGCTTTAACTACGTCTGCCGTCCCCGCAACCCGGGCGATGATCGCCGGTCGTCGGTCGATCATCCCGTTCCAGACCGACCGTGCCTCGTCGTAGGCCTCCTCGTCCTCCGAGAGTAGTACGTCTCCGATGAACCCGTCTCGGAGCTCCTGTGCCACCGCGTCGTCGATTTCGAAGCCAACTGCCATGTTGTGATCACCTCCTCTACGACTCATGTCTACTTGATGATAATCGATGAAATGTTTCACTAGGTGAACGCGTCCGTCTCCCTGTCGCCCCCGACCGGACGCACAGAGCCGCACGAACCCGTCTCCGGCTGCCGTCCGGCTCGAACTCGCACCTCTCGGCCGAGTCAACCCTGCCGGGGTCGAACTCTCCCGGCGTCCTCAGTCGATCGTGTACGCCGTCGCGGTGTCCCCACCGAGCAGCAGGACGTCGTCCGCGACGGCGATGTCGTCGCCGTTGACGGATTTCGTCGACCGGTGTACCAGCGAACCGGTCTCTCGGTCGTAGGCCGTCAGCCCGATATCCGTATCCCCGACCCAGACGTGTGATCCCGTCGTTTCGATCGCCCCCACGGGGTTGGTGATGCTGGCTTCCCACCGCGTCTCACCGGAGCCACGCTCGAACGCGTACACATCGCCCTCCTCGGTGCCAACGACGACCAGCGAATTGTCGACTGCGGGGGGCGTGTGCACGCTACCGAGCCCGGATGTCGACCACGAGAGACCGTTCCCTCCGAGTGGATGCGCGGCGAGCGTTTCTTCGGAGGCCGCAAACAGTGTCTCTCCGTGTATCTCCCCGAACGATTCGCCCCAGGATTTGTCTATATACCACGATTCGTGTGTGTCAGTCACCCTGCCCGTGTCGCCTGCGAGCACCTGCACACCGCCTGGCATCATCCCAACGTAAACCTCACCGTCGTAACTGCCGAGATAGCTGATGAACGACCTCGGAAGTGCCGACTGGTCGGTCCGCCATCTCTCTTCGCCTGTTTCGATATCGACGCCCCATACGAGCGGTTCTTGCTGACTCATCGACCCGTAGTCCGTGACGGCGAGAACGGCGATGTCGTCGATCACTGTAGCACCGATCGTGTAGTTGTGCTTTCCATCCGACCGCGCACTCGCGGCCCACACTTCTTCACCGGTTCCTCTGTCGTATGCGTGGAAGTGACCACCTTGCTCTTCGTTCCCTTCGGGGTCCGGAACGTACCCGAAAACCATGTGCCGACCATCGGTTGCAAACGCATCGGCACCCAGGTTCTCATCTACCCCGTCGTGCGTCGTGTCGGCCGACCACCTGACGCCGTCACCGTGTGACGCCTCGGCGGCGTAGTTGTAACCGTTGTAATAAAAAACCCCTTCGACTGTCCAGATAAAGTCGATACCCCTCTCGCCGGTCCAACTTTCGGTCAGCGTTACCTCCGCGGATCCGTCGTCTGGTTGAGTTCCATCCGACGGAGTCTCATCTGGCGTCGGTGACCCCGCCGGCGTCGACGACCCGTCCGGCGTCGAATTCTCCCCGCCCTGCAACCGGAGGCAGCCACTGGTCCCAGCGACCCCCGTACCGATCAGCCCGAGAACGTTCCGTCTTCTCACACATTCCACTTCAGCAGACAAATAAATATACTTTCCGCCAGACACGACGACACCTCGTTGCCCCGTCGCTCTCTCTTTGCGTTCTCCCGACCGCCTCGCCGCCCCCCGTCTACGCGGCCGTTCCGAGGCGTCTCCACGCGACAGCGGTGACGACGATCAGTCCGACGAGGGGGACGATCAGGAGTCGCATCGCCGCGGCGACGCCCGATCCCTCGATGACGAACCCCATCACGGCGGGCACGCCGGCGATACCGACCGACGCGACGACCAACCCGATCGCGTTGACCGGCGCACTGTGTTCGGGTGTGCTCTCCGTCGCGTACGCCAGCAGCGTCGGATACAGCCCGGACAGCGAGAGTCCGACACAGAACACCCCGACCAGCAGGAACGGCCCGGACGCCAGGACGAACGTGTACGCGGTGGAGAGCACACAGAGCACCCCTAACCCGAACGCCAACGGGAGGTAGCCGAACCGGTCGGAGAGCGACCCCGCGGCGAACCGCCCCGGAACGTAAGCGACCAACAGGACGCTCAACGACACCGTCACCAGCGATCCGGAGAGCCGTCCCTGTGCGTACGTCGTCAGCCACGTGAACAGTCCCCCCTCGACTCCGGCCGAAAACAGGATGCCTGCCGCCATCACGAGCACCGCCGGCTTTCGAGCGATCCGGTACACCCCGGCACGGGTCAGGGGATCGTCGCCGCCGTCGACGGACGGACTCGGGAGCGACCAGACGAGCGCGGCCACGGGCAGGTAAGACACGCCGAGCGCGTAGTACGCCAGTCGCCAGTTCTCGGCCCACAGCGCCGCCGTGACGACGAGCGGTCCGAGCGTGGCCCCGACGGCCCACATCATGTCGTAGAAGCCGAACAGGCGGCCGCGATGGTGGGGGTAGAGGTGACTCAACAGCGGTCGATCACCGCCACGGCCGACGCCGGAGAGCGCTCCACGGAGGGTCAGTGCGGCCAGGAAGACCCCGAACGACGGGACGAGTCCCATCGCAAAGGCACCGACGCCGCTCCCGACGATCCCGAAAAACAACAGTCGGCGGGTGTCGACCCGCCCGGCGACCGCGCCGGAGGCGGCGACGAGCAGCAAGAAACCGATCGTTCCCGCCGGCGCGACGAGCCCCAACTGCCACTCCGGCGTTCCGAAACTCGTCCGCAACGTGGGGATCAATGCCCCGACTACCTGCCGAGTCGCCCCCTCGAGTGCGATGAACGCGAACACCGCCAGCGTCCACCGTCGACGGCTGTCGGCTGCACGTGCCGGTTCGCCCTGGGTGGCCGTCTCCATGCCCCGACCACGACACAGCTCCGGAAAAGTATTTTGTAGGTAGTCATACAATCCTCTTCCATGTCTGAAGACGCGCTCCGCACTCATCTCGTGAGCTTCGGCCTCTCGGAGAAGGAGGCCGAGGCGTACCTCGCGATCCTCCGGTCGGGCGAGGCGACGACGAACGAGGTGTCGGCCGCGGCCGGTGTCTCACAGGGGTACGTCTACGAACTCGCGGCCGAACTCGCCGATCGGGGGTTGATCACCGTCGACGAGGCGGCCAGTCCGACGCTCCTCCGCGCTCGCCCACCCGACGAAGCGCTCGGAACGTTCAGCGAGCGACTTGACCGGCTGAGCGACGCGATCGAGACGCTGTTCCGACGGTCGGACGTGAGCGAACCCTCCGTCGAGATCGTCCGCTCCCGGGCGACGGTCCGCAAGCGCATCGCCCGGACCGTCGAACGGGCGCGCCACGAGGTGGTGCTGACGGTCCCGTCGACCGAGTTCACACACCTCCGAGAGCCGCTCTCGGCGGCCATCGATCGGGGTGTGACGATCTACCTCCAACTCGTCGCACCGCTCGACCAGTCGTCGCCGTCCGTCGACTGGGAGCGGTTCGGAACCCTGGTGAAGACGTGGGACGCGACGCCACCCGTCACCGTCGTCGCCGACGAGCACCGGGGTGTGATGGGCGCACACAGCCTCCTCTCGGGGCGGCACGGCTCGGCGTACGCACTGGTGTTCGCACAGCAGGACATCGCCGGGGGCTTCTTCGGCAACGCCATCAGCAACTTCTGGCCGATGGGCGAGGTTCGCTATCAGACCGACCCCGACCCGCTGCCGGCGACGTACGACCACGTCCGCACGGCCGTCACACACGCGTCCCTCCACCGGGCTGCCGGCCGTACTCTCCTCGCGGACGTCACGGTCCGGGCGGTCGGATCCGACGAGACCACGACGTACGAGCGCGTCCCCGTCGCCGAGGTCCGTCAGAACCTCGTCGGCGAACCCACGAACGAGTTCCCCATCGAGAACAGCTTCGTGTTCGACACGCCGGACGGACGCATCGCGACCGGCGGAACTGACGGGGGCCTCCAGCCGTTCTACGAAGGGTACGGGGCGGTGTCGATAACGCTGTACGACGGGTCCGACACTGGATAGACGGAGTTCGGCCCCGCCCGTCGACGTCCCGGGTCCGCCCCTCGATATCCCACGCGGCCGTCCCTGACGAGGGTCTGCGGCAGCCACTCCCGCCGTGCTCCGTTCTCACTCAAAAATCGATCCGTGGGGCGATCCCGGACGGTGTCGCTACGCGGCGAAGTGCTGCTTGAGTTCGCCGGCGGTCACTTCGATGCGTCGGTCGGAGCCGTCAGCGGCCTCCAGTTTGGCCGCCGCGAGGTGCCAGCCGCCGTACGTCGCGATCCGTTCGAACTCGGTCTCCGCGTCGAAGCCGCGGTAGGGCTTGCTGAGGGTGATTCTCGGTCCCATGTTCTCCCGGACGCGCCCCGAGGCAAAAAGATTTACTACAGAACGAATAAAAATTATCACGAATGGGAAAACGACGACAGAGCCGTACTTTCGGGCTCCGTTCGAGTCGGATCGCCGGGAGCGCCGGAATCGCCGACACCGGCGTCCGGACGATGTGCACTACATCCGGAGTCCGTACTCCTCACACAGTCGCGGGACGCTCTCGAAGTCGACCTCGAACCCGTAGCGCTCGTTGATCGCCTGATAGCCGGCCATCTTCTCTTCGTCCGTCGGGTCCAGCGGAAAGAGTTCGGCGACCTCCGCAAAGAGGCCGGCGAACTCGCCCGGCGCGATGATCTCGAGGAACCGAAGCGGGTCGTCACCGGCGTTCCAGAAGGTGTGCCAGGTGTCCCGCCCTTTCACTGCGAACTCCCCCGCCGAGACGGTCGAGCGTTCGTCACCGGCCAGGACGGTCATCTCACCGGCCAGCACGTAGGAGATCTCGTCCTCGCGGCTGTGGCGGTGCAACGGCGCGGCGAGCGAACGCGGGGCGAGCGTGTGCTCGACGACCGCGACGGCGGCCTCGGTTTCGTCCGCCGAGACCGCGAGTTTCGCACCGAGGCGGCCGAGTTCGAGGTCGTACTTCGCCGTAGGTGTGCTTTGTGAACGCATCGCAATCAAGAGGACGAACGCCGACATAAACTAGCCGTGACCCCTGTTAACTCGACGAGTGAGGGGTCAAACGGGCTGGAGGTGGTCGTCGCGGGGTTCGTACAGCGCCCCGGACAGCCGCCGGGCTTCGATCGCCTCGAACGTCTCGTGCATCGAGACGCCCTGGTCGCTCCGCACTGCGGTGACGACCCCGAGCGGCACGCCGTCGTCGTACTGTTCGTCCAACCACGAGATGACGGCGTCGAGGCTCCGGTCGGTCGGGGCGGCACGGAGGCCTTCGACGTCGAGAGCAGGGCGTTCCCACTCGACTGCGTGGCCCGTGAGGCGCTCGTGGCGGCGGAAGAACGCGACCGCCTCGTTCGGTCGGTCGACCGCGTGGGAGCGCTCGCAGTCGGGACAGGAGACGACGAAGGGAGCGCGCGCTCGGTTCGAGCGGCTCGGGCGGCGTTTCGGACACATCGTCAGGCGTCGTACGCCTCCTGCGCCAGCAGGTGGAGCCGATGGACGGTGTGTTCGTTTGGACCGAGTTGCGCCTGCGAGAGCGCGCCCATCTCGAGCCCCGCGAACTGCCGTTCGACGAGCTCGAAGTCCTCTTCTTGTAGTTGTCGACTCGTCCGGATGAACGCGGCTTCTTCGGCGCTCAACTCCGAGTCGGGGAAGAAGTAGTCGGCGACGAGGGCGAACCGGCTCTCGTCGATTGGCTCGATGATGTACGTGCCGTAACCGTCGGCCGTCCCGTACATGTTGAGCGTGAAGTTCGGCCACAGGTAGTGGAACTGCGCTTCGTGCTCGTCGTGCAGCGACATGTCGGAGTCGACGTCCGCCTCGTGGGTGTAGTGCAGCACCCAGTGGTAGTCGTTGACTTCGAGCGCCGACTCGTCGAGCGAGATGCCCTCGATCCAGTCTTGGTGGTTGGCCTGGCAGTGATCGCACTCGGAGTAGTTGCTGGCGAACACCTTCCAGTTACACTCCACCTCCGAGACGATGCGGCGGGCGTGTTCGTACTCGCCGAGCGGCAGGCGGTCGAGCCGCTCTTTCATCTCTCCGGCCTGTTCTGCCAGCGGCATCGGGTCGTCCGCGAAGTTGACGAACAGGAGCGGTCCGATGCTGTCGAGAGCGACCTCCCGGAGCGCGTTCGCCTCGGCGTCGACGCCCGGAACGTCCGCGTCGTCGAGATCCGGGTTCAGGCTGGCTTCCTCGAAGCTCTTCGGCGTGCTCCGGAGGTCCCCGTCGAGGTCGTACGTCCAGAGGTGGTACGGACACTGGATCCGCGACGCGTCTCCGGGATCCGACATGGGGGTGTCTTCGACCATCTTCGACCCGCGGTGGGCACAGACGGTCAACGACCCCACCCTACTTCGCTCACCCTGACGGGTTCGCTCGGTGAGGCAGGGGCTTGTCCATGAACTCGGCCTCGAACCCTTCCGGGTGGGCGGTAAATCCACCACTTGGCGTCACCGTTCCAGACTTCAGGGCAAGCTGACTGTTGCCCGTCCGCCGAGACGACTGTTCGCCTCGACGGACATACTGCATTCCGATATTCTTCGCTGCGTTGTAATCTGCGTTCGCCTCCGATTCGCACTTCACACACCGGAAATTGTTGCGTGTCGGACGATTCTCGTCTGCCGTGAACCCACATTCGGCGCACTGTTTCGACGTGTACGCCGACCCAACTTGCGTCACTGAAACGCCCACCAATTCGGCTTTGTACTCCTCCTGTTCGTACAGTGTTCTGAACGCCCATTTGTGTCCCCACGATGCGCCTGTGCGATCGCGGATCTCCGTCAGGTCCTCGAACGCAATTACGTCGCACTCATACCGAAATGCTTCGTTCACAATTGCATTTGACGCCCGGTGTAGCACGTCGCGGACGTATCGGAGTTCCCGGCCACTCGACTGTTCGAGCGTTCGGTGGGCGCTTCGCGTTCCGGTCTGGTGGAGTCCGGCGCGTACCTCTCAAACTCACGGAGGTTGTGGGCTAGCTCCCGCCCGCTAACGAAGTGGGCGGTGCTGGTGACGGCGAGATTTTCGATACCGAGATCAACCCCAAGGACCGTTCCGTCCTCGGCGGTATTGCTCTCAGTATCGTTCTTGGGTCGGCGTAAGCCGATATGCAAAAAGTAGTCGCCTTCACGAGCGGTGAGCGTGCTTTCTGTGACGCTCCATGTGTCTGAATCGATGTACTGCCGTTGGTAGCCATCGTCGGCATCAGGGAGAGCAAGCTGACATCGGACTCTGCTCTCTGTTGTCGAGAGCGACACGGTATCGTCGTCAAACGTTCCAGGGTGGCAGGTCGGCGTGTCGGGTCCGCGTCGTGTCGCCGCTCGACGGCTCGTTCACGTAGGCCGTACACCGGACGGTGACGACGTAGCCGCTCGCCTCCGGTTCGGTCGACCGCACCCCACAGGAGGCATCGGACATCCCGACCTCCGTCTCCGGCCCGGACCACAGCTCGTTGTAGCTGTACCGGTACTCGTGGCGGACCACGTACTCCCGTGCCGTCTCGGCGGTGATCGTCTCCAGGAGCGCCTGCCGCGATTTCGGTCCCGCGGGGAAGGCGACGGTCGTGTTCGGGAACGGGGTGGCCGTGGCCGTGGTCGTCTCCACGGTCGGCGTCCGCTCGACTCCCGGCGACGACGCCGTCGACCCGTCGGTTACGGATCCCGTACACCCTGCGAGCACGAGGAGACCGAGGAGCAAGAAGGCCTCAGAGCGCATGGGTGGCGCCTCGAACCGCGACGCAAAAGGACTCCGCCAGACTCCAACCGGCGTTTGAGTTACCGTCTCGACCGCGGTCCGCCCCAGCGAACGGTCCGCCGGGAGCGGTGCACCACCACTCCGTGCCCGTGTCTGTCCTCGTCGACGGACGCCCATACGTAACCACTGTTCGTTAATCGTCCGGCGCGCAGTAGCCGTCCGAGATTACTGCGAAGCTTGATTAGTGCAGGAACGAACTGTGTCCTGTCCAATGGTTTCGACGGAAGACGGCCACGTCCGTCCCGTTCGATTCTCCGTCGACGAACTCACCGGCGCGTTGGGTGATTCGGTTACCGTACTCCCAATCGTCGTCGCCGTCACGGCGCTGACGACGCTGTCGCTCCCGCGGGTCCTCCTCGGCTTCGCCGTCTTCCAGGTCGTCTGGGGGCTGTACTACCGCGTGCCGCTGTCGGTCGAGCCGATGAAGGCGCTCGCCGCGCTCGTTATCGCCGGGGCACTCACCGTCGGCGAACTCGCCGCGGCGGGGCTGCTCGCCGGCGTGGTGCTCCTCGCCGTCGGCCGCGCGGGCGGTCTCGCACACGTCCAGCGGGTCGTCTCCCGCCCCGTCGTTCGAGGCGTCCAACTCGCCGTGGCGCTCGTCCTCTTGGAGACCGCGGTCGACCTGTCGCTCAGCGCGCCCGCGCTCGCCGTTCTCGGGCTCGGTGTCGCGCTCGGGGCGACCCTGTTGCTCTCCGGAAACGCGAGCACGCTCGCCGTCCTCGCGCTCGGCTTCGCCCTCGCGCTCGGCCGCGCCGACCCGGCCGCGCTCGCCGTCACCGTCCCGTCGCTCGCGCCGACGCTTCCGGCCGCTTCGACGCTCACGACGGCGACCGCCGAGGGCGTCGTCGGCCAACTCGCCATGACGGTCGGGAACGCGGCCGTCGCGACCTCGCTGTTGCTCTCGGAGTACTTCGACGCCGACGTGAGCCCGGACGACCTCGCGACGAGCATGGGCGTGATGAACCTCGCGGCCGTCCCGCTCGGCGCGCTCCCGATGTGTCACGGCAGCGGCGGCCTCGCCGGCAAGTACGCCTTCGGTGCCCGGACGGCCGGGGCCAATCTCATCCTCGCCGGCGGCTACGCGCTCGCTGCCGTGTTCGCCGTCGGCGTGTTCGCCGCGTTCCCGATGGCGATGCTCGGCGTCCTCCTCGCGCTCGTCGCCGTCGAACTCGGCCGAGGGGCGCTCGCGACCGACCGCCTGTGGCTCACGGCCGGCGTCGGGCTCTGTGGCCTGCTCACGAACGTCGGCGTCGCGTTCGTCGTCGGCGTCGCGGCCTCGCTGCTCGTCGACCGGGTTCGTCCCGGACTCGGACACGAACCGGTCGAGTCCTGATAACACGGCGGTTGGCGGGAGCGGCGTCTCGCCGCACCCGGCGACTCGCGCCGCGTTCTACTCCGTGGTCCGGTTCTCGGAACCCCGTTCACTTGCTCCGGATCGGCAGCTGCGGTCCGGCAGGCCTACTCACAGACCGTCCGGACGTGATCGACGAGCGCGTCAAGCCTGTCGTCGTCACCCAGCGTCTCACACAGCGCCCGCACGTCCATCGGCAGGACGTACGCGGGTCGACCCTTGCCGACGGCGGACGTGTCGCCGACGTCGGCCCGCTCGACGAGACCCGCCTCTTCGAGTTCGTTGAGCGCCCGCGCGACTTCGGCCTCCGAGAGCCGCCCGAGGACGTCCCCGCCGACCTCGTCGACGCGGTCGACGCAGGTGCTCACGACGTCGCCCGCGTGGGCGGGCGTGTCGTCCCGGCCGCCTAACTCGGCGACGCCGAGCAGGACCACTCGGTGGGTGAGTGTCGTCGCGTCGATGTCGGACAGTTCGGTCATAGTCGACTGTTGCCAAGACGTGACAAAACGGTTGTGAATCTCGCTTTCAGATGGTCTCAATCTTCCATTCACTGGCGTCTCGTTCCGGCATCTCGCACTCGCAGTCAGCTCGTTCGTCGACCGGCACTCGCTCCCAATCGTTGCCGTAACACACTGGGCTCGATCGGAGCCGGTGCATGAGCGGTCTATTGCCGTGAGTGTTCTTACAGACGGACTGGTTCATTTCGAACCTCTCGCGGAAGCCACCGTCTGCTCTTGTTTCGTGCGTACTCGATCGAGACAGCGACGCATTAGTTGAGCATACGGTAATTAAGATCGAAAGATATATTATATTGATATACACTTTTCGAACCGTGCTATCACATGACGCAGATCCACGACGTGTCTCTCAGTATCAGAGACGTTGATCCAACAGCTTAGGCTAATCCGGATGAACAGAGATCTAACTAACCGCCGACTATCGCATCCCCTCGATGACAAACAGTAGGCATCTTCTGTCCAGCTCGAAACTCTCGGTGACTCTTTCCCTATTGATCGTGTTGTGCGGCTGCAGCGGAGCCTCTTCGGGTGGGACTACGACACAAAGCCCGACGGCACTCAGTTCCATCCAGAGCCCGACAGACGTGGCCGTCACTGGGGTGCTCACTACCGAACCCACAGAGTTGGAAAACCCGACTCCAAGAAATCCCGAACAGGGGCAGTTCGGGACGTTCAACTACGGTTCCGTGCTGTACGTAACCGAGGTTCAAACCGGGCCTGCGGCGCTCGCAAACGCCAGCATTCTTATTCATTTTGAGCATACCCCCGAACACCGCGCTGAGGACTTCCCTAGCCCAGGAACTGTTCTCGAGGCGAACGGAACCTACCGCCCCGGATTCAACGTCCTCGTGATCTCAAGCGATGGGGGTGCAACGGAGCGTGGTCTATCCGTCGTCAGACGGAACGCATCGGCACCGGAGCCACCGGTGGTCGGCGAAGAAGGCGATCGTGTTCGTATCAGGCAATACGTCTTCTCTGACTCCGCCTCTGATGTCCAGCGGGTCGCACACGATGGAACGACGATCAGAATCGTAGACAACAGCACTGCGGTAGTTGAGGAGGGACGTGTTGAACTCGGCGAGACGTTCTACGCTGATTTCAACGGACTTATCATCGAAGTTATCGGACCGGACAGTTCAAATCAATCAAAAACATAATAAAATGAAAGAAAAAAACATCGCAATTTTACTATCGTTCATCATGATTGTGTCGGTGCTCGTACCAATTGCGCCTGCGCTGGCGCAGTCCGACCCGACGAACACGCCGACAGAGACGCCAACGAGTACAGCGACGGAGACGCCAACGAGTACAGCGACGGAGACGCCAACGAGTACAGCGACGGAGACGCCAACGAGTACAGCGACGGAGACGCCAACGAGTACAGCGACGGAGACGCCAACGAGTACAGCGACGGAGACGCCAACGAGTCCATCCCTGCCGCGTGAAACCGCAGCACTCCCCGGGTCTGATGCGGAGAATCTCGACCCAGAACTCGTTCCTTTCGTCCGGGCCAGTACCTCTCGTGACGGTGCCACTGTGGGTGCTACGAGCACCACGAGCGCCGCAAATACACTCCGAGAGGATCTCCGCGAGTTTTATTCGGTGGAACGGATAGATAGAGTGGACGTCCTTGTCGACGTGAACCTCGACCGCGGTCGATTGGTTGAGAGCAGTCAGAACAGCTCGTACGCGGAGGCAGCGCGGCGAGCGTCGGCTGATCCACAAGTACAGGCAACCAAACGGCAGATCGCCAGTGCAGCCGACGTCCCGATATCGGACGTACAGTACCTCCTGTTCACCAATGCTGTCTTGGTGCGAAATGCGAAAGCGAGCGAGCTCGGTACGCTGGCTGAACAGGAGTCGGTAACGATGGTTCACGGCATGATGATGCCGTTGTCTGCCAGCGACGACTCCCCTCCCGCAGTGAACGAGTCAAACACGAGCCAGTCGATAGACGCATCTCCGAACGACTACGACGGTCCGAGCGGATATGCGATTAGTCCGGACGGTGTTAATTCTCGTGCCCTAACTGATTCCGGTAGGCTCACGGGTCGATCCGCCGATGTCGGGATTTTCGACACCGGGGTGAATCACAGCGATCTCAACGGCGACGTGGTGGCGTTCCAAGACGTCGCCGACGGCGACATCGAGGATACCGACACGATTCACGACGAAGGGGAACACGGGACTTTCGTCGCCGGAGCAATCGAGCGTGTGGCACCGGACGCGAATCTATATGTGGCATCGACCGAGACATACCGTACGAGCGATTACGTTCTCGCGCTGGAGTGGTTCCTGCGGAATCACGTCGACATAATCTCCCTGAGTTTTGGAACTGTGACCCATTCACTCTCTCCACAGAACGGGGAGAGCCGTCTCGCTCGTGTCACGAACGACGCGGTGGAGGGACGGTACGGTTCGACACGGACGAGTGCTCGGCCATCGGTGTTCATCTCCGCCGGTAACGAAGGGGACCAACACGCCATCGGCTCGCTTACCGACTCATCGGGGTCGAATCAGCATGAGTTCAGGTTCTTTGATGATCCGGACACCGCCTACATAATTTTATCCTGGGACAGCAGCGTCAGTGGGGCGAACGTTGAGGTCACAGCTCCAAACGGCAGTACGCTTCGTCCCACGAACAGCCCGGTGACCTTCCCGTCGAACAAGGACGGACAGATCGTCGAGATAGACGATCCGAGTCAGTATGGATCAGGGACCTGGGAAGCGACCGTCGATGACGGGCCGAGTGGTCAGTACCACGTCGAAGTGACCACCCGGCGTCCAAACGGACGAGGCTACTTCTTGAATCCCGATCCCAGTTACACGATCACGCCGCCTGCGACCGCAAAAAAGGCGATCACCGTCGGTGCTGTCGACGATACTCGACAGGTGACGGATTTCTCGAGCCAGGGGCCACTCTGGGATGGGGCAGTGAAGCCCGATATCGTCGCTCCAGGGGAAAACATTCGCTCCACGGTCCCGCCTGACGAGTGCAATAGTTCTCCGTGCTACGATACAGGTGACGGGACATCATACGCTCAACCACTGGCTGCCGGTGTCGCAGCACAGTACGTTCAGTTGTACGCTGAGACCCATGGACTGCGTCCGAACCCTCGAATGGTGAAAGCAGTCGTCCAGAACGGTGCCGACGGCGTAACTCAGCGTCCGACGCTTGGAAAGCAGTCGAACGTCGGATCGGGAATCGTCGACGCCTTCCGTGTCTCGACGAGTTTCGTCGTCACCGGGGTGAACAGGGGAGGTGAACAAACCGTCGACAGCCGGACGCCGACTGTTGTTCCGCAGTTCAAACAGGACATTAAGGGGACACTCTACTGGGAGAACGGAAGCGACAGCTTACGCTACACCCTCGGCAGTCGTGCTGGTCGACAGTACGATGCGACGGCTGTTTCGGTGGAGCCCGCATCCGGTTCGAGCGACTATCCGAACCGGATCGTTGGGAGTACGATCGAAGGCCCGAACGCAACGTGGGCGCTGGCGACCTCGTACCCCCCGAGCCCTTCGTCGTCGAACCGCGTCTCCGAATTCGAGTATCTCGATCCGACGTCATTAGATGACGGCGAGTCAGCAGTGTACGCTCTCGCAGTTGATCAGGAGATCCGCTCCGGAGAGTTTGTCAACGCGAATGGTGCTGTGCGAACGCTCGCGTACACCGACGGAGACGACGTGGATATCTCGCTGTACACTCCCTCTGGGTTCTTGAACGACCGTTCTCGGTTAACAAACGTTCCGATCGAGCAGGCGTACTCCTCCGTTTCGACTCCGACCAACCGGGTCTTGGGTATCCCTCAGGACAACAAGGGTTGGAAGGTCGTCTACGAAGAGAATTCGTCCGGCGGAGCGTCGTTCTCAGCAGCGGTCAACTACCCAGCCGAGCCGCTCCCGTCCGAGGCCGACGTGAGCGTTGAAGACGGAACGGCAGGTAACGCCTCGGAGCCAGGGACGATCAGCTTCAACGTCACCGCCGAGACGGCGAACCAGCCGTACACCTACGCGGGCTTCGGCGAACCCGACGCTTCACACTTCGAGGTCCGCGTCGGTGGCAAACCCGTCCCGTCGAACAGGATGGCAGTGTCACCAGTCAACAACCGACAGGACAAGTACCGACTCGTCGTGACGCCGCCGACGCAGCCGGCGACGGGGGACTACGATCTCAACGTCTCGTTCACCGACGAGAAGTTCAACGCCTCACACACTGCCTGGGCCAACGCGTCCGACGCGATCACGTACTCCGCCGGTGGGGCGACCGGCACCGCCGCCGCGTCGCTCGTCATCGATCGATCTGGCAGTATGGGATTCGGCAGCGGTAAACTGGCGGCCGCACAGGACTCGGCGACGATCTTCGTCAACCTGATGAGCAACTCCGACGAGGTCGCGGTCGTCAGTTACTCCGACAACGCGCGGACCGACCTCCCGATCTCCCGAGTGGGCGGTAACCGGTCGCGAGCCAGAGGCGAGATCGATAGCCTCCGTGCCACTGGCTCGACCAACATCGGTGCCGGCATGCTAGACGCGCGCGCCGAACTCGACCGGGCCTCACAGGGGAGCCGCAAGGCCGCTGTCCTCCTCACCGACGGGGAGAACAACCAGGGTTACTCCGACGACGGAGTCAGACAGCTCGCGAGCACGTTCGCCGCCCGGGACTACTGCGTCTACACGATCGCGTTCGGTTCCGGTGCGGACGAACAACTCCTCCGGGACATCGCCGACCGGACGTGCGGGACGTTCAACCAGGCGGGCGACCGTGACGAACTCCAGGCGATCTACCAGGACATCCGTCAGGTGTCGTCCGGCGAGAGCACGCTGTTCTCGTCGAAAGGGATCCTGGACGCCAACAACCGGACGCGAGAACGGTTCAGCATCGACGACACCACCGGTAGAGCGACGCTCACCGTGACCGTCACCATCTCGTCGAGTTCGTCGGTCACGTTGTACGATCCCTCGGGGTCGCCGATCGATCCCGCGTCGAACCCGGACGTCGAGAAGACGACGACCGGCGGCACCACGACGTACAGGCTCACCGATCCCACGCCCGGCGAGTGGTCGTACGAGGTCGTCAACCAGGGTTCCCAGCGGGTCTCCTACACGACCACCGCGACGGCGAGTAGCCGGACGACGTTCGACAGCACCGCCGGCGCGTCGACCTACATCAACGGGTCGGCAGCGACGTTCACCGCGACGCTCGTCGGACCGAACGGTGGAATCTCCGGTGCGGATATCGAAGCGGTGGTGACCTACCCTGACGGTGACGTACAGACCGTCACGCTCACCGAGCGGACGGTGGGCACGTACCGCGGGAGCGTCCCGCTCGGCGAGGACGGCACGTACTCGGCGACCGTCACGGCCGAGGCAGGCGACATCTTGCGACAACAGCGCGTCTCGTGGACTGTCATCGACCAGTCGTCGCTCCTCAACGCCAGTGTGGAGGACCAGCCGCGCGTCACCGAAGGTGGCGTTGGAACGTTGAACGTCTCGCTGAGTCGCCCGACGTCCACGACGACGTCGTCGCTCTCGGCGACTTCGTCGACGGACGACTCCGTATCCTCCAACGCGGGTCCCGACCCACAGTTCGACTCCGCCGCGGCGGAACTCGCCAGTGCCTCACGCGAGTACATCCGCACCGCGAACGTCTCCGACGCGCTGAAGCAGGCTGCGCTCACGATCAAGAACGAGTCGGGTACTACGGCCACGACGACGACTTCGACGTCGGGAACCCTCGGTCCGACTGCGACGGCCACCGCGACCAGTGGAGACGTGACCGTGTACGTTCAGCCACGAGAACTGACCTCGGCCGCCGGTGACACGATTCCGGCGTCGAGCGTGACGGCCGATCTCAGCGTCGTCCAACTCTCCTCTGGTGAGACCAGACGGATCACGCTCCGTGTCGCACCGCCCGACGGACTCCCGGAGGGGACGTACAACGGGACGGTGACGTTCACTGTGCAGGGGACGGTCATCGACGAGCAGATTACGGTCGAGGTGACCGAGGCGACGATTACGGTCTACCGACAGCGCATTCAGGAGAGCGCTCGGCAGTGGCAGACGGCGAGTCAGCAGGGTAAAACCTACTACGAGGACCGCATGGCAGACCAGCTGACGAACGTCTACTTCAACCAGACGACGGGCGACGCACGAACCGAGGTCCGACCGGTCTCACGCGAGACGATCGCGGCCACGCCGCGTGCGTCACACACGGCTGCGACGCTCGCCCGCGCGGAGGTGGCGCGATGAGCCGTTCCGAGGCGCGCTCGTCGCCGACCTCTCGTCGGCTCCGTCGTTCGCTGTCGGTCCTACTCGTCGTCGCGGTCGTCGGCCTCACGGTCGCCGCGCCAGTCGCGGCCGCATCGGTCGTCTTCGAGTACACGTCACAGCCGCCGGCCGACGACCGGGCCCGGATGGGGTCGACGTACACCCACACCGTGGCAGTCGACACGAACGCCTCGGACGGCCCGGTGATGGTGACGCTGTACCACGATCCCGCGGCGGACCTCTCGTACGCGAGTTACACCGCGTCACTCGGCGGACAGTCGCTCGACATGGTCGTGAGAGAGTCGACCGACACAGTCGGTGGGCGATCGCTCACCCGACTCACGTTCGTCAACCGGAGCCCACCGACCACCGGCACGGAGACGCTCCGGTTAGCGGCGACGTTCGACGCCTCCGAGGACGCGACGACCGAGACCGTGTTCACCGGCGGCGTCCACGGGCCGACGGGAACGACGCTCGGACTCACGGAGACGAACGTCTCGACGTCGGGGCCGGATCTCGAACCCACGAACCTGACCGTCCCGTCGGATCCGACGAACCGCGAGCAGGTCACAGTGACCGGAACAGTGGAAAACACCGGTGAGTACAACGCGACGAGCGTCGCGGTCGACCTGCTGATCGATGGCCAACCTACCGACACGACGACGATCGACGTTCCGATCAGCAGCTCCCGAAACGTGTCGTTCAACTGGACCCCGTCGACCATCGGATCGCACGAACTCACGCTCGCCGTCGACGACGACGACACGGTGCTCGAACTCGACGAGACGGACAACAGACGGACAACAACGGTCACCGTGGTCTCGGGTCCGCGCCCGGACCTCGAACCGACGAACCTGACTGCCCCGTCCGAGGCGACGAACGGCTCGACGACGACGGTGACGGGGACAGTCACGAACACCGGCACCGACGGTGCCGCAGACGTCGGGATCGACTTGCTGGCCAACGGGACGAGCGTCGGCACGACGACGGCCGACGTTCCGGTCGGTGGAACGGTGAACGTGTCGTTCAACTGGACCCCGTCGGCAACCGGGGAGCGTGAACTCACGCTCGTCGTCGACGCCGGCGACACGGTTCTCGAGCACGACGAGACGAACAACCGTCGAAACACCACCGTGACGGTTTCGTCGCCGACGTCAGCCGAACCGGACGACGACGACGGTGGATCGAGCGCCTCCTCGGGCGGCGGTGGCGGGGGCGGCGGTGGCGGCGGTGGCAGCCTCGGCACGAGGACGATCGCCTCGATCACCGGCTTTATGGGCGGGGGCAGTTCGACGACCGTGTCGGTCGGCGACTCGTCGCCCCGTCTGGAGTCGATCCGCTTCGAGTTCGGCGAGGAGACCGCTGGACAGTTCGGAGTGTCCGAACTGAACGTCCCACCGGCGGACACCGACTACCCGCGCAACTACGACACGGTCGTCTCGCTGTTCGAGGTCACGCCCCCGGAACCCGTCCGGGACGACCCGGGTACTGTCACGGTGGCGCTCGACCGTTCACGCCTGTCTGCGATCGGGGCCGATCCCGACGGACTGCAGGTCGAACGGTACAACAAGTCGGTGGGAACGTGGGAGACGCTCGAGCACGAACTCGTCTCCAGCGACGACTCGACCGTGACGATCCGGTTCGAGACGCCCGGATTCCCGACAGGCGACTTCGGCACCCCCGCCTACACGACGTTCGCCATCACGACGGCACCGGCGGGCGCCGCAAGTAGTGACGCGGGCGGTGCGACCACCGAGAGCGAGACGACCACCGTGACCGCACCGGCCACGGCGACCGACACGGCCACGGCGGCCCAGACGACCACGCCCGCCAGTGGAACGACCACGTCGACGACGTTCCCCGGCTTCGGCGTCGGTGCCGTCGCGGGCGCGCTCGCTATCGTTCTGGTCGTCGTCCGCCGGCGGCGTAGGAACGGTCGGTAACGCAGTCCGATCGACGGAGGGGTAAGACGGGATCCATCCCTCACACCGTCTCTCGGCTCAGGCCTCGCCGTACACCGGAACCGCTGCACCGCTCGTCACGCCGGCGCCGTCGCTGCAGAGAAAGAGGATCACGTCGGCGAGTTCCGCGGGCGTGGGCCACGAGTCGTGGTCGGCGTCGGGCATCATCTCGCGGTTCATCTCGGTGTCGATGACGCTCGGCATGATCGCGTTCGCGCGGACCGTCCCCCGGTTCTCCTCGGCGATGCTCTCGGTCACGAGTCGGACGCCGGCCTTCGTCGCGCGGTAGACGCTGTCGCCCTCGCCGCCTTCGAGCGACGAGCGCGCCGAGATCGAGACGATAGTCCCGCCGCCGTCGGCGTCGGACTCCCGGAGGTGGGGCAGGGCGTGTTTCGACGCGAGGAACATCGTCTTGAGATTCACGTCGAAGAGGAAGTCGAACGTGTCGACGTCGGTCTCGTCGACCGGCGAGCCACCCCGCCAGGTGCCGGCGACGTTCACGAGGGAGTCGATGCCGCCGTGGTCGTCGACGACTTCCGCGACGGTCGACGAGACGGCCGCTTCGTCGGTGAAGTCGCCCTGGTAGTACGTCGCCCCATCCGGGAGGTCGACCTCGTCGGGATCGACCAGATCGGCGGCGGCGACGGTCGCCCCCGCGTCGACGAACGCCTTGACGACGCCGCCGCCGAGCGCGCCCGCCGCGCCGGTCACCAGTGCGACGCTTCCCTCGAAATCGTACTCGACTGACATACGATACGAGGGGGACGCAGAGGGCATAAATGATGTGCAAGCGTGCGGCTGTCGGGCCCGATCAGTCCGCGTCAGTCCCCGAGCTCAGGGCCGCGTCCGTGTCTGTGTCCCCGTCAGTCTCCGCCTCCGAGTTCGGGTCCGGTTTCGTCTCTGTGTCCGCTTCCGCGTCGTCTCCCGATCGCGTGTCGATCCAGACCACCGCCTCGCCGTCGATGACGGAGTCGCCGTCCTCGTCGCGGACCGTCGTCCGCAGTCGGTACCGCCCGCCGCCGAGCGCCTCGACGATCTCACAGACCGCGGTCACGCGGTCGCCGACCGCGACCGGCCCGACGAACCGGACGCTCTGTGAGAGGTAGACGACGAGGCCGGGGAGCCGCGAGAGCGCCGCACTCACGACGCCCAGGGTGAGCACGCCGTGGGCGATTCGGCCGCCGAACCGCGTCGTCGCGGCGTACGCGTCGTCGAGGTGGAGGGGGTTTTCGTCGCCGCTGGCGCGCGCGAACGCCCGGAGGTCGCCGTCGTCGAGCCGTTTCGAGAAGCGGACCACGTCGCCGACGTCGACGCCGGGGGCCGCGCGGTCCTCGTACGCGTACTCGCCGGCGCTTTGCGTCGTCACGTCCGACAGCGACAGCCCGGGCAGGTAGTACGAGAGTTCGCGGACGGAGACGACGCCGACGAGCGCGCCGTCGTCGAGGACGGGTGCTTGGTCGATGTCGTGTTCGCGGAGCGTCTCGGCGGCCGCCTCGATGCCGTCGTCGGCGTCGACCGTCACGACCGGGGCCGACAGGCAGTCGGCGGCGGTCGTCCCATCGAGCGGTCGCTCGTCGACGACGAGCGCGAGGACGTCGGAGTCGGTGACGATGCCGACCGGATCGCCCGCCTCGTCGACGACGACGATCGAACCGGCGTCGGCCTCGTGCAGCTGGCGGACCACCGTCCGCGCCGACGCCGACGGCGGGGCGGTCTCGATGCGCCGGCGCATCACCGCCCGGACCGTGACGTCGAACACGTTCGGTCGGTCGTTCGTCGGCCGTCTCCCACCGTTCGGGTCGGAGGACATGGTCGTCCGTTCGGCGGTGTGATACTTAACCCGTCTCCCGGCGTCGACTCAGCCCGAGCGACCCTCGACTCCGGTCCCCAGTCGCGTGGCATGGTGCCGCGCCGTGGCCCGTGCGCGTCGGGGATAGAAAAGCCCATTAACGACCGTGAGTAACCCCTGTTCACGGGGATGTTATTCATGTCTGACACGACCGACCGCGACGCCGACTCCACGGGGGGACCGAGTCGGAACGCGGAGCCGTTCGGCCTCGACCTCGGCCCCCCGCCGGCGTCCGACGCCGGGTTCGCCCTCCACGGACACGTCGAGCAGTACGACGACGCGCCGGACGAGTGTACGATCTTCCCGCACACGGCGTCGGCGGAGCTCCCGCGGACAACGGCCTGGCTGACCGCCGAAGAGGGGTCGTACTGCTCGCTCGAAAACAGCCGCTGAGCCTCGTCGCCGTTCCGCCCCGGCGACCCATCCGCGTCGGGACGACTCCGCGCCCGACACCGCGACGTCGCCGCCCCTCGGCGTGTCGTTCGCCCTCGTGGCCGAGAGGCGTCTCCGGCGTTTCGACGCCCCTCGGACCTCCCGAACGGGCGTCGGGTCGCCCCGCGGACAGGTTCGCTCCGCCCGAGCGGTTCGTTCGCGGCGCGACGAGGCGGACCAACCCTCGCTGTCCGGACGGTCCCAACCCACAGGAACTAACGTCCCGTCGGTCTATCTTCGGGTCATGCTACACCGTCGGCCCCGGATTCGTGCGTCCGCGACCCCCGCCCTCTCACGGTGTCGACAGCCTCGATCACTCGACGGTGAGTCTTCGTGACACTCGACAGTGTGCCCGTGGCCGGATGGCTCCTCGCCGTGACCGGCGACGTCCTCTCCGGGACGACGATCCTGGTCGGGGTGGTGACGATCGCCGTTCTGCTCGTCGCCTCGGCGTTCTTCTCGTCGAGCGAGATCGCGGTCTTCTCGCTCGAACGCCACCGGCTCTCGGCGCTCCTCGAGGCCGACGGCGGCGACCCGCGTGCGCGGGTGCTCCACCGACTCCGAGAGGATCCCCACCGCCTCCTCGTGACCATCCTCGTCGGGAACAACATCGTCAACATCGCGATGGCGAGTATCGCCTCGGTCCTGCTCGCCGCGGCGCTCTCGCCGGAGGTCGCCGTCCTCGTGACGACGTTCGGCGTGAGCGCGCTCGTCCTCGTCTTTGGCGAGATCACGCCGAAGTCGTACGGCGTCGCCAACGCCGAGCGGTTCGCCCTGCGGGTCGCCGGGCCGCTCGCGACCGTCGAACGACTGCTCTTCCCGCTCGTCGTCACCTTCGACTTCGTCTCCCGGGGCCTCAACCGGATCACCGGGGGCGGCTCCGACATCGAGCGGCCGTACGTCACTCGCGAGGAGATCGAGGCGCTGTTGAAGACGGGCGAGCGGATCGGAGCGATCGACGAGGCCGAACACGAGATGGTCGAGGGCGTCTTCGAACTCGGGTCGACGACGGCCCGGGAGGTGATGGTCCCGCGCGTGAACCTCGTCGCCGTCGACGTCGAGACGCCGCTCGACGAGGTCATCGAGGTGTGTGCCACGAACCGGCTCACCCGCGTCCCCGTCTACCAGGGGACGCTCGACCACGTCGTCGGCATCGCGGACATCCGCGACGCCGAGCGCGCCCGCCGGGCGGGACAGGAACTCGACGACGTGCTCCTCCCGACGCTGCAGGTGCCCGAGGGCAGAGAGATCGACGACCTCCTCGCGGAGATGCAGGCCGAGCGCGTCACGATGGTCATCGTCCGCGACGAGTTCGGCGAGACCGAGGGGATCCTGACCGTCGAGGATATCCTCGAAGAGATCGTCGGCGAGATCTTCGAGGTCGGCGAGGAGCGGCTCATCCGCCCGACGACCGACGGGCTCGTCGTCCAGGGCGAGGTGACTGTCGGCGAGGTGAACGACGTCCTCGGCGTCGATCTCCCCACCGAGGGCGAGTTCGAGACCGTCGCCGGCCTGATCAACGCGGAACTCGGTCGCATCGGCGACGTCGGCGACACGGTCCTCGTCGACGAGGTCGAACTCGACGTCGAGCGGGTCGACGGTCACCGCATCAGACGCGTTCGCGTCCGGCCGGTCGTCGACGACGGCGACGGTGACGAGGGCGGCGACACGCCCGCCGTCTCCGAGTGAGGCGCTGTCGACGACACCGGGTGGCTCCTCGCGTCGCCTCCCGCCGTCGGACCGACGCCTGCCACAACGCTTTGGTTCGTCTACGACCTGTGACAGGTGTGGCTCTCGAACTCGAAGACTTCGCCGGGACTTCCGAGCGGATCATGCGATGGCTCGAACTGGGCGCCGCGTACTTTCTCGTGGCGCTGTTCGCCATCGGCGTCTTCGACCTGGGGTTGTCGCTGTATCAACTCCTGACCTCGGGTCGGTTCACCGACCCGAACGCCGTCATCGATCTCATCGACACCGTCTTGCTCTTGTTGATCATCGTCGAGGTGTTCCAGACCGTCGTCGCGTTCAGCCGGAACGAGCCGGTCATCCGGATCGTTATCAACGCGGCGCTCATCGCCATCGCGCGGAAGGTCATCAGCTACCGTCCCAGCGAGTACGCCTCGGTCGAGGAGGCGTTCGTCGCCGCGGGCTCGTTCGCCCTGTTGCTGGCGGTGCTCATCCTCGCGTTCTTCGTCATCCGTCGGGTCGACATCGAACCGGTCGACCTAGAGTTCGAGTGACCGCGGCGGGTGCGCTACCGTCCGTTCGTCACGTCGCGTCGGTCAGTTCATTCGCCGCCTCACGGAACAGCCCGTCGAGTATCTCGGGCGTCGTGGGGTGGTACGCCCGGTCCGGGATCTCCCTGACGTCGAGCCCCATCTCCACGGCGAGTTGCATCGTCTTCGCCATCACGTCCGCGTGGTAGTGTAGCCCCTGGTAGCCGAGCACCCTGCCGTCGGTCCCGACGACGAGCGTCGCCAGTCCCCGGGGAGTGGCTTTAGTCTTGAACACGCCGTCGTCGCTGGCATGTCTGCTGACCGAGACGTGCTCGACCTCTGCCTCCTGCGCGGAGGCGACCGAGTGACCGACGCGGGCGTAGGGGTAGACGCCGGCCGCCGAGAAGACGACGTGGTGGTGGACGTTCTCGTACGTCTCCAACGCCTCGTTGGCGGCGTGCGCGAGGAGGTTCTCGGCCGCGACGTGTCCCTGCTCCTTGGCGACGTGGAGGATCGGCTCTTTTCTGTTCACGTCCCCGACGACGAACGTCCGCGGGTCGTCGCGGGCCTGCATCGTGTCGTCGACCCAGCCGGGGTCGGGGGTCAGCGCGGTGTTCTCCAGCCCGAGCCCGTCGAGGTTCGGCCGGCGTCCCGTGAAGACGAACAGTTCGTCGGCTTCCCGTGTCGCGTCCCGGCCATCGTGTTCGAGCTGCATCCGCACGCCCCCGTCGACCGGTTCGACCCGCTGTTCGTACGCGTGGGTCAGGATCTCGACGCCGAACTCCTCGCGGTAGACGTCGAGGAGTTCGCCGCCGAAGTCGGGGTCGGCCTCGTCCAGCGGGCGGGCGTCGTGTTCGATCACGGTGAGGTCGACGCCGGCCTCCGCGAGGTACGGCACCATCTCCAGGCCGATGTAGCCGAAGCCCATCACGATCCCCGAGTCGGGCAGGGACGTGGCGTCGAGGACGTCGGCGCTCGTCGTCACGTCCACGTCGTCGATGCCGGGGAGGTCGGGGACGTTCACGACCGAGCCCGTGGCGACGACGACGTAGTCCGCAACGAGTTCGTCGCCGCTGGGGTCGAGCCGAAGCGTGTGGTCGTCGACGAACGTCGCGCGCTCGTGGTAGAACTCGACCCCCTCGCGCTCGGTCATCCCGTGGACCGCCGCGCGCCGGTGTCGCGCGAAGTTGTCGATGTGCTCGTCTTTCGTCTCGACGACGCGGTCGAGATCCATCGCCGGCGGAGAGCCGACGAGTCGGTGGTCGTGGCGGACGCCGTACCGGTGCCCCGCGGCGGAGATGACCTCCTTCGACGGCATACAGCCGCGGAGGATACAGAGCCCACCGCCGGGGTCGCCGTCGTCGACGAGCGACAGCCTCGACACCGTCTCGCCGACGTGTTCGCTCAGTCGTTCCGCGACGGCGACTCCGGCGCTGCCGTACGCACCGACGATAGCGACGTGCATACCCGGGTTCCAGCGGGTGACGTGAAAGCCGTTGGGGCGGGCGTGCGCGCCCGGTACCCATCCACGACACCGCCTGGGAGCCTCGTGCTCGCCTACCGAGAGATGCCCTCGGTGTCGTCGGCGATGACGCTCTCGACCTCGGCGGGGGTGAGCACGGCGATGTCGCCGTCGATGGTCCGTTTCAGCGACGCCGCCGCCGCGCCGTAGCTGAGACACCGTTCGACGTCGCCGCCGGCGATCCGGGCGGTGAGGAAGCCGCCGACGAACGCGTCGCCGGTGCCGATCGCGTCGAACGTCTCCGACTCGTAGACGGGCTGTTCGAACACCTCGCCCCCGTGGATGCCGAGCGCGCCCTTGTCGCCGCGGGTGACCACGACGGTGTCGGCGTCGAAGTCGGTCGCGAGTCCGTGGGCGAGCTGGACGGCGTCGCCGTCGCGGCCGAGCACCTCGCGGGCGTCGCGCTCGGCGGCGAACAGCACGTCGACACCGGGTAACAGCGCCTCGTACGTCTCCCGGGCCGCCGCGGACGACCACAACTTCGACCGGTAGTTCAGGTCGAACGCGACCGTCGTCCCGCCCCCGTGGGCGACCTCGAACAGCGCGGCCGTCGTCTCTCGGAGCGTCTCGGACAGCGCGGGCGTGATCCCGCTCGTGTAGAACGTGTCGGCGCTGGCGACGACGCCCGTCGCGAGTTCCTGGGGCGTCGCGGTCGTCACGGACGAGTCCGTCCGGTCGTAGACGACCTCGGTCCCGCGGGGGGTGCCGCCGTGTTCGAGGTAGTAGGTGCCGACGCGCTTTCGCTCCGTGTTGTCCCACGAGATCCCCGTTCGGACACCGTGGCCGCGGAGTTCGCGGACGATCCGCCGGCCGAGCGCCGAGTCGGGCAGCTTCGAGAGCCACACCGAGTCGAGTCCGAGTAACGAGACCGCGGCGGCGACGTTGCTCTCGGCACCGCCCGCCTGCACGTCGAACTCGCGGGCCCGTTCGAGCCGCTCACCGCGCGGTGGCGAGAGCCGAAGCATCGTCTCGCCGAACGTCACGAGGTCTGTCATACCCCCGGCTTCGGCGCTCCGCTACAAAAGTCCGGGCGGTTGGTCCTGAGCGTCGTCGGGTCGCCGCGTGCGCCTTCCGAGTGGACAACTCCCGTCCGGGTCGATCCGGTGACCGGCGTCGCGACCCCCGGTCACGCCGGCGTCGAGTCGGTCGATGGTGGCGAGTCGGTCGACGGTGGCGAGTCGGTCGACTGGGTCGCCCCGCCTTCCGAGGACGGCTGGGAGCAGACGACGCTCGCGTCGAACTGGATCACGCTGTGGAACCCGCCGTCCGTCGCCGCCGCCTCGACCGTGAGTGGCGCGTCGACCCGCCCGGTGTGGCCGTTGCAGTCGATGTCGGCGTCGACGACCGCGGCGTCCCCGCTCCCGAGGCCGTCGTAGCGTCCGTCGACCGAAACCGGACTGTCGGCGCGCTCGCTGACCTGCAGGTCGAGCGTCGCTCCGTCGATCCGGTTCTCCACCACGAGCAGTTTCACTCGCGTGTCGTTCGGCGTGACGGGATCCTCCCCGGGGTGTATCGGCGGCTCCGGACTGGGGCCGCCGGGGTCCCAGATCGACACGAGCGCGCGGTCGTGGTCAGCCACCGCGACTGACACGCCGCGGTCGGTCACGGCGGCGCTGAACCCACCGGTACCCACCACCAGCGCCGACACCGACAGCGCGCCGAGCGTCAGCCAGAGGAGTCGCCTTCGCATCTCACTCACCTCGCAGTTCCGGCGGCTTCTCCGTCCCGCCGAGGAGGTTCTCGTGCTGGTAGTAGTAGTTCGCGCCCGCGGAGAGGACGAACGCCACCGCGAGGAACGCCCCCGCCGCGATGTCGGGGAGGGTCCCGAACGGGCCGACGTTCAGCCACGTCACGGCGACCACCGACAGCCCCACCCCGGCGAGCGCGAGGTAGTACTCGCTCCACGGGATGTCCTCGCCCGGAACGACCTCGAGGTAGATGTCGAGGTCCGCGGCGCGTTCGGTCAGTTCGACCTCCCGGCGGTCGACCTCGACGATCCCCGTCTGCTCCAGTTCCGGGACGTGCGTCTGCTGGAGGGCGTTGTAGACACGTCGGCGCTGTTTCGACGTGACTGCCTCGACGCTTACCTCGTTCTCCCACGCGGCGATCTGCGTCGCGAGATCACCGACGTCGACCGGCTCGGATGCCCGCTTGAGGTGCTGGATCGCGAAGCGCCGCCGCTGGTTCCGCAGGACGTGGAAGAGCTGGTCACGTGTCGGTCCCTCACTCCTGTCCCACTCGGAGGGCTCCGGGTCCGATGACCTCGGTAGCTGTTGTGAAGCGGCTCCCATTTGTCTTTACCAGACATTCTTTACATACATAGTTTAATAAGACTTGTCATGATTTATCTCAGTAATCGGAGCGAGAATCGAATCAGCCGGTTTCCAGGTGCCGCTTGTGGCGTTGTAGCGACCGATTAAGCCGGTGGTACGCTCGGCCTGCCGGCTCCACAACCGCTGTCAGCGGCGATACAAGCGGTTCCAGCGCTCCGCTCAGTCTCCTCATGTAAACGGGGGTATCAGTCCATGGGTTGGGTAAGCGCGTCCGGTGGACGACGGCTCGGGACGGCCCGAGCGGGCGTCCGGGGCGCGCGGACAACAACGGTGAACTCCAACATGGTCAAACGACGCAAATTCGTAATCGGACTCGGTGCACTGGTGGCTGGCTCGGGTGCTGCCCTCGGAACGGGCGCTTCGGTCAGCTCGACGATGGATCGTGACGCGAACGTCAACGTGGTCAACGACAGCAACGGGCTGCTCGCGATCGTCGTCTCCGAGGACGTCGAGAGCGACGTCCTCCGAGAGACGGGCGACGGTGAGTTCACGATCGATTTCACCGCCAACGGCAACGCTGACGGTGTCAACGTGAACTCCCAGTACCAGATCGGCTCGCTCTTCGACGTGGGCGCTCCGATGAACACGGACGGGAACAGCCCGACCGTGAACCCCGCGTTCCAGGTCGTCAACAACGACACGGTTCCGCGCAGTGTCACAGTCGAATACCAGCACACGGGTTCGCTGAACTCGAACGGCTCGAAGATGATCATTCAGGCACGCCCGGCCCCGAACAACCTCGTCGGGAACGGCGAGCCGACGAAGAACCTCGTCGTCGAGAGCGGCTCGACGAACCCGTCTGCGACGTTCACGACCGGCGCTGCCGGGGGGAACCGCGACGACCGGCTCCAATCCGCCGGCGCGATCGGCTTCTCCATCCTCGTGGACACGACCGGGAGCGGAGCGACCAAGCAAGAGGATCTGGGCGGGACGCTGACGATCAGCAGCAACTGATCCATTCAACTCTCTCTACCAATGGTCAAACGACGCAAATTCGTAATCGGACTCGGTGCACTGGTGGCTGGCTCAGGCGCGGCGCTCGGCACGGGCGCTTCGATCAGCTCGACGATGGATCGCGACGCGAACGTCAACGTGGTCAACGACAGCAACGGGCTGCTCGCGATCGTCAGCGACACACAGAGCGATGTCGTCCGCGAACAGAACGGCGAACTGCTGATCGACTTCACCGCGGGCGGCAACGCCGACGGTGTCAACGTCGGTTCCAGATATCAGGTCGGGCAGTTCAGCCATTTCCCGCCGGGTGAAGTCGATGCGCTGCAGGACGAAACGTACGGTGGCTGGGACGACCCGTACGACGACGCGGCGTTCTACGTCGTCAACAACGACACGGTGTCGCGCGACGTGACGCTCACGTACACAGTCACCGGCAACCTCAACGGCTCACAGATCTACTTCCAGCTCCAGGACGAGGACGACGACGCCAGCAACGACGTGACGGACGAGATTCTGATCCCGAACGTGGCCGGGCGGGACAACACGGCGACCGTCACGCTCGACTCGGGCGAGAAGGTCGGCGTATCGTTCCAGGTCGACACCGGCGACGGGAACCCCGGCTTCGGTACCGTCACCGACGGCTCCACGTCCGAGGACCTCTCGGGTACCCTGACCGTCAGCAGCGAATAACGATATTACCCACGTTAATTTCAACGATGGTCAAACGACGCAAATTCGTAATCGGACTCGGTGCACTGGTGGCTGGCTCGGGCGCGGCGCTCGGCACGGGCGCTTCGATCAGCTCGACGATGGATCGCGACGCGAACGTCAACGTGGTCAACGACGCGAACGGTCTGCTCGGTCTGGTCGATACGACCGACGGTGCCGTCGTCCGCGAGGAGAACGGTGAACTCCTGATCGACTTCACCGCGGACGGGAACGCCGGCGGCACCAACGTCGACTCGGTGTACCGGGTGGGCGAGGGGCAGCCCCATCAGGACCCGGCCTTCGAGATCCACAACCACGACACGGTCACTCGAACCGTGTCGATCAGCTACGAGGCCGACACGGCCGGACAGAGCACCGGCTCGACACTGCAGTTCCGGATGAACCAGAACAAGTTCCCGAACCAGAAGAACACGAAGGTGATCCAGGTCGGCGGCGGCAAGGCGAGTAACGGCCAGACCGGCACCGCGACGTACGAACTGCCTCCGGGGAAGGTGATCAACGTCCAGATCATCGTCGACAGCACCGACGGGGTGACCACAGACGACCTCTCGGGGACGCTGACGGTCAGTAGCGACTGACTACGTCACGACTCACTAGTCGAGTGCGGATCGCGTGGCCGTCGAACGGATGCCCCGGAGGTCTATCACCGGTTTCGAGAAGATGATGGATACGGGTGACGGGCCGGGTAGGCCATTGATCCCTTTCCCACGAACGGTCCGACGACGACCGAATCGAATCACACGGGCACCGTTTCGACTCGAACCTCCGCTGTGGGCGATAGCGCAGAGAACGCGAGGTGGCTACTCGTCGTCGATGGATCCACCGGATGAGTATCCTACGCTTCGGCCCGGTGTCTCCTGCTCTCGCCGCTCTCACGAGCCGACGGTGATTTTCAAAAGCGAGAGGCGGCGGCGAAGAAATAAACGGTGAGGCTCGGAGGTGTGGACGAATTGGTACCGACGGGACATCACGCCAAGCAGAGAGAGATCGGCACCGGACCGCCGTCTGACTCCGGACTCACATGAGCGCGCGCACACGTGCTGTTCAGCTAGTCGAACTCCTCGCGCTCATCGCCGTCGCCGCTCTCATCGCCGGCCAACTCCTCGGCCAGCCGATCCTCCTGAGCTACGTCACCACGGGAAGCATGCAGCCGACGCTTGACCCCGGCGACGGCTTCGTCGCGGTGCCGATGGAGCTCTCGGGCCCCGTCGAGGAGGGCGACGTCGTCGTCTTCCGAGCCGAGCGCGTCGGCGGCGGCGGGCTCACGACTCACCGCGTCGTCGGTGAAACCCCCGACGGCTACCTCACGCAGGGCGACGCCAACCCCTCGACGGATCAGGCGGCCGACGAGCCACCGGTCCAGGAGCCACAGCTCGTGGCGAAAGCGGTCCAGGTCGGCGGAAGCGTCGTCGTCGTTCCGAACGTCGGGACGGTCGTCGAGGGGATGCAGGCGGCCGTCGAAACCGTCCAGCGCCGCCTCGCCGCGCTGCTCGGGACCGACGCGGTTCTCGGTGCGCAGGGCTTTGCGTACCTCCTGTTCGCCCTCTCGCTCGTCGCCTACGCGGTCGACTCCCTCCGCGAGCCGGCCCGGGGCGAGCGCCGGTCGCGCGACCGGTCGCGTGACGCCGGCACCAGCACACGGCTCGTCGTCGGCGCGATGGCGGCGGTCGTCATCCTCATCGCGACGGCCGCGATGGTCGTTCCCGCAGGTCCGTTCGCGTTCGACGTGGTGAGTTCGTCGGTCGACTCGCCCGGCCCGGGGGTCATCGAACGGGACTCGACGGAGAACGCGACGTACGTCGTGCCCAACGGCGGGTTCGTCCCGGTCGTCGTCTTCCTCGACCCCGCTTCGGAGGGAATCGACGTCTCACCGCGGGAGTTCCGTGTCGCGGGACGCGACCGGGTGAACGCCACGGTCACGCTGTCTGCGCCCCCCGAGACCGGCTACTACCGACGGTTCCTCGTCGAGCACCGCTACCTCGCCGTGCTCCCCCAGCCGACGATCGCGTCCCTGTACGGCGTCCATCCCTGGCTCCCGATCGTCGCCATCGACGCGCTCCTCGGTGGCTCCTTTTACCTGCTCGGCGTCGCGCTCGTCGGCAACGGACGCGTTCGGAGACGGTCGCGTGAGACGGCGGGGTCGAGCGGCCGGCTTCTGAACCGGTTCCTGTAGCGGGAGCGCCGTCCGGTCTACTCCTCGCGCCGCCCCGCGTGACCCGGATAGTCCCGCTCGAACCGGTCTTCGATCTCCTCGCGGTCGATCCGGACGATCGTCGGCCGGCCGTGCGGGCAGGCGTAGGGGTTGTCACACGCGTCGAGCGCCTCCAGCAGGTCGACGACGCGCCCCTCGGTGAGCGAGGTGTTCCCGGTCACCGACGGGTAACAGGCGAGGTCGGCGACGAGTTCCTCGGCCGCGGCGTCGATCGTCTCGCGGCCGCCGTCGTGCTCGTCGGCCACGAAGCCCGACAGCGCGTCACGGAGTCCCTCGGGGTCGAGCGTCGCGTCGAACACCGCCGGGACCGTCCGCACCTCGACACGGCGGTCGTCGACGCGGCCGGCGTGAAAGCCGACCTGCGCGAGCGCCTCGCGGTAGTCGTCGAACAGCGCCGCCTCCCGCGCGGTGAGTTCGAGTTCGACCGGGTCGGCGAGCGCCTGTGTCGGCGTCTCACCCTCGAGTTCCCGTTTCAGTCGCTCGTAGTTCACTCGCTCGTCCGCCGCGTGCTGGTCGACGAGCACCAGCCCCTCCTCGGTCGCGGCGACGACGTACGTCTCGTGTAACTGGCCGAGGACCCGCAGTCGGGGCAGGCGGTCGAACGTCCGGTCACGGTCGACTGCCTCTCCCGCAAGCGTCCGTTGTGTCGTGGGGCCGACGACGCCCGACGAGTCACTCGTCTCCGGACGCCCCGGTCCGGCGGCCGACGCGTGGCCCTCGTCGTCCGCGACCACGCGGTCGACCGCGTCTCCGAGTGCGTCTCGATCGCGTCCCCATTCCTCACTCCGGCGGTCCAACGCCGTCGACGGCTCCGGTCGGCGTTCGTCTCCACGCTCGCTCGGCCGCCGGGCCGTCGACCCCTCGGGCTGGCTCCCGTCCGTCTCGGAAGTCGGCGTCGCTCCCGCATCGCCTGCGCCATCGGGGTCTGCCTCGCCCGTGCCATCGGGGTCGGCGTCCACGACGCCGCCCGGTTGCTCCCCGCCGCTCCCGCCGGCGGCCGTCGCCGTTTCGTCCTCGACCGTGGCCGCCGTGTGCTCGCCGCTCCCCTCCTCGGGGCTCTCGCGGCTCGTTCGTCGTCCGTCCGTTCGTCCCCCGCGGCGCTCCGGTTCGGCGACCGTCTCGTCGGTGGGTGAGTCGGGCCTGATCTCCGTCTCGTCGGCTCTCGACCGGCCGCGCGGGGCCGTCGAGCGGATCAGCCCGTGGTCGAGGAGGGCCGACTCGACGCTCTCGCTGACCGCCCGACGGACCGCCGACTCGTCGTCGAACCGCACCTCCATCTTCCGGGGGTGGACGTTCACGTCGACCGTCTCGGGATCGACCGAGACGAACAGCACGGTAAAGGGGTAGCGGTCGGGCGCGAGCTGGCCGCCGTAGGCGTCGAGGACGGCCTCTCTGAGGAGGGGACTCGTGACGTACCGCCCGTTGACGAACGTCGAGAGGTACTCTCGGGTGCTCCGTGTCGTCTCGGGATCGGAGACGAGCCCCTCGACCGCCACGCCCTCGGCGTCGTCGACCCGGATCATCGACTCGGCGACTGCTCTCCCATAGACCGAGAGGACGGCCGACTCTAGGCTCCCGCGTCCCTCGGTGGCGAACACCTCGCGGTCGTCGTGTTCGAGCGCGACGGCCACGTCGGGGTTGGCGAGCGCGTACTGCGTGACGACCGTGTTGACGTGATCGAACTCGGTCGCCTCGGTCTTCAGGAACTTTCGACGCGCCGGCGTGTTGTAGAAGAGGTCACGCACCTCGACGACGGTCCCCTCCGGACAACCGGCCGGCCGGATCTCGCTGACCTCGCCGCCCTCGTAGACGAGTTCGGTCCCGCGGGCACCGCCGCGGGGTTTCGACCGGATCGTCGTCCGGGAGACGGCCCCGATCGTGTGGAGCGCCTCGCCCCGGAAGCCGAGCGTCCCAACCCCCGATTCGAGGTCCGCGATGTCGCTGATCTTCGACGTGGTGTGCTCTTCGACCGCGGCTTCGAGCGCCGCCTCGGTCATGCCGACGCCGTCGTCCCTGACCCGGAGTTCGCTCGTGCCGTCGCCCTCGACGGCGACCGACACCCGTGAGGCGTCGGCGTCGAGGCTGTTCTCGACGAGTTCTTTCACGACCGAGGCCGGCCGCTCCACCACCTCCCCGGCGGCGATGCGCTGGACCGTCGCCGTGTCGAGCGCCCGGATGCCGTGGTCCGGATCGGGTTCGACGCCGTCGGTGGGCGCGTCCCGTGGCCCCTCGCTCCCGCTCGAATCGCTCATCGGTCGGTCGCCTCCGCGTTCGTCGACTCCCGGGTTCCCGCGACACGTGCGAGGCCAGGCGCTTCGGAGCCCTCGCGACCCGCGCCGAGCACGCGCAGGAGGCTCCGGTACTCGTCGACCTGCTTGAGGTTCGTCTCGACCACTCCCGCGCGGTCCCGCCACGCGAAGTCGACGTGCTCGTCGCTGAGTTCGACGGTGTCGCCCGCGAACTCACACCGGTAGACGACGCCGAACTTCCCGCGTTTCTTCTTCGTCTTGAGCGAGCGGACGGTCGTCTCCACCGGTTCGGCACCCGTGACGACCAGCCCCGTCTCCTCGCGCACCTCGCGTTCGAGGCTTTCGCCCGCCGTCTCCCCGTACTCGACCTTGCCGCCGGGGAGTTCCCACGTCCCGTCGTGATTCCGGAGGAGAAGCGCCTCGACCACCTCGTCGGTCTGCCGGAGGAGGATCCCGCGCTGGACGACTTTCGCCCACATGTTCGTTCCCACTACTGTCCCTCCCGTCTCCGACGGCCGGTGTGAGTCGCTGGCGGTTCGCGCTCGCGTCGAACGGGACTCCACGGAGACGGGTCGGGGACGACTGCGGACGACCGGGGCCGCAGTCGACGTGTTGACGGCCGAGATGGCCGCCGATGTCGGCTCATTGGGCCAACCGATGTGGTAGACACGTATCAATCCAGTGCCCGCCGACGTCCCTCCGCCACCGCGTGACCGACGCGGTGCTCGAACCCGACGCGACCGTCCGTAACGGCCGTCGACGCCGGTTTGTCACTCACTTCCTCACACGTTATTTTCCTCGGAAAATGTAGATGGATTTACTACTCTGGGGGTGAGGGGCTAGACGGGGGGAAGGGGATGGGGGACTTTTCTACGCTCGACCGTCAGTTCGACGCGCTGGCCGACGTCCGACGACGACGGCTGTTGTTCGCTCTCGAGGAACGGAACCCGCGACCGGACAGCCCGCCCCACGACCGTGGGCTGTCTCGGAGCGCACTCGAACGCGAGCAGTTGCTCCTGCGGCACGTCCACCTCCCAAAGTTGGACGCGTACGGATACGTCTCCTGGGACAGGGAGGCACACCAGGTGACGAAGGGGCCTCGGTTCGCGGAGATCCGCCCTCTGCTCGCGCTCCTGCGGGAGCACGCCGACGACCTCCCGGAGTTCGACGGCCCCGAGTAGGCCGCTCCCTGCGGGCACCGGCCCGAGGGCCGGCGTCAATCGGTATCGAGTCGTCGCTGCCACTCCTGCACTTTCCCCATGAGCTCCAGCGGCGAGGTGTCGTTGACGCTGGTCGCACGCAGTTCGTCGAGGACCGACTCGATTCCGGGGTCGAGTTCGCCGCCGTCGCTGGCGGCTTCCGCCGTCGTCGCCGTCTCGGTCGCCGTCTCCGGTCCACCGCTTGCCGCGAACTGGCCACCCTCGAGGTCGAACACTGCCTGGACCGACTCCGACTGCTCGCCCGAACTCCCCTCCGCCTCGATGGAGTTCTCCTCGCGGAGGCGGTCGAGCACCTCCGACGCTCTCGATACGACCGGCCCGGGCACACCCGCGAGGTCGGCGACGTGAATCCCGTAGGAGCCGTCGGTCGCGCCCTCCTCGACCGTCCGGAGGAAGGCCACGTCACCGTCGCGTTCTTCGGCAGCGACGTGGACGTTCGCCACGACGGAACCCCGGTAGAACGAGACGGGGCCAACTGGCCGACGAGTCACGCGATGGCGCCTCGGTGAGGGACAGTAGTTAAACAGACACGAGACGGATCATGAGGTGTACCAGCATGGAGGAACTCGACCGCGTCTTGGGGAGGTATGCGACCAGTCAGGAGCTCATGGATCAGATCAGGTACAGCGCCGAGTCGCTGAGTATGGGGTTCGACCAGTGGGGCGAACAGTACGTGAGTGGCCCGAGCCTGTACTTGCTGATCGTCGCCGAGATCAGTTTCGACGAGTACACCGACCCGATGGGAGGGAACCGGTGGCCGGTCGAGCGGTGCCAGGTCGTCACCGATTCGCCCGAGGCGTTCACGCGGGTCGCCCGAGACGTCGCGTTCAGCCGGGACGGCGCGATCGTCGTGACTGGGGACGGGACGGTTCAAGAGCAGATGGTCCGAGTCCGTAGCCCCAGCCGGGAGTACATCGAGAAGTTTGACAAACTCGAATACGCCGAGTGGATGGGGGCCAAACACATGAGCGCGCTGGAGACATCGATCCGTGAGGAAGTCCTCTGGGTGATCACGCTCAGCGAAGAGGACGGGCGCGTCACGACGTTCCTCGACGGTACGTATCAGGACTATCCACGCGAGGAGATCGGGGGCCGGTGGCGACCCGAGGAGTAGGGCGGTCCATCGAGTCCCCCAGCAACAGCGAGGTGACGGCATCGGCTGTGAGACGGCTGGACGCTAGACCCGGGGTGCCAAGTTCCCCTGGGACTCGGGAACCCAGCCGATAGCCGTCGCCGCCGAGTACTCCCGCTGTACGCGTCAGCGCGCGCCCGTATCGACAGTTCGTCGCGCAACACGAACGACGTTACTCGGTATCGAGCCGCCGTTGCCACTCCTGTACTTTCCCCATGAGCTCCAGCGGCGAGGTGTCGTTGACGTCGATCCCGCGTAACTCGTCGAGCACGGCTTCGAGTTCGGGGTCGAGTCCGCCGCCGTCGCTGGCGGCTTCCTCCGTCGCCACTGTTTCCATCACCGCCTCCGAACCGCCGCCTGTCGCGAACTGCCCGCTTCCGAGGTCGAAGACGACCTGCTCGGTTCCCTTAGATCCACCTCTCACGTCGATTGCTTTCTCCTGTTGCAGCAGTTCGAGGACCTCACGTGCCCGTCTCGTGACCGGCTCTGGGACGCCCGCCAACTCCGCGACGTAAATCCCGTAGGACCGATCTGCAGGCCCTTCCTCGACGGTCCGCAGGAACGTCACTTCGCCGTCGTTCTCCTCGCCGGCCATATGGACGTTTGCAGCCCGCGGGAGGCGTTCGCCGAGCTCCGTTAGCTCGTGGTAGTGGGTTGCGAACAGCGTTTTTGGACCACCGCCGCTCCCATCTACAAGTACATTGTCGCCTTGGTGCAGATACTCCGTGGCGGCCCACGCGATGGAGATGCCGTCGTACGTCGCCGTCCCCCTCCCCACCTCGTCGAGGACGACCAGCGACTCCTCCGTGGCCGAGTGCAGGATGTTCGACAGCTCCTGCATCTCCACCATGAACGTCGAGCGGCCCTGAGCGAGTTCGTCGAGCGCGCCAACTCTCGTGTAGATCCCGTCGACGACGCCTACCTCGGCCCGACGCGCCGGGACGAAGCTCCCGATCTGTGCCAGGAGGGTGATGAGCGCCGCCTGCCGCATGTACGTCGACTTGCCCGACATGTTCGGCCCGGTCACGATCAGAAAGCGCCGGTCGGCGCCCATCGAGAGATCGTTCGGGACGAACTCGGTCGTCCGCTCGACGACCGGGTGCCGACCCGCCTCGATGTCGAGCCCGCCCGGCTCGGTCAGGGTCGGCCGCGTCCAGTCGTTCCCCGCAGCGTGCGTCGCGAGCGAGGCGAGCGCGTCCACCTCCGCGAGCGTCCGTCCCACGTCCTGCAACAGTTCCGCACGCGCGCCGACCCGCTCGCGCAGGTCGCAGAACAGCTCGTATTCGAGCTCCGCGCGGGCCTCCTCGATCCGGAGGATCTCGCGTTCTCGCTCCTCGAGTTCGTCGGTGACGAACCGTTTCGAGTTCTTCAGCGTCTTGATTTCGCGGTAGCCCTCGGGGACCTCGTCGGCGACCGACTTCCCGACCTGGATGTAGTAGCCGTCGGTCCGGTTCCGATCGACCGTCACGTGGCTGAGGCCGTGCTCGCGTTTCTCCCTCGCCGCGAGGTCGTCGAGCCAGGACTCGACCGCGGTGTGTCGTTCGATGAGGTCGTCGAGGTCGTCGTCGTATCCCCGCCGGAGCAGCCCGCCCTGCGTCACTGTCTTCGGCGGATCGTCCGCCAGTGCCCCGTCCAGTTCGGCGTGCAGGGCGGCCGCGCCGTCGCGGTCGGGACGGGCGACGACCGCGGCGAGCGGGGAGTCCGCGAGCGCGCTCCCCTCGACCGCTTCCGCGAGCGTCGGGACGAGGGCGAGGGTGTCGCGGATCGACAGCAGATCCGACGCGTCGGCACGCTCGCCGGCGGCCCGCGACGCCAGCCGTTCGAGGTCGTACGCGCCGTCGAGCGCGTCGCGGAGCCGTTCGCGGGCCAGCGCCTCGGTCGCGAGGGCCTCGACGCAGTCCAACCGGCGGCCGATCTCGGCGCGGTCCCGGCGGGGGCGCGTCACCCACTCTCTGAGCAGCCGGCCGCCGGCGCTCGTCACCGTGTGGTCGATGACGTCGACGAGCGACCCGGTTCGGTCGCCGTGCATCGTCTCGGTGAGTTCGAGGTTCCGCTGGGTGGTGGCGTCGAGCGTCAGGTGGTCGCTCGGCTCGTACGTCCGCAGGCGCGTCATCGATGCGGCCACGCCGGTGTTCGTCTCCGTGACGTAGGCGAGGACGGCTCCGGCCGCCCGGATCGCGACCTCGTCGTCGAGGCCGGCGCTCGTCGCGACGTCGCCGAACTGCTCGCGGAGGGCGTGTCGCGCCCGGCCGGGGGCGAACGCCGCCGTCTCGAACGCCGTGAGCTTCACCTCGCGGTCGCGGACGCGCCGGAGGAAGGCGTCGTCGTTCCTGACGTCGGGGCCCGGCAGGAGCTCCACCGGGTCGAGCCGGTACACCTCCGAGCCGGCGGCGTCGGGGTCGTCGACCGTCGTGACAAGGAACTGCCCGGTAGTAACGTCCGCGAACGCCAGCCCGTAGCGGTCGCCCTCGCGGACGACGCTCGCGAGGTACTGGGCGTCCTCGCGGGAGGTCTCCAGCATCGTGCCGGGCGTGACCACCCGCGTCACCTCGCGGGCGTGGCCCCCCGCCGTCTCGTACTGGTCGGCGACGGCCACTCGGTACCCGCGCTCGACGAGCGCTTTCAGGTACGGCGTGAGGTCGTCCAAGGGGACGCCGGCCATCGGGTACGACGAGCCGTGGGAGGACTTCTTCGAGACTTTCAGATCCAGCTCCCGACCGACGGTCTCGGCGTCGTCGGCGAAGAACTCGTAGAAATCGCCACACTGCATCGCCAACAGATCCGCGTCCGTCTCCTCCTTGAGCGAGAGAAACTCGCCGACGATCCCTTGCGGCATACGTGTACGTCACTACGTCCGGCGCTGGGGTGGTAAAACGCTGTGGGTCGACAGCCACACGACGTCGCGTGAATCGAGGCCGGGAGACGCTCCGACCGCGGGCGAGGAAGCGACCGCGTCGCCTCGGGGCGTTCGCTCACTCGCGTCGCTCGTTCACCGAGCGGTCCGACCCGTCCTCCACCGACGACACGCTCACCCGCTCCGGAGTTCGCGGCCGTACGCGACCGCCTGCGACCGGAGGCGCGGCACGACCGCGACGCCCGCCCCGAACGTTCCGATCCCGAGTAGGACCACCGCGGCCAACTCCACGACGCCCGTGACGCCGAGCGCGGAGCGGGCGACGACCAACACCCCGACCATGACCGTCGAGACGGCGGTCACGCGGAGGAGGTCGCCGGTCGGCACCCGGTAGGTGACCTCGCCGCGGAGGTACCACGCCCGAAGCGCCATCCCGACGGTAAAGGCGAGCGTCGTCGCCACGGCCGCCCCGACGAGCCCGTACCGGGGGATGAACGCGAGGTTGAGGCCGACGTTGAGCACCGTCGCGACGATCGTCGCCCGCGCGACCAGATCCGGGCGGTCGATGCCGAGCAGCACCCGGCCGACGACGATCTGGACCGCCTCGGGCACCTTCCCCGCCACGAGGACGATCAGGGCGAGGCCCGCGGTGACGTACTCGGGACCGAACAGGACACGGAGGAGTTCCTCGCTCAGGACGAGCGTCCCGAACGCCGCCGGGATCACGAGCGCCACCGCCGGGAAGAGCGCGCCGCTGACGAGGTCGCCGACCCGGTCGCGGTCGCCCCGAGCGCTGAGCGCGCTGGCCTGGGGGAGCAACGAGACGCCGAGCGCGCTGGGGAACAACAGGGTGACAGCGGCGACCCGCCAGGCAACCTCGTACGCGCCGACGTCCGCCTGTGTGAGGATGAACCCAACGATGAGGACGTCCGTCCAGTTGTGTATCTGCACGCCGAGCGCCGGAACGACGTTGTACTTCGTGTACGACAGGAGCGACCGGACCGACGCCGCAGAGGGCAGCACCGGCCGCGTGTCGAGTTTGCTCACGCCCCACAGGAAGGAGACGAGGCTCCCGCCGACGACGCCGTAGACGAGTCCGACCGGGCCGAGGCCGAACCCGAAGACGAACACCGCCCCGAGCGCGACGTACACCACCTGGTTCGCGAGGAACAACACGGCGGTCTCGCCGACGCGGAGCTCCCCTCGCAGGGTCGTCGTCGCGATCGTCGCCAGCTGTGAGGAACCGACCGTGACCACGAGCAGGCCGGCGACGGGCACACCCACGAACGCGTTCACCGGCCCCCGGACCGCCAGGATGAGCGCCGCCACACCGCAAAAGCCCACGAACTTGAGCGCGATGCCGCTCCCGAGGACCGTCTCCCGCGAGGCCCCCTCGCTGAGCCGCTTTTCGATGGCCGTGTTCAGCCCGAGGTCGATCCCCGACTCGAGGACACGAAACAGCGCCTGGAAGAGGAAGAACGCGCCGATGCCCGCCGGGCCGAGTTCGCGCGCGAACACCGCGACCGCGAGGAACCCGATCCCCGAGTTCAGCACGCTCACGACGAAGAGCTTCGAACTCGATCTGGCGACGCTCATCGGGGACGGGTGTGCGATTCCCGGGCGGTGAAATAAGAACATCGTCTCGAACACGGGGGGTCGTCGATCCCGTCGGCCTCGCTCGAACCGTGCTCCACCAGAGAGTACGACGTCTATTCGGGCCACGTTTCTGTCGCCGACCCGTTGCATTCGACGAGACAGACTCACGAAACCGACGATGGTCTGCTGCGTTCGGGAGGTCATCCGCGTGAGTCGTTCGATCGACGGTGTTCAGGACTAGACGGCGATTCGGATCCACGGTCGGCGGTCACGCCGACCAACTCCGGTTCGCGACGTCAGTCCGAGCGAAGAACGTTCCCGTTTTTCACACACTGTTCGGTCAGGACCGGTGACTCGCCGGTCAGTTTCTCGGAGTCGGTCAACTTGCGCTCGTCGGTGGCACTACCCTCTGCCAGGGTGTAGAAGTGAAAGTTCCCGGTCTGGAGGATGACGAAGATGCTGTCGGTGCCGTACTGTGGGACGTTCGGTCTCAGTACGTTTTCGAGGTAGTCGCTCGCCCGCTCTTCGGACACGAACCGTGCGACGTTTACCGCGAACTGCCCGGTGTCGGCAGTGTAAATCCCTCTGATCGCACTGTCTACCCCACTGCGCGAATCGAAGCCCTGGGGTTCCATCGTCTCCGTCGAGCCGAACTCGCCTCCGCCCTCGGGAAGGAGGTCTGTTGGTGCCGCATCGCTGTCCGGGACGCTACAGCCACCACTACCGCTACTACAACCGGCTATCCCCACCCCCGAGCACACTCCGACAGCACGCATGACACGACGACGAGTAGTCATCGAACAATTATCCATTGAACGGAAAGTCTCTCGAGATATACTAAACGTTGGTATACCATCCACTTCTTTCCGGGACTGCTCACGGGCGCTGGCTCCCGTTACCTCGCGTCGCTCGCAGTCGGTGGCGTCGCTCGGACAGCGTACCGCAGCCACGACCACGAAGGCCTTTTGCGGTCCGTCAGCCCATATCTTGTGTGAACGAAACAGACTCGGAGCGAATCACCGTCTACTCGGACTACGTGTGCCCCTTCTGTTATCTGGGTCGCGAGTCCCTCGGCCGATATCAAGACACGCGCGAAAGCGACCTCGAGATCGACTGGCACCCGTTCGACCTCCGGAGCGGGAAGCGGAACCCTGACGGCAGTCTCGACCACTCGGTCGACGACGGCAAGGGAGACGACTACTACGAGCAGGCCAAACAGAACGTCCGTCGCCTCCAAGCGCAGTACGACGTCGAGATGACGCTCGAGATCGCGACCGATGTCGACTCCCTGCCCGCCCAGATCGCCTCCTACTACGTGAAAGAACAGTACCCGTACGAGACGTGGCTCGACTTCGATACCTCGATCTTCGAAGCACTGTGGCAGGAGGGGAGAGACATCGGCGAAGAGGACCTGCTCGTCGAACTCGCCACCGACGCGGGCGTCGACGGCGAGGAGATCCGCGCGGCGCTCGCCGACGACTCGCTCGCCGAGACGGTCCGTGCGCGGTTCACCGAGGCACAGCAGGCGGGGGTCACGGGCGTCCCGACGTTCGCGTACGACGGCTACGCCGCTCGCGGGGCCGTCCCGCCGGAGCACATCGAACGGCTGGTCGAAGGCACGTAGTCGAGCGACGATCGACGCGCAGTCACCGCGGCGTCTCGGTGCCCCACCGGTCGATCGCGGCGGCGAGCTCGGGACGGTCGGCGGCGTACTCCGCTATGTCGATGCCGGCGACGGTCGCGTCGACGGCCTGTCGGAGCGCCGTCGCGCCCGCGTGTGTCCCGTCGGGGTGGCCGTGGATGCCGCCGCCGGCTTGGATGCAGACGTTCGTTCCCACGCGCTCGATCAGTTCGGGGACGAGCCCCGGATGCAGCCCGCCCGAGGCCACGGGGAGCACGTCGGCGAGACCGTGGAGGTCGGAGGAGAGCCACTCGTTGATGCCGACGGTGTCCTCGTTTTCGAGTTTCCCCAGGTCGGCGGTCCCCGTGTGGATCTGGTCCACCCCGCAGAGCCGGGCGATCTGGGCGATGACGCGCATCGACACGCCGTGGTTCTCGATCCGGTCGAACGCGGCGTGCATCGCCCGGTGGGCGTGGATGGCGATGCCGTGGTCCTCGCAGGCGTCGCGGACGGTCTGGACCGCGCCCCACCCTGCCGTGACGACGTCGACCATCACGTACTCACAGCCCTCCGCGGCCGCTCTGTCCACCCGTTCGAGCATCGCCGCCGTCTCGTCCGTGATGTTGACGAGGTACGACTTCGGCTCGCCGGTCTCCTCGACGGCACGGTCCCGCTCCGCCAGCGACGCGGTCAGGCGGTCGTCGAAGGGGTTGAACGACTGATCGGTGAGGTTCTCGTCGTCCTTCAGGAGGTCGATCCCGCCCGTCCACGCCTCGTAGCCGATGCGGGCGTGTTCCTCGGTCGGGAGACCCACTTTCGGTTTGGGGACGGTCGCGAGAATCGGGCGGTCGCCCGCGTCGAAGAGTTCGTCTCGAACCCGGCTCCCGAACTGCGGGCCCGGGAACGAGGTCGCGAGCGGCGCGGGCCACAGACAGTCGAGCAGTCGAATCCGCTCGACGGCTTTCATCCCCATGATGTTGCCGGCGATACAGGAGAGCACCTGCGGCATGTTGCCCGGTTCGAACAGCGCGTCGGGGTAGGCGACGGTCACCCGGTTGCCGTCGATCCCGCAGGCGGTGGCGCTCAGATCGACGAACTCGTCGACTTGGAGTTCGGCCCACGTCCCGTTCGAGCTCTCGGATGCCACCCGCGAGGCCGCGGCCTCGATGTCCATCCCGGCCGCCGGCTCGAGGTAAAACTCGCAGACGAGGTCGGTGTCCGCCGGCTCGTACGAGGTGTCGAGGAAGTCTTCGTACGCGATGCCTGTCATGTGATACTATGCACCACGGCGGCGCAAATAGCCACCGGTGGTCCTCGTCGGGAGCGCGAGTCGCCCGCTTACCGCTCATCCGCCCCGTCGAGGACGCGCTCGATCTCGGCGATCGAGTCGAGGACGACGTCCGGTTCGATCGCCGAACGTTCGAGCGCAGCGTCGTCCGTCACGCCGGTCCGGACGAGGACCGTCGTCGTGCCGACCGCCGCGCCCATCTCGATGTCCGTGTCGAGACGGTCCCCGACGAGGAGACACGAGGCGGCGTCGACGCCGAGGCGGTCGAGCGCGAACCGGGCGGCGATCTCGGAGGGTTTGCCCGCGACCGTGTCGGGCGCGCGCCCGGTCATGCCTTCGACGGCCCCGATGACCAGCCCCGCGCTCGGGAGGATGCCGTCGGTGCCGGGTTTGGTGCGGTCGGGGTTCGTGGCGACGATGGGCGTCTCCGGACTGGTGGCCCGGAGCACCCGGGTGAAGCAGTCGTAGTTGAGGCCGGTGTCGAGCGAGAGGACGATCACGTCGGTTTCGGCCGGATCCTCGGTCACGGCGACGCCCGCGTCGGCCAGCGCCTCGAACAGCGCCGCCTCGCCGACGACGAACGCGCGGTCGTCGCGGTGTTCGCGGGCGAGGTAGTCGGCGGTGACGACGCCGGCGGTGACGACGTCGTCGGCCGTCGCGTCGATGCCCATTCCCGCCAGTTTCTCGACGTACTTTTCGGGAGAGTTCGTCGCGTTGTTCGTCAGGAACTGGACCGCGACGCCCGCTTCGCGGAGGGTCGTGATCGCCTCGCGCGCCCCGGGAATCGGCCGGTCGCCGCGGTAGAGCGTGCCATCCATGTCGACCAGCGCCCCCTCGAACCTCGTGTTCGTGTGCACGTGGCCGGGTTGGCTGGGGAGAAGTATTAGGTGTGGGGGCTGGCGAGGACACGGGATCACGAGACCCCAACGTCGGGGACCCCGGGTGGCAGGTGGATGCGGTTCACGCCGCCGAGCGGCGCGGTGCGAAGCGGTCGCTACGGCGGAACGAAACGTGCGTGTCGGGCGACGCAACGTGGAGCGGTCGGCGCGGTGGAACGGAAACGTGCCGAGGGGCGCAGCGTGGTGCGGTCGCCAGGGCGATGACGCCACACCACCGGAGCGACTGCGTCGCTCCGAGCCGTTCGTTCGCTCGGAGACTCCTCTACGGGGCGGCCGAGCCCACCCCGTACGGCCAACAGGACACGGAACGTGCCGCGCTGCTCACGAAGACCTCCCCAGCTGACTCCTTCGCTCGTTCGTTCCACTCACTCGCCCGGTCGTCCCTTGGGCGGATCGCCGGACGGAGCGGCGACGCCACGCGCCACCGGCCGTGCCACTGGTCGGGGAGGTGTGCGGCCGCTTGTCGCACACCGCGTGCCGCTCGCGTGCCGTCTCCCGTCCGCCACGGATACGCGCTATCCCCTCGGAGCGCGGCCGCGGCGCAGGCGGCGGGACGGGCCGGAGACGCGACACCGCGTGGCCAGATAGTTAATACCACACACGGCCCTACACAACACATGGCACAACGAGAGGTCCAACAGGAACTCGACGTCGACCAGTACACGCTCGGTCTCGTCGGCCCCGACCAGGAGTGGGCGGGGACGGTCGCCGACGGCGGGACGATCCGGACACACACACCGCCGGCGTGCTGGGGGCCGATGATCACTCCCTCGTTCCGCGGCGGCCACGAGGTGACGAACCCGATCCGCGTCGAGGGTGCCGAGGTGGGCGACGCCGTCGCGCTCCACATCCGCGACGTCGAGGTCACGTCGATCGCGACGTCGACGGGCAGCATGGCCGAACACGAGGGGGCGTTCGGCTCCGACCCGTTCGTCGACCACAAGTGCCCCGAGTGCGGCACGGCGTGGCCCGAGAGCGTCGTCGAGGGGACGGGTGAGGAGGCCATCAGGTGCGCCGAATGCGGGGCGAACGCCTCCTCGTTCGGCTTCGAGTACGGCTACACCGTCGTCTTCGACGACGACCGGACCGTGGGGCTGACCGTCGGCCCGGAGGGCGCAGACGACCTCGCCGAGCGGGCCGACGAGGCGATGGCGCTACCCGAGAACTCCCGTCAGCACCCCATCCTCCTCTACAAGCCCTCGGAGATGCCGGGTACGCTCGGCCACCTCCGGCCCTTCATCGGCAACATCGGCACCACTCCCCCGATCGAACTCCCCGACTCGCACAACGCCGGCGACTTCGGCCAGTTCCTGATCGGGGCCGAGCACGACTGGGGGCTTTCGAGCGAGGCGGAACTCGAAGACAGGACGGACGGCCACATGGACATCAACGCGGTCCGCGACGGAGCCATCCTCGTCTGTCCGGTGAAGGTCGACGGCGGCGGCGTCTACGTCGGCGACATGCACGCCAACCAGGGCGACGGTGAACTCTCCTTGCACACGACCGACGTCAGCGGCCGGGCGACGATCGACGTCGAGGTCATCAAGGGGTTGGGCATCGACGGCCCGCTCCTCCTGCCGAACCGGGAGGACCTCCCGCAGATCGCCCAGCCGTACAGCGACGACGAACTGGCGGCGGGCCGGGCGCTCGCCGCGGAGTACGACGTCGACCTCGTCGAGGACGTGGGGCCGATCCAGGTGATCGGCAGCGGCGCGACGATCAACGACGCGACCGACAACGCCTTCGAGCGCGCCGGGGCGCTCTTGGACATGTCCGAGGGGGAGATCCGCGCCCGGTGTACGTTCACTGGTGGCGTCGAGATCGGCCGTCTGCCGGGGGTCGTCCAGCTCACGATGCTCGCGCCGATGGACCGACTGGACGCACGCGGTCTCGGCCACCTGGTCCGCGATCAGTACGGACGCTGACGGCCCGGCCGAGCCGACTACTCGCTGCCGTCCGCCGCCTCAGTCGAGCTGGTTCGTGAACGGGTACATCGAGGCGGTGCGCTTTGCGATCGTCGCGAGCCGGAGGATGTACGCCGCGAGCAGGATGATCGGGGCGAAGCCGACGGTCACGACCGTCGGGATGAGGAGCCGGTGCGTCGCGGGCGCGACGGCGGTGCCCGCCGGCGCGGTGAACAGGAGCATCAGGACGACGGTGCCGACCTGGACCGGGATCCCGATGTAGAGGAGGGTGCGCGAGAGCGCGGCGAGTTCGGACTGGATGAAGGCGGTCTTGAACATCCGCCTGGCGACGTCGACCTGTTCGAGGCCCTCGACGAGGCCGTCGAGCGCGTCGACGACCGCCTCGGGCAGGGCGTCGGCGTGTTCGGTTCGGAGCCGCCACGCGCCGTAGATGTACCGCTCGTACTCCGCGTTCAGCGTGGCGAACAGCGCGTAGTTGAGTCCAGTGTTCGGTCGGGTGAGGTGCGCGATCACGTACTCGACGTGTTCGTCGAGTCCCGCGACGAGCGCGTCGACCTCGGCCACGAGTCGCTCCGACTCGGGCGACGCCGCCTCGTCTGCGGCCAGTTCCGCCGAAAGCGCCTCACCTTTCGGGTCGATGCTGCGGAACAGCAGGAGCACGAACTCCGAGGGGGCGATCGGGACGACGCGCTGGTGGTCGTCGCGCCCACCTCCCGTCGGTACTGCACCATCTCGTCCATCTTCTCGCGGATCTCGCCCGGCGATTCGAGGTGGCGCGCGAGGACGAACTGACTGATCGAGATGACGATGGTGATGAGCGTGAAGTTCCCACTGATCAACGCGAACAGGAGGTAGAGGATCGGCGTCTGTCGTTCGAGCGGTGAGAGCCCCGTCGCGACGGCGGTCCAGACCGTCGCGGAGACGACGAGCAGGCCGAGGCCGGTGACGGCGAGTCGGCTGCCGCTGAGGAGGAACCACTCGCTCGGTCGGTACTTCAGGGCGTACCACTCGACGGCGAACTCGAACCGCGCGTCGTCCAGGCGCGTCGCCATTCGGCCGCCGGTTGGCGCCGTGGGTGGTAACTGGTGGCGGTTCGTTACCTCTCCCCACCCTCAGCCGCCGCGCATCGCGGGGAACAGCGAGACCTCACCCGTCACGCGCGCCGTGAGCGGCCGCCGTTCGCCGTCGCACAACACCCGGACGCTCGGCCGGACCGGCCCGTCGTCGGTGAGGAGTTGTCCCCGCGATCGCGGGTACCGCTCCACGAACGCCCGGACCACGTCGTCGACGGTCGGCGGGGTCGCGTCCCCGTCGCCGGTCTTCGTGTCGCCGGCCTCACGCTCGCCGGCCTCGACCGCCAGGTCGACGGTTTTCGTCCCCGTCACTCCCCGGAGCGGTCCGTAGAGCGTCACGCGTACGTCCATAACGGTGTGTGCGGCAGGGACGCTCTTGACCGTTGGTGGTCGTCGGCGAGCGCAGACTGCGCCCGAGTCGGCACGACGGCGTCGGTCACCGGTTCGCCGCCAGCCTGCCGTTGGTTCGCTGGGGCTCGCCGTCGGAGTCGTCGCTCGCGGTGTTCTCCGCCGGTCCGGTCACGCCGTCGTGTTCGCGTCCCCGGCTCTCGTCGACCCGGACGCCGTGGGCCCCCTCGCGCTCGACGGCGCTGGGGGAGACACGGACGAACACCGCGTCCGCGCGCGCCTCCGCGATGCTGTGGCCGCCGCAGTACGACAGCCCCGAGCGGATCCCCCACAGGAACTCGGTCGTCCGCGGTTCGAGCGGTCCGGTGTGGGGCGTCAGCGCCTCGACGCCCTCGTCCGCGCCCGGGCTGTTCTCCCGTTTGTCCGTCCGGGCCTCGTTGGCCGCGGTGGTCGACATCCCGCGGGATCGTTTGTACCGCTGGCCGTCGACGACGACCGCCTCCCCCGGAGCCTCGTCGGTGCCGGCGAAGAAACTCCCCAGCATCACCGTGTCGGCACCGGCGACGAGCGCCTTCACCGCGTCGCCGGACGTCCGGATCCCGCCGTCGGCGACGATACAGACGTCGAGATCCGCGGCCGCCTCGGCGCAGTCGTCCACGGCGGTCAACTGCGGCATCCCGGCGCCCGTGACCGTCCGCGTGGTGCAGTGCGATCCGGGGCCGACGCCGACTTTGACGCCATCGGCGCCGGCGGCGGCGAGGTCTTCGACGCCCGCGGGCGTGACGACGTTGCCCGCGACGATCTCCGCGTCGAACTCGTCGTCGATCCGCTCGACCGCGTCGAGACAGCGTTCCATGTGGCCGTGTGCGACGTCGACGACCACGCAGTCCGCGCCGGCGTCGAGGACGGCCGCCGCGCGCGTCAGGTAGTCCTCGTCGATACCGACGGCCGCGCCGACCCGCGCGCCGGCCTCGGTCGCCCCCCGAACCATCGCGGCCTGTTCGTCGACGCTCACGAAGCGGTGGATCGTCCCGAAGCCGCCGACGGCGTCGAGGGCGACCGCCGTCTCGGTCTCGGTGACGGTGTCCATCGGTGCGGACAGCACCGGGGCTGCCAGTTCGATATCCGGCGTGAGGTTCGTCGTCAGATCGACGTCGCTCCGACTGTCGACCGGCGAGCGCTGTGGAACGACGAGCACGTCGCCGTACGAGAGTCCCTCTCTGAGTTCCATTGTGTGACCTCGACAAGCGAGGCGATCGTGGAATATATATCTGTTGACATCGGGCCCGCACTCACGATCGCCGATCGAGCGCCTGTCGTGAGGGCCTGTCGGGCGTCTCGACCCGACTCGATTCTCAGAGTTGAGTACGGGCGGCGAGGACTTATGTTACCTATCCGTGTCCGCCTCGGTATGCTCGACGCACTCCTGGAACGGCTCAGACTGCCCTGGTTGGGGGACTCCGACGCCGTACCCGACGGCGGCGTCCAGACCGACGACCGGGCGACGGTCGCGGCCGGGATACGTGCGTTCGACGTCGCCCAACTGCTCGACGGGGTCGGCACGCCCCTCTTCGCGCTCGACGCCGACGGTCGCGTCGTCGTGTGGAACGCCGCGATCGAGCGGCTCACGGGCGTCCAGGCGGCGGACGCACTCGGGACCGAACACGTCAGCGAGGCGTTTTACCCCGACGGCCGGCGGGCGGAGACGCTCGCCGACAAGCTCGCCCACCCCGACGACGCCGACCGCGAGTTCGGCCTCGACCGCATGGATGGCGACTCGCGGCTCTACGTCGACAGCAGCGTCATGACGGACCGCCACGGCGTCGACCGACACATCACGTTCAACGCCATGCCGCTGTTCGACGGCGACGAACTCGTGGGCGTCGTCGAGGTGGTTCACGACCGGACCGACGCGGTCCAGAAGAGCCAACAGACGCAGGCACTCGTCGACGAACTCGGCCGGACCATCCGCTCGGTCGCCGCCGGCAACCTCGGCGACCGCGCGCGGTTCGATGACGAACACGACGTGCTCCCGGACGAACTTCTGGACATCCTCGACGAGTTCAACGAGATGACCGCACGGTTCGAGACGCTCACTGCCGAGGTGGACCAGACCGCCGGCACGCTGAGCGACGCGATCGATCACGCCGCCGACGCGGCCGGCGAGATCGAATCACAGGTCCACGACCAGAACGACCTCCTCGCGCGCGGGGCCGAGGAGATGCAGGACCTCTCGGCGTCGATGGAGGAGATCGCCGCCACCTCCGACGAGGTCGCCTCGGCGGCCGAGCAGGCACGCACCGCCGCCGACGAGGGGCAGGCTGCGGGCGAGAGCGTGCGCGAAGCGACCGACGCCGTCATCGACATCTCCGACGACCTGCTCGAAAGCGTCGTCGAACTCCAAGATCGGATGGGGGCGATCGAGGAGGTCGTCGAGGTGATCGCGGAGGTCGCAGACCGAACGAACCTCCTCGCGCTCAACGCCAACATCGAGGCCGCCCGCGCGGGCGAGGCCGGCGACGGCTTCTCGGTCGTCGCCGACGAGGTGAAACAGCTGGCGAACCAGACGCACGAACACACGGAGGAGATCGCCTCGAGCATCGAGGAGATCCAGGCACAGGCCGACGAGACGGTCGCGGCGAGCGAGGCCTCCCACGACCAGATCGAGGTCGCCTCGGGGGAGATAAGCGAGGTCCTCGGGTCGCTGACCGAGATCGGCGAGGCGGCCGACGCCGCCGCCAACGGCGTACAGGAGGTCGCCCGTGCGACCGACGGGCAGGCGACGAACATCGAGGAGGTGACGACGACGATCCAGACGGTCCGCGAGCGGGCCGACGAGACGGAGGCCGCCTCGACGCGGATCACCGACGCGACCAGTCACCAGACGGTCGCCATCGAGGACCTGCAGGCGAAAGTCGACCGACTCCGTGGACGGGAGGACGCGGCCGGCGAGACAGCGGGTGCGACTGCGCGCGCGGACGGTGGGCCGTTCGGACGCTGAGGGCCGCGCTCGTCGTCTTGGCGCACGCTCCGCCGCGTCAGTGGCCGCCCACGGTACACCCACCGGTGTACTCGACGTCCGCGACGCTCTCGATGGGGTCGTCCCCGCAGACGGGGCAGTCGGGGTTTCTTCGGTACGGGACCGTCTCGAACGTCATGTCCATCGCGTCGTAAAACAGCAGTCGACCGTCGAGCGTCTCGCCCGCTTCGAGGAGGAGTTTGACCGTTTCGGTCGCCTGGATACAGCCGACCGTCCCCGGGAGGACGCCGAGGACGCCGGTCGTCGCGCAGTCGGGCACCGTCCCCGGTTCGGGTGCCTCCGGGAACAGACAGCGATAACACGGCCCGCCCGGGAGGATCGTGGTCGCCTGGCCCTCGAACTTGTAGATCGAGCCGTGGACGAGCGGCGTCTCCGTGAGTTGACAGTAGTCGTTCACCAGGTAGCGCGTCGGGAAGTTGTCGGAGGCGTCGACGACGAGGTCGTACTCGTCGACGACTTCCACGTTCGCGCTGTCGAGCCGCGTCTCGTACGTCTCGACCGTGACGTCGGGGTTGAGCCGTTCGATGAACCGCCGCGCGCTCTCGACTTTCGGGACGCCCACGTCGGCGTCGGCGTGGATGACCTGCCGCTGGAGGTTCGACCGCTCGACGACGTCGTCGTCGACGACGCCCAGTCGGCCGACGCCGGCGGCCGCGAGATACTGAATGACCGGCGCACCGAGCCCGCCCGCTCCGACGACCAGGACGCTCCCGTCGAGGAGCCGTTTCTGTCCCTCCGGCCCCACCTCGTCCATGATGATGTGTCGCGAGTAGCGGTCCAACTGTGTCGCGTCGAGAGAGAGGCTCATGCAGGACGGTTCGTCGCGGGCGGATATAAGTCTCCGGCGGCCGGGTCAGATCGTCGCGGCGAGCGCCCACAGGAGGCTCGCGACCGCGTGGGCGACCACGGCTGCGGCGAGGTCGTACCGCCAGTAGAGCAGCCCGAACACCACGCCGCCGACGAACGGCACGGCGGCGGCGATGGCGACGCCGGCCGGGCCGACTCCGTCGGCGATCGCCACGGGGACCGCCGCACAGCCGCCCAGGGCGGCCGCGACCAGCACCCCCGCCCAGGCGCTCGTCGGTGTCACGCTCCGATCGATCGCCGGCCGGTACGTCCACGCGGTCCAGACCACGAACGTCATGACGCCGAACCGGAGGACGAGTTCGGCGACGGTCCCGCCGGCGACGCTCGCGACGACGGCGAACGAGCCGTCTCCGACCCACCGGCTCGGCGGACCCGGATCGACACCGACGGCGACCGCGACGGCGTGGATGCCGAGCGTGACGACGGCAACCGCGACGCCGACGACCGCCGGCAGTCGGTACGCGCGCAGGCCCGTCCCGGGGAGGCGGTCGGTCCCGAGCGCTCGGAAGCCGATGTCGCGCGCGAGGACGGAGCCGACCGCGGCCGCGACGCCGACACCGACGACCCCGACGGTGATGACGACTACTACGACCAGCCACCGCGGTGCAGCCGCGAGCGGCTCCAGCGCCGTGACGGCCGGCAACGCCCCGAGCACGGCCAACACCCCGACGGCGAACGGCGGCCCGGCCCGGCGCGGTTCGACGAGACCCGGCTCTAACGCCATACCGGGATTCATGTGAGGGTGCCTAAAAAGCCTCTCACGTGCGACGCCGTGCGGCGTCGACGTCTGTCATCGTCCCGGGAGAGATATTGTCACGCCCCGGCGAAACCCACCCGCTCACCACCGAGCGCTATTACAATTAAATACGTAAAATAGGTTTCCTTTCTATAAGAGAAAGATGGCAAAATTAGTATTGAGGCGATAATAGAACAAAAAAAAGCTATTATAGTGAGAATAAAGAAAAATACATAAATTATAAACAAAAATAAACGAGTAGCAAAAAAATAGGCACAATTAATATTGGATTCTTTCTCGCTCGTCCAGAAGCTCGATCGCATCATATTACAGAAGTACACATGTAACGCCTTTTGTGGTCGATCGCGGTCGCTCCCAAGGCTTATACTGTTGGTTCGGCATCGTCGGAGTATGAAGGTAACTGGGTACGAACTGTTCCGGGTTCCGCCGCGGTGGCTGTTCCTCAGACTCGAAACGGACGAGGGTGTAGTCGGGTGGGGTGAACCAGCCACCGAGGGGCGGGAACAGACCGTCTGTGCGGCGGTCGGCGACCTGCTCGACACGTACGTCCTGGGCGAGGATCCGCGCCGGATCGAGCGCCTCTGGCAGCGGATGTACCACGGCGAACACTCCCGTGGCGGGCCGATCCTGATGGGGGCGATCGCCTGTATCGACCAGGCGCTGTGGGACATCAACGGGCGGTACGAGGGCGTCCCGGTTTACGAGCTGCTCGGTGGCCCCGTCCGCGAGAAGATCCACGCGTACAAGTGGCTCAGCGGCGACCGCCCCGCCGAACTCGCGGATTCGGCGGCCGAGGCGGCCGAACTGGGCTTTAGCGTTGTCGAGCTGATGATCAACGTTCGACCGGCGCGGATCGAGACCCGCCACGTCCGCAAGTCGGCCGACGAACGCCTCCGCCGCGTTCGCGAGGCAGTGGGGGACGACATCGACATCGCCGTCGACTTCCGTGGGCGCGTCAGCAAACCTGTCGCTCGCCAACTCGCGGCGGTGCTGGACGACCACGATCTGATGTTCATCGAGGAGCCACTCCTCCCGGAGTACGACGACGCGCTCGGCCAACTCCGTCACCAGACGCGAACCTCGATCGCGACCGGCCAGCGGCGGTACTCACGCTGGGACTTCAAACAGGTCCTCACGGCCGGCGTCGCCGACATCGTCCAGCCGGCGATCACTCACGCGGGCGGGATCACGGAGATCCGGAAGATCGCGGACATGGCCGAGGCGTTCGATGTCCCGGTCATGCCGAAGTGCTCCGTCGGCCCGGTCGCTTTCGCCGCCGCACTCCACCTCCACATGGCCTCACAGAACCTCGTCTCGCAGGAACTGCACAACGAACTCCAGAACAGGGCGGACAACAGCTTCTACCGCTACCTCTCGAACCCCGACTACTTCGAACTCGCCGACGGGTACCTGACCGTCTCGGACACCCCCGGGCTGGGGATCGAGGTGGACGAAGCGACCGTCCGTGCGGAGGCCACGGAGGACCTCTCGTGGCACAGCCCGCTCTGGCACCACGAGGACGGAAGCGTCGCGCACTGGTAGTCGGGAACCCGGCACAAACTATTTGGAAAGATCAAACAGATTTATGAGCCGGGCGCACGTCGCCCCGAGTGTCACATGATGCCAACTGCGAAGAACCCAGTCGGAACGACGAAGAAGAGCTTCCGGGTTCTCGAACTGCTCGTGGAACTGGACGGCGCGGGTGTCTCGGAGGTCGCCGACGCGCTCTCGCTCTCGAAGGCGACGACGCATCACCACCTCACGACCCTCGAAGAGATGGGCTACGTCGTTCGATGGGACGACAAGTACCACGTCGGCTCACGGTTTCTCGCCCTCGCGGGGGCTGCACGCCGTCGGATCGGGCTGGACGACTCGGCCGTCGATATCGTCGACGAACTGGCGGCGACGACGGGTGAACGGGTCACCGTTGCTGCCTTCGAGTGTGGCTACGCCGTCGTTCTCTACACCGCCACCGGCGACCGTCCGGCCCACGATGACCTCTCCCCGGGCGACCGGCTCCCGCTTCACACCACCGCCGCGGGTAAGGCGATCTTCGCCCAACTCGACGCCGACAGCGTCGAGTCGATCTACCGGGCGTACGGGACGGAGTCGTTCACCGAGAAGACCATCACCGACCGGGACGCCCTCGGCGACGAACTCAGGATGATCCGACAGCAGGGGCTCGCGTTCACCCGTGGCGAGCACCACCCGGACCACTACGGCGTGGCGGCCCCCATCACGGCCGACGACCGACTCGTGGCCTCCCTCACGGTGTCGGGGCCGAAGGAGCGGATCGGCGGGAAGGGGCTCCAACAGGACGTCGCCGGACTGATCGTCAGCGCCGCCAAGCGGGTCCGTCACGAGCTCTGACGCCGTGTTTTGACATTTCCAAACGCTACTCGGAGAGGATCGGTCCCGACGCGACACGACGGAGTCGTGTCGTCTTCGAACGTCAGCCGATCGGCGACCTTCCTCTACGATCTTTCAATATAATGGACGAAAATGTCATACGTTCGCTCGCTTTCGTGACCCCGAACCGTTCGTCCCCCCGTTCCGGACGCGGTCGCGGAATCGACTCGACGTTCCGGCACCTGCGACCGTCTCCTCCCGATATCGTTTCACGATATCAAATATCTGCGGAACCTCGGACACGACCGACCCACAGCGATCCAGCCCTGGTTCCGTGCAGTCGATGTCTCCGACGTGACCTGAGCCTTTTCACGCCCCGGGTTCGCTCGCCTCGATTGTCGGTGGCGACCGGGACGGCAAAGTTTATTCGACGGGGTACGAATACAACGATCGATGGTTGTCCAAACCAAGCAGGAGCTCGTTCTCGGTTGCCGACTACTCGACAAGGCCGGTCTCTTCGACGAACACGGTCACCTGAGCGCGCGGCGTGACGACCCCGACCGGGTCTGGATCAACGCGTTCGCCAGCCCGGGGACGACGACGATGCGCGACTACATCGAGGTCGACCTGACGTCCACCGACTACCCCGAGAGCGCGCCCGGAGAGACGCCGATCCACACACAAGCGTTCCGGAATCGGCCCGACGTCGAGGCCGTCTGTCACCACCACGCGCCATACATGACGCTCCTCTCCAGCCTCGGGATCCCACAGCGCCCCGTCCACCCGAACGGGGTGGTGCAGGCCGACGCGTTCTCGGTCTTCGAGGACTATCACGATGAGGGCGGCATGCTGGTCACGACCGAAGCCGAGGCCCAGGATCTCGCCGACGCGCTCGGCGACGACGACGTCGTGTTGCTCCGCGGCCACGGCGCGGTCGTCGTCGGCGAGAGCGTCTCCGAGGTCGTCGCGAAATGTCTCAAGGCGGAGTACAACGCGGAACTGCTCTACAAGCAGGCGACGGTCGGCGAGCCGTGGTATCTGCCCGAACACCTCGTCGAACGGAACGTCGACAACATGCTCAGCGAGTCACAGATCGTCAAGACGCTCGACTACTACTTCACCAAACTCTAACCGCCGGCCGACCGCCGTTACGTCGTCGGCTCGATCTCTTTCGCCTCGACGATGCCGTCGATACGCAGCAGCGTCCGCACCGCCTCGACGGCGTGGGTCACCGCGTACCGCTTGACGACGAACGGCTCCCGCACGCCGGCCGCGGCCGTGTCCCCGACGGCTCCCGTCTCTACGTCGACGCCCGCCGTCTCCTGACCCGTGGCGTGTGCCGATCGGAGCGACAGGAGGACGTCCGTGGCGTCGAACCCGGCGTTGGTCGCGATCGACCGCGGGACGGTTTCGAGCGCGTCGGCGAACGCCAACGCGGCGAGCTGTTCGCGCCCGTCGACGCCGGTCGCGTCCGACCGCACGCGGGTCGCCATCGCCATCTCGGGCGCACCGCCGCCGGCCAGTATCCGGCCGTCGCTCGCAACCCGGGCGACGACCTCGATCGCGTCTGAGACGGTGTTGTCGATCTCGTCGAGGTACGCCTCGGTCTGCCCGAACAGCTGGACGGTCACGGCCCCGGGATCGGTCGTCGTCAGCGTCGTTCGGCCGTTCGCGCGGTCGTACGCGACGACGGCCTCGCTGACGGCGTCGGGGTCGAGGTCGTCGACGCTCGTCCGCGGGGGGAGTCCGAGCGCCCGCGAGAGGAACCGCATATCCGGGCCGCTCACGGTCGAGAGGCAGGTTGTCTCGCGCTTCGCGAGTCGCGACCGGACCGCGTCGTCGACGCCGCCGGTGCAGACGAGGAGATCGACTCCCAGCGCGCTGATCGCGTCGGCCAGCCCGGCCGTCCGGCTCCGCTCGGCGTCGACGAACGCCGAGAGAGTCTCGGCGTCCTCGGCGGCGATCGAGACGTCGCGGCTGGCCTCGTTCGGTGTCACCTCGTCGTCGAGCAGCGCCAGCGTGACCGCCCCGGTCGGGTGGTCGGCAGGCTCGCCCGCCGGGGCCCCCTCGATGGTCCCACCCTCGACGAGGTGCGAGTCGGCCAGGTCCCGGCCGAGCGCCGTCCGGAGCCGGATCGCGTCGAGGTCTACGTCGTAGCCGTCGGTGACTCGCTCGACGGCGTCGACGGCGAGTTCGGCGAGCGGTCCGTGCAGTTGGGTGGCGTTCGTCCCGCGGAGCGTCGTCTCGGCGACGTCGAGCGCCACCGAACGGTCGGCGATGTCGTGCGTCGTCGCGACCGCCCGCAGTCGGTCGAGCGCGACGTCGCTCGCGTGTTCGTACCCTCGGATGATCGTCGTGGGGTGGAGGCCACGCTCGCCGAGGTCAGCCGCGCGGTCGAGGAGCGCGCCGGCAAACAGGATCGTCGTCGTCGTCCCGTCGCCGGCGTTGAAGATCTGGCTGTTCGCCAGGTCGCCGATCACGCGCGCGACGGGATCGGTTAGGTGGAGGTTCCGGAGGATCGTCGCCGCGTCGTTGGTCACGGAGACGTTCCCGCCGTTGTTGACGATGAGCTTGTCTCGGCCGTACGGACCGATAGTCGTCCCGACGACGTCGACGACGTCCTGGACGCTCCGGAACACGCGGCTCCTGGCGCGATCGTCGAACCGCGCGGTGACCTCCTCGTTGAGGATCGATTCAACCGGGGATCGGGTGGATGAGTCGCTGGACATGGCTTCGAGTGGGAGCGGATCGCAAATAAGGGTATGTTTCGAGTGTCGGAACGGGTCGGTGCGCAGCGGGCGGGCTCGCCGCCTCACCGCCCTCCGATGTTGCTGAGTTCGACGTCGGTCCGCCACGCGAACGCGCGCCGTTCGATCGGCTTGAACACGCCGTACTCGATGAGCACGATGATGATGAGGAACAGCGCCGCCCACGCCCAGGCCTCCTCGTACTGGTAGACCTGGTAGGCGTGTTCGAGCTTGAATCCGATGCCGGCCGACCCGGCGAACAGTTCGGCGATGATGGTGACCTTCCAGCCGATCGCGAGCCCGAACCGGATCGCAGAGAAGATCTGCGGCGCGATGTTCGGGAGGATGATCCGCCAGAGCATCCGTGGACGCGAGATCGAGAACGCGTCGGCCATCCGGAGGAGGTCGTGGTCGATGTTCTCGACGCCCTTCCAGATGTTGATCGCGATGTAGGGGAACACGGTCAACGTCGCCGCGAGCACGGGCGTAAAGCGCAGGGTCCCGAGCGCCGTCGCGGAGTAGGTGAACACCAAGAACGTGGTCGCCGCCCACGCAAGCCCGGGGATCGACAGCCCGATGTTGACGTACGGGGTGAAGAAGTTCTGACTGTAGCTATTGATGCCCATCAGGATCCCGAGCGTCCCGCCGAGGAGCATCGCGAAGGTGAACGCCCAGAACAGCGACTGGAACGTCGTGGCGATGTGTATCCACCCGGTCCCGTCGGCGACCAGTCCCCACGCCAGAAGCAGCGTCTCCGAGGGCGTCGGCAGTAGCTCGCGCGGGAACTGCATCGCGAGCACGGACCAGAGCGCGAACCCGACCGCAATGCCGATCACTCGCGCGAAGCCGCCGGTCAGCAGCGACTCGAGGTCGCCGGAGAGGATCTGAACGTTGAACCGGCCGAGTTTCGACTTGCTCGCCATCTTACTCCTCGTCGATCGAGTGGAACGTGTCGATCGCCTTCTGGCGGAACCGGAGGAACTCGTCGGTGTCGACACGCCGCGGCCGTTCGAGCGGTACTTCGAGGTCGCCGTAGATCCGCCCCTCGCCGAGCATCAACAGCCGGTCGGCGAGCTGGATCGCCTCCGTCATGTCGTGGGTGACGAAGAAGACCGTCTTGTTGAGCTCCGACCAGATGCTGATGAGCTCCGTCCGGAGCTCCTCGGCGGTGATCTCGTCGAGGTTGCTGAACGGCTCGTCCATCAGCAGCACCTCGGGGTCCACGCTCAGCGCCCGCGCGATACCGACCCGTTGCTGCTGGCCGCCGGAGAGCTGCCCCGGGAACTTGTTGTAGTGGCCCGACAGCCCGACGAGGTCGAGGTACTTCCGCCCGGCGTCGTCGTCGTAGTCGGGGTTCCCCTCGTTGACGAACTCGATGTTCTGGAGGTTCGTGTCCCACGGCATCAGCCGCGGCGACTGGAAGACGTGACCGAGCGTGACGTCTCCGGTGCCGTCGGCCGTCTCGAACCGGACCTGTCCGGCCGTGGGTTCGAGGATCCCGCTGACGATGTTCAGCATCGTCGACTTCCCGCTCCCCGACTTCCCGAGGAGGCAGACGAAACTGCTCGGTTCGATGTCGACGTTGATGTCCTCGAAGACCAGCTCGCGGCCCTCCGAGGTGTCGAACTCCTTGGTCAGGCCCTCGATGTGAATCGAGCCTGCTGTCTCCGATGTGATTGTGCCGTCGACCGTCGTATCGATCGTTTCTGAACTCATGTTAGGACCACCCGATGGAGTTGTCCTGCCGCCAGGCGAAGACGCGTTTCTCGATCTGTGCGAGTACCCCGTACTCCAAGAAGAGCAGGAAGATGGTGAAGAAGACGACCCACGACATGACGCCGGCGAGGTCGAGCACCCGCATCTCGAACCGGATCATAAAGCCGATCCCCTCCTCCGCGGCAATGTACTCGGCGAGGCTGGCGATCTTCCAGCTCAGCGCCAGCGCGTACCGAATGCCGGCGAACCAGTCGGGAAGCACCGACTGGACGATGACACGGCGGATCACGCGCAACCGCGACACGCCAAAGGCACTGGACATCGCCAGCAGGTCATTGTCGATGTTGTTGATGCCGCCGTACACGTTCATCGCGAGATAGGGCGTCGCAACGATCGCGGCCGCTGCCGCGGGCGTCGTCGACCCCAGCCCGAACCACATCGCCGAGAAGATCGCCACGAACAGCGAGGGGATGGCGATCCCGATCGTGAGGTAGTCCTGGAACGCCTTCTCCCAGAAGTCCCACCAGCCGACGACGATGCCGAGCACCGTCCCGGCGACGAGCGCGATCCCGAAGCCGTAGGCGACGTGGGTGAGGCTGGCGATCCAGTGTTCGACCCACACCATGCTCACGAGCAGTTCGTACGTCGCAGCGACGACCTCGCCGGGGGAGACGAACGCCTCGGCGAACGTCGGGAGCGCGGCGTACAGCAGTTGCCAGACCAACACGAGCACGAAGATGGACTCGAGGAATACCACCCCTCGATGTTCCAGCAGCACGTCTGGCACGACGTTGACGACGCGATTCGGTGTCTGTGTACTCATGCTACTCGGCTGTGATCTGGCGGTACTCGAGGTTCTCCTCCCAGCCCTCCGTCAGGAACCCGACGTCCTGGGCCGTGCGGAGGAAGTTCTTGTCCTCCTCGACGAACTGATCCGTGAGCTCGATGTCCTCGTAGACGACCGGGAGTTCGTTGTCCAGCGAGAGGTTGATCCCCCAGTCGAGGACGTACTGGGCCTGATCCATGTTCTCGAGGCCCAGCTGGTTGAGGTGTTCGTCGTCGCCCTCGATCCGTCCGATCGGGTCCTCGTACAGCCACGTGAGTCCGTCGCTGAACGCTCGGACGATCCCCCGCGGCGAGCCGGGGTACTGCGAGGCGTAGTCCTGCGAGCAGGTCCAGGAGTTGAGCTGTGGCGCGTTGAACCCTTCGAGATCCGCGACGATGCTCCCGCAGCCGTAGAGACTGGTCACCGTCGGCTCCTCGTCGTTGTACTCCGCCGGTGCCATGAACGGCGACGCGCCGTGGATCGGGGAACTCGTCCCCATGGCCACGTCGCCGTTCTCGACGAGCGGGGGAACGGCCGAGTACTCGGCCGTTCTGATGTTCTCGAAGTCGCTCGACTCGTCGTCGGTGAACGTGTAGCCGAACGCCTCCTGGACGACCATCGGCATCATGATTCCGGTGCCGCCACCCCAGCCACCGAGCGCGAAGACGTCCTGTTGTTCGGCCAGCCGATCCATCGACGCCTGCGGGCTCCCGGAGTTCGCCGGGTCGTACGGCCCGCCCTTCTCGCCGACCACCTGCATGATCTGGGGCGCGAGGTTCGCGTTGACCGCAAGCGGGATGTCCCGCTCGCCGGCAAGCTTCGCGGCCTCCAGCGACCCGAACGTCTCGAAGTCCGCCCCGCCGGAGGTGAAGATGGCCGCACCCTCCCAGCTCCGGGAGACCTCTACCTCGAGGTCCTCGTCGGAGAAGTAGTCGCTGAGGATCTCGGTGTCGTTCGCCAGGTAGTCCATGATGATCCCCTGGAAGCCGGTCGGCGCGAGCAGCAACCGGACCGTCGTCCGTGACTCCTGGCTCCCACTGGAGTCGCCACCGTTCCCGCCGTCACCGCCGCTGCCGCCGTCACCGCCGCTGCCGCCGTCACCGCTCCCGCCGTCGCCACCGCTGTCGGGGCTGCTCGTACATCCGGCCGCCGCCCCGAGAACCCCTGCACTGGCCACCGCGCCCGCCTTCATCAGCTTCCGTCGCTTCCAGCTCTCGTTCGCGTCGCCGTCGACTGTCTCGTTCGATTCGGTCAGAGAGGCCTCACTGCCGCGTGGGCTGTCACTATCTGCCATACAAGGACTCACACTCACTATCATTACATAAAACTTGGTATAATGTACGCCCTGTTCTGCCCCAATCGGGCCGCTGGAACCCGCTACGCGTAACTCTGACTCGCTCCCGAGTAACTACTCTCGCCACCCGGTCGCGAGCGGGCGTGTCGGGTCCGACACTGCCGGCGTGAGCGGAACATTTATCAACGGTCGTACGTAGCATTGCCACACGCCATCATGCTACGCACAGTGCTCAACCTCGGCATCATCCTACTCGTCGGCGTCGTGTTGTTCGTCGCCTTCCAGCAGGCGTACACGCCGAACACCGCGAAGATCATCGCGTTCGGCTACTTCCTGCTCACGCTCAGACTGTACGAACTCCTCGACGACCTCTGGGAGCGCTTCTCGGGGCCGTCGGCGGCGCTGCCGAACTGATCGGTCACTTTCACTCGGTCGTTCTCGCGACGACGTACGCGATGGCCGGCGAGACGACGAATAGTCCGAACGCTACCAGCGGCTCGGAAACCCCGAACGGGAGCGCCTCGCTGTAGGCCCCCGCGAGGATGAGGAGGTCGAGGAAGACGGTCGTCACGAGGAACCGGCCCGAGGAGAGTCGGTCGTTCATCGGCATCGGCCGTTTCGATGTCGCTCGCGCACCGGTGATGCGTCCGTTCTGTGTGTTTCGGCCCGCATACCCTCATCTGGCGACTCCGTTGATTAATAGTTGTGGTCCGCGGATCGATCCTTCGCAACCGGGTGCCGGTCCGGCAGGTCACGGCGCCGATCGAGCCCGGACTGGCCCGGTGCTGTGAAACCAGCAACCGTTTCTGAATACACCGCATTTATATACTGTAAACGAATCGAGAGTGGTATGCGACGCGTGAGATTCAGAGACGAGGCTGGCTCAAATCGGGTTGGAACACTGACCGAAGACGGAATCGAGTTCGGTGGCCAACTGTACAACCCCGAGGACGTGACGTATCTGCCCCCGACCGAGCCGAGCAAGATCGTCTGCGTGGGATGGAACTACCTCGAACACGCCGCGGAGAAAGACGTTGAACTCCCCGATAGACCGTCGCTGTTTCTGAAACCGCCGAACGCCCTCGCCGCTCACGGCGACACGGTAACCCTTCCCTCCGGCAAGGACCTCGTCGAGTACGAGGCGGAACTGGGTGTGATCATCGACCGACACTGCCGGAACGTCGCCGAGGAGGACGCGATGGACGTCATCAGAGGGTTCACCTGTGTGAACGACATCTCGAACCGCGACGACCAGAACGTCGAGCAGAACTGGGTCCGCGGCAAGGCGTTCGACAACTCCGCACCCATGGGGCCCGTCATGGCAACGCCGGAGCACGTGCCTGACGATGCACGCGTCACCTCACGAGTCAACGGCGAGACGCGGCAGGACTCGTCGATCGAACACCTGATCTTCTCGATCCCCGAACTCGTCGCGGAGATCACCTCGTACGTGACGCTCGAACCGGGCGACGTCGTTTCGACGGGCACCCCGGAAGGTGTCGGGCCGCTCTCCGACGGCGACCACGTCGAGATCGAGGTCGAGGGTGTCGGCACGCTCGAACACGACATCCGTGTCGTCTGAGCGGTCGATTCGACCGTACACGGCCCTGGTCTCGTCTCGGTCCGCCCTCACCCGAGGCTAGAGGCTCCACCGTCAGCAGTAGTGCTCCCGATCGTCGGCGACGTGTGACGGGCCGAGTGAGTCGGTTGCGAGCCTCTGATTCCGTAGTCCGAACTAAAGTAATTAGACAACTCGTTCCCGTGGTGCCGTCGATCGCTGTGTTCGAATTCCGACGCTCAACCCGCCGAGAGTCGACATATTGTCGCTCTCTACTGAACCGAGCTGCTCGTTCGAACTATTTTTCTTCGCTACGGAAACGGCACAGTCAAATAAACAAAGACATAAAAACGGATTAAAAATTTCTCTTTTTGACGACCGATATCGTTCTGGTTATGCGACTTCAATCATCCACTGTTGTCATCATCGAATAGTGTAACTGATTATGTCGAAATGGTTCTTTCGAGTCCGGTTCGAGGCGCATCCCTGCTGCACCGGCGGTGCACCCGCTCACGACGGGAAAGTGAGTCCGTCCTGACTTCGATCAAAACAGTAATTGACGGCCGTTGGGTGCCGCGGCGTGGGTTCGTGGGGTTACTTGCCGCGGCGTCGGCTCGCGCCCTGGCTCGGGCGCACGTGCTCCGTGCCTTTCCCGCGGTTGGTGAGCCCGCGGTTGGCTTTGCCGGCGTTGGTCAGTCCGCGGAAGGCGCGGCCTCGGTGGCTGTCGTCGCAGATCCAGTTGAGGTCCGCGTCGTTCTCGATCGCGGGGTGTTCGGGATCCACGAGGATGATCTCGTGCCACTTCTGTGAGCCGTCCTCACCGACCCAGTAGGAGTTGAGCACGCGCATGTTGGGGTGTTTGCGCGCGGCGCGCTCCTCGGCGATCCGCTGGATGTTCTTGCGGCGGCCGATGCGGTTGACGCCCTGGCGCTTCGAGCGGCGGCCGGCCTTGTGTCGCTGTTTGCGGGCGTTCCCTTTGCGGACGGCGACGCGTACGACTGTGATGCCCTGCTTGGCCTTGTAGCCGAGTTCGCGCGCTTTGTCCAGTCTGGTAGGGCGGTCGATGCGGACGATCGCACCCTGGTCGCGCCACTCCTGTTTTCGCTGCCACTGTAGCTCGGCGAGTTTCCCCTCCTTCGGGGTCCGCCAGGCTTCCTTGATGTGTGAGTAGAAGCTTCGTGCCATGTTGTCACCGCGGGCGCTTGCGATTCGACGTCGGCTCTCGCCTCCCGGAGACGTGGTGTCTCCCCCGTCACATTTCGTCCCGTGCCGCGTTCGGGCGGTCGCGGGTGCCCACTGGCGTCCCGCAGACCAGCGAGTTACCGTGAGTTCCGTGGTGACGGTGTTAAGAACTTCGAAACCGCCGCTCGGCGCGCTTGCTACCGTGTCTCTCGGGACCACGGCCGCGTCACTCTCGTCGCGACCGCGGCAAAGGGAGACACTGCACGACCCGGCACGGAGGGGGGAGGCGTCAGCGGGCCCGCGGCGTGTCGTCGGGCAGACGCGTCAGCGGGGTGCGACGGACTCGAGCCACTCGGTGACCGACCGGCCGCCGTCCGTGAGGGTGACGCCACCGCCATCGGAGAGACGAACGAGGTCAGCCTGGTCGAGCCTCGGGAGCACCAGGTGGTGCAACTCGACCGCGGTTCGGCGCTCGCTCTCGTCGTCGTCGGTGATCGTCGCCGCGAGCGACTCGCAATCGGTCGCTCCGTCCCGTCCGTGGAGCGCGTGGAGCACGCGGCGGCGCTGACGCTCCGTGAGCACGCCGAACAGTTCGCCGGGCGTCAGGCCCGTCTCGGCTGTCGGAAGCGGCGTGTGTGACGGCGGGGCATTGGAGGACATAGTGACTCTCACTCGATCGGTACGGTCCGGATCAGCATGAACGAACGGGTAAACTAGTTAGCCTTTCCCGTCCCGTACAGCACGTCGAGCACCTGTCGTTCCGCGAGACCGAGGTGTTTGTGGAACGTCGGCGGCGTGATGTCCATCGTCGACGACAGCGCCTCGCCGTCGGTCGTCCGGGGCCACTCGAAGTAGCCGCCGAAGTACGCGAGTTCGAGCGCGGTCCGTTGCCGTTCGGTGAGGCGCTCTTGGACCGTCGAGCCGAACGTCGCCGGGGATCGCGTGTCGCGGTTCGTCGTCCGCTGGGCACGCAGATCGAGGTCGGGATGGGTCGTCGTGACCGCCCCGACGGCCTCGCGGACGTTCCCCGGCGGCAGGTCGACCGTACAGCGCAACTCACCGCCGTCGAGCGAGAGCGATCGAACCCGCCCGTCGAACCGCCTGAACTGCGGCCCGAGCGCCGACTCCGTGGTCTGTAGCTCCACGCGGTAGCCGTCGCTGTGGCTGTCGAGCACCCGGGCGCGCTCGACGGCCGGGAACGACTCCGCCGCCTCGACGAACGCCTCCGACGGGACTCCCTCGACGCTGTAGTGGCTGACGTACGTGTCGTCGCCGACGGGCACGACGTTGTCGGCGACGAACTCGAACGACGCGTCGGGACCGACGGCGCGCGTGAACGGCTCGGCGAGCGCCCCCGAGCCGAACTCGAGCGTCGCCACGCTGTCGTTGACGAGGACGTCCTTTCGCTCGACGGCGCTGACCGCGAGTCCGACCGCGTTCCCGAACTCGACGAGCAGCGACTGTTCGCGCCCCTCGAACCCGTCTTCGCGGTCGGTCCGGAGGACGAGCGCGCCAAAGCTCCGCTCGTCGTAGACCAGTTCGACGGCCGCCGTGGCCCCCTCGACGGCGACGCTCCGCTCGCCGCTCGTCGCCTCGGCCACGAGTTCCGGGACGCCCGCGCGCCAGCCGCCGGCCGTCCACGTGTCGCCGTCGGGCGTCGTGACCGCGTCGGCGTCCCAGCGCACCGGCCCGAGCGCGGCCGTCCGGTACGGCTCGCCGTCGCTGAGCCGGTCGCAGACCGCCCGTTCGATGCCGTCACGCGTCTCTGCGCGGATGACGCCGCGGAGGGCGTCGAACACCCGGAGCGCGCTCCGGGTGAAGCGTTCGAACCGGTCGCGTTGCTCCTGTAGGATCGCCTCGTGTCGCTTCCGCTCGGTGACGTCGCGGACGACCGCGACGCGTTCGTACTCGTCGTCGGCCTCCAGCAGGGCGAACGTCGCCTCCGCCGGGAACGCGTCCCCGTCGCCGCCCGTCAACTCCGCCTCCAGCGTGGCCTGGTCGCACTCGCCGCTCACGAGCGCCCTCTCGAGTTCCTTCGCGGCCGTCCGGACGTCGTCGTCGACGAGGCGAGAGACGTGCGAGCCGAGCAGTTCCGCGCGGGGAACGCCCGTCATCCGGACGTACGCCTCGTTCACGAGGGTCAGCTCCCCGTCGGGGTCGACTGCGTAGACGCCGTCGCTGAGCGTCTCGAACACCGTCTCGTACCGTTCCAGCTCGCGTTCGCGCTCGCGTCGGTCGACAGCGCTCGCCAGCAGCGCGGCGACGCTGCGGACGAAGTCGGCGTCCCGCTCGGTGAACTCCCGCGCGACCGTGTCGTGCGCCCCCAGAATCCCCCACGGCTCTGCCGGCGAGCCGATGATCACGCTGATCCCGCTTTCGACGCCGTGGTCCGTGAGCAGGGCGGGCCCGGTGAAGCGCGTCTCGGTCGACAGCTCCGCGACGCGGACCGGTTCGCGTCGTTGCAGTGTGTACCCCGCCTGCGAGTTCGTGTCCGACGGGACGGTCGCCGTGCCGACGACGCCGTCGTCCCAGCCGACGCCCGCCCGCAGGTGGAGTCGGTCCGCCGTCGGATCGAGGTCGAGCACCTTGGAGTAGGCGGTGTCGAGGGTGTCGGCGACCGTCTCGCAGACGTGGCACATGAACCCGTCGACGTCGGTGGTGGCTAATGCGCGCTGGCCGAGTTGCGCCACGACCCGTTGCTGGTGGATCCGGTCGCGGAGCTCCCGTTCGCGACGGATCCGCTCCGTGACGTCTCGGAAGTACACGGAGAGCCCCGTCTCGGAGGGGTACGCTTCGACGGCGAAACTGGTGTCCAGCGGGGGGTAGTGCTCCTCGAACGACACGGACGTCTGCGTCCGCATCGCGCGACGGTACTCCCCCTCGAAGGTGGAGTCGACCGCCTCGGGGAACTGCTCCCACACCGACTCGCCGACGAGCTCGTTCGCCGCCCGCCCGAGGAGCTGTTCGGCCTGTTCGTTGAGGTAGGTGAACTGCCAGTCGGTGTCGACGGCGAAGAACGCGTCCGTGATCCGCTGGTACACCTCCTCGCTCGCTTTCGGAGCCCACCAGATCCTGGCACGCGCGCCGACCTTCTTCGTCTCCACGGCGCCGGACTCGGCCAACGACGTGAGGTGTTTGTGGGCGGTTCGCCGCACGCAGCCGACCGTCTCGGCGACTTCGCTCGCGGTCATCGGTTCGCCACGGCTCGCACGGAGACACTGGAGGGCCGCCTCAGTGGCGCTGTCGCCGTCCATACTAGCGTGGTGAACCGACGCGACCTAAGTGTTCCCTCGAAGGAACGAGGTCGGTCGGGGCGCTTATTCGGCTCGCCGCGGTAGTGAGTCGGATGACAGATAGTCCGTCCGACGGTGCGCCCGCGGACGACGCGTCCGACGACCTGAAACCCCACCAACGGCGCGTCGACGGCCGCGGGGTCTACGACGAGCGCAACCGCGTCAACGACCTCACCGGCCGGGAGTGGAAGTACGCGACCAAATCCGTCATCGCCGAGTCGTATCCGCCCGACGTGCAACACGACCTCCGAAGCGAACACGGCGGACAGAAGCCGCCCAGGCTCTGTATGGATCTCATCGAGCGGTTCAGCAAGGCGGGCGACCGCGTCCTAGACCCCTTCGCCGGCGTCGGCGGGACGCTGCTCGGGGCGAGCCTCGCCGCCTACGAGAGCACCGGCCGCCGGGAAGCGATCGGCTTCGAGCGCGTGGGCCGATGGGTCGACCTCTACCACGACGTGCTGGACCGCGAGAACCGCGAGCGCCGCGGCGCCGGGAAGGGGACGCTCGCCACCCAGGAGTTGCGCCACGGGGACTGTGCCGAACTCGTCGATTACCTCGACGCCGACAGCGTCGACCTCCTGCTGACCGACGTTCCGTACTGGTCGATGGACACGGTCGAACAGACGCGCAACCCCGACCGGACGAGAGAGAGCAAACTCGGACAGTTCGACGCCGACGCTGCCGCCGACCCCACGTCGAAGGACGAGTGGCTCGCGGATATGGCCTCGAAGTTCGAAACGTTTCGGCGAGTGCTCCGCGAGGGCGCGTACGTGCTCGTCTTCATCGGTGACATGTACCGCGACTCCTCATTTCACTTCCTCGCCGCCGATCTCGCGCGGGAACTCGAATCGACGGGGCTCACGCTGAAGGCCGACCTGATCTGGTACGATCCCGCCAAGTCGCTCCACGTCTACGGCTACCCGTTCGCGTTCGTCCCGTCGATGGTCCACCAGCACGTCCTCGTCCTCCGCGAGGAGTAACCCCTCGGTGGCCGCGGCTACTGGCGGTGACCGAGTTCGTCCAGGTTCTCCGCGAGGACGCCCGCCGACTCCACGAACGCCGCCCGTTCGTCCGCCGAGAGGTCGTGCTCGACGACGTTCCGGACACCGTCGCGGTTGACCACACAGGGGACGCTCGCGTACACGTCGTCGACACCGTACTCCCCGTCGAGGTGGGTCGAGACGGTCAGGATCGAGTTCTCGTCGCGGAGGATCGCCTCGACGATCTCGGTCGTGGCCAGCGCGATGGCGTAGTTCGTCGCCCCCTTCCGCTCGATGATCTCGTACGCGGCCTCCCTGACCTCTCGCTCCATCTCCGCTTTGTCGACCTCCGAGAGGCCCCCACAGTGGGCCTCGGCGTACGTCTCGAACGGCACGCCCGCCACGTTCGTCGAGTCCCAGAGCATCACTTCGCTGTCGCCGTGCTCCCCGACGACGTAGCCGTGGACGTTCTTCGGATCGACGTCACACACCCTGCTCATGACGTGTCTGAACCGCGACGTGTCGAGGACCGTCCCCGACCCGATGACGCGTTCCGTCGGCAGGTCCGACACGGTCCACGAGACGTACGACAGCACGTCGACGGGGTTCGTCACGATCAGGAGGATACTGTCGTCGGCGAGTTCCGCCGTGATCTGCGGGATCATCTCCTCGAAGATGCCCGCGTTGCGCTCCAGCAGGTCGAGGCGACTCTCGCCCGGGCGCTGGTTCGTCCCTGCCGTGACGACCACCACGTCGGCATCCCGGCAGTCGTCGTAGTCCCCGGTCGTGATGTCCACCGGGGGAGTGAAGTACGCCCCGTGGCTGAGGTCCATCCGCTCGCCTTCGGCCTTCTCCTCGTCGATGTCGACGAGCACGAGTTCGCTCGCGACGCCGCTGCTCATCAGCGAGAACGCGGTCGCCGCGCCGACGCTTCCGACGCCCACTACTGCGACTTTTCCGCGCGTCCGTCTGGTCGACATACTGTTACTCGCCTTCGAGTAAACATATACCTTGGGACAGCGGCGGAGCCCGCGACACCGCGCTGTTCGGCCTGGGACCTCAGCTCGGTAGATTTCGTATCGCGGCATTCGGTTTATCGACCGTGTCTGGGAACCGCTCGTCGAGCACGACGCACGAAAGACCTGTTCAGGCGTCCGTCCGGACGGATTCGAACGCGCCGCGTGCGATCCGGTCGGTCACACTCGCGGCGTCGATCTCGGGGACCGTTCCCGGGTATTTGCGGCGGAAGAAGCCGACCACGTTGCGCACGTCGCGCGCGAGCAGCTCCCGTGCGTTGTCGTGGTCGGTCGGGACGGCCTGCGGCCAGTCGAACACGGTGATCCCCTCCGAGGAGACGGCGACGTTGTACTCCGACATGTCGGCGTGGACGTAGCCCGCCTCGTACGCCGTCGCCAACTCACTCAAGACGAGATCGAGCACGCCGACGGCCTGGGACGACTCGAGCTTCGCGCGCCCGAGTTCGACGCCGGCGAACTTCTCCATCACGATGGCGTGACGGTTGTGGTCGACCGGGCGCGGCACCCTGACGTCGGGGTACAGTTCGGTGAGGACCTCGTGTTCGCGCTCGGCGGCCTTACGGGCGGTGTAGAGCCACGAGACGTGGTGGTGGTCGGCCGTGTACTCCCGCTCCTTGTTGACCTCCCGGAAGTTCGTGTACCCCTCCCGGTGGAACTTCAACGCGAGGGGTTTGTACGACTGTACCTCGAGCACGTCGCTCTCCTTGCCCACTCCCAGCGGAGCGCCGACCCCCTGGATGGTGTCGCGCTGGGCGAACGTCCGCAGCGCCAGGGCGTCGTACCCCTCGAAGGTGAGCTGGTACCCCTCGTACTGGATCGTCTTTCGCTGGACGAGATCGCGACTCATACACCGGTCGAGCCGGTAATCGACGTTCTCGGGCGTCAGGTTCGCGTACTCCGGGAGCTTCCCGCGGTCGACCCACTCGGAAAACCGCATCCCCTGCTCGACGCCCGAGAGGAGATAGAAGTCCTCGGGTTCGAGTTCGGCGATCAGCCCAGCGACGTTCCGCACCATGTGCGAGCCTGGGCGACGACGCGGTAAAAGCCCCGCGTGTCGGCCGTCGGGAGTTCACTCAGCACCGTGCCGTCGAATCGGACGACTCGAGACGGGTGGCCTCGACGCGCGTCCCGTGCGTCGTTTCGGGCGGCAAACCTCATACCGCTATACAGAATCTGTGGACGCGAGCGACTCGGCTCGCCGAACGGAGCTCACGGATCGGACGGGTTGGGAGCGTTATTCGATCTCTCTTACTACTGTTGCCGGGTTCCCTTGGACGACGACGCCGGCCGGCACGTCGTCGGTGACGACGGCCCCCGATCCGACGACGGCCTCGTCGCCGACGGTCACCCCCGGGTTGATCACGGCACGCCCCCCGATCCAGACGTCGTCACCGATCGTCACCGGTTTGCCGTACTCCGGATCCTTGGCCCCCTCCTCCCGTCGGAGTGGGTGTGACGCGGCGTAGATATGCACGCCCGGACCGACCAGACAGTTCCGCCCGATCTCCACCGGGCAGACGTCCAGCACGACGCAGTCGAAGTTCGCGTAGAAGTTCTCGCCGACGTGGACGTTGGAGCCGTAGTCGCACCGAAACGGCGGCTCGACGACGCAGTCGTCGCCGAGCGACCCGAACAGCGCTTCGAGCAGTTCCCGCCGTCGCTCGCGGTCGCCCGCCCGCGTCTCGTTGTACCGCCGGGTGAGGTCGTTCGCCCACTCGCGCTCGGCGACGAGTTCGGGGTCGCCCGCGTCGTACAGTTCGCCGTCGAGCATCTTCTCTTTCTCCGAGGGCATAACGAGCGGTACACGCCGACGTATGAGACACCCATCGCGTGCGAGCCGTGTCGAGCGGCCGGTGGGCGGTGGAGACGAGAAGACGCGACGAGCAGGTTCGTTCTCACCTGTCGAGTCGGTCCCCGCCCAGTCAGCCCTCGCCCGACCGTCGTCCTCAGCGACGTGACTCCGTGACGCGAGGCCGTCCGTCTCGAAAAAAGCGGATTCAGTCGTTCACTGGGCGGGCGTTCGTTCTTCGAACGGCTGGACGATGACGAACCCGCCGTCCTGGGAGAAGTCCAGTTGGAACGTCTCGCCCGAGGATTTCCCGATGAAGCTCTTGAGGTTGAGGTCGCGCTTCGTGCTGGGGGAGACGTTACCGCTCCAGGCGACGGTCGCCTGCGGATCCGTCCGGACGGGCGTCGGAACGACGAGCGGTTTGCCGTGGGTCGTGATGGCGATGTAGCCCGGCCCTTCGAGATAGACGTTGAACATCCCGCCTGAGGACGATCCGGCGATGCTGTCCATCATCTTGATGTCCCAGTTGACGCTGCTCTCGAACGCCAGGATGTCGTTGCCGTTGACGCTGATCTGTTCGCCCGGGTCCAGTTCGATGATCTGGACGTCCTTGCCCTGGTCGGCGAGGTAGAGGTGGCCCGTCCCCGACGCCTGCATCATCACGGCTCCCTCGCCGGTCACTTTCTTCTTGAGCATGCCGGTCACGCCGCCTTCGGTCTTCCGCTCGAACGAGATGTCGCCCGTGTACGACACCATCGAGCCGGCCTTGGCCATGACGCTCCCGTCGAGGGCGACGTCGAGCAGTTTCGAGTTTTCGAGCTGGAAACCGTCTCCACCCTCCTGCGGTGCGTTCTCGCTGACGAATTGATCGAGATCCATTGGTTGATTCTCCGAGCCACCCGCGGTAGCTCGGTTGCTTCTCTCTCCGCAGGAATATAATACAGTACTGCTGACTGTTACCTTCCCACATATCTCTCGGACGCTGTCACGACCGATCGGTCGGCCCCTGGCCGGAACCCATTTGACCGGGACGCGCTATCGCTCCGACATGGATACCGCCGACCGCGAGTGGCGCGTGATTCGAGAGGAGTCGCGCCCGGGACCGATGCAGATGGCGCTCGACGAGGTCGCCGCCGAGACGGCCGCCGCGGGCGGTCCCCGGACCGTTCGGCTCTACCGCTGGGAGCCGTCGTGTCTCTCGCTCGGCTACCACCAAGCGCCCGACACCGTCGACTGGGAGTGGTGTGCGCGCGAGGGGGTCGACGTCACCCGCCGCCCCACCGGCGGCGGCGGCATCTACCACGATTCGGTCGGCGACCTCTCGTACTCGATCACCGCCCCGCGCGAGGAACTTCCTGGGGGGCTCATGGACTGTTACCACGCGCTCCTCGACCCGGTGCTCGACGGCTTCTCCCGCGTCGGCGTCCCGGTCGAGTTCGTCTCCAGCGAGGCCCCCGCTCTGTACGAACCGGCGTGTTACCTCCGCGCACTGAACCCCGCCCACGACCTCGTCGTCGCCGGCGACGGCCGAAAGGTGAGCGGCAATGCCCAGTACCGCCAACGCGATGCGGTCGTCCAACACGGCTCGATCACGTACTCGGCCCTGGCCGACCGCCACCTGTCGGCGTTCGCCGATCCAGGGCGCTCGGCCGCCGAGTTCGCCGACCGCGTCACCGGCCTCGACGAACACACCGACGCCGATCGGGACGCGGTCGTCGCGGCGTTCGAGGACGCGCTCGCGGCGTGGTGTGACGCGGACGAGGGGGAGTGGACCGACGACGAGATCTCGCGCGCACGCGAGCGCGTGAACGAAAAATACGCGTCCGACGAGTGGGTCCACCGCCGCCCGCGTGCCCGCTCGTGAGCTGACTTCAGAAACCGAAGTCGTCGACCTCGGGGCCGAACTCCTCGACGATCGTCTCGTGGATCTCCGAAACGGGCGGGAGGTCACGGGTCGGATCGAGCCAGTGATCGGAGAGCCAGCGGTAGCGGACCGTCCCGGCGGAGTCGACGAGGAAACACGACCGCCGCGAGCGCTTCGTCAGCCCGAACGTGCGGTAGGTGACGCCGAACGCGTCGGAAAGCGCGAGGTCGGTGTCGGCGTAGAGCGGGAAGCCGATCTCGAACCGGCTGATGAACTCGCGGTGAAGTCGGACGCCGGACCGACTGACGCCGACGACCTGGACGTGATCTCCGCTCGCGAACCAGTCGAAGTCCCGGAAGGAACACCACTGCTTGACACAGTCGGGACTGAAGTCCATCGTGTAGAAACAGAGGAGGACGGGTCGGTCGTCGGTGAGCTCCGACAGCGCGACCGACGAGACCGAACCGTCGGTATCGACCAAGTCGGCGCGCACCGCGGGCGGCCGCGCCCCGACCGCAAGCGGCTCGTCTCCGACGCTCGTCGCGCGTGACTCCTCCCCGGACTGGTGTCCTCCGGCCATCGTTCGACGGGTCGCTTCCCGGGGGTAATAACCTTACAGCTCGACTATCATTGTTGATTCCCGAGCCGGTTACGCGACCGCGACGGCGACGCTCCGAAGCGCCTTTCTCCCGGCGTTCCCTGCCATCGAACATGCGAGTAGGCGCACACGTCTCTATCTCCAAAGGCTCACATCCGAACGACGACGAGAAGCCTCCGTACGGCGACCTCCGAAATGCGGTCCACCGGCAGGTCACCTTCGGTGGCAACTGCGGGCAGATCTTCACCCACTCCCCACAGGTCTGGCAGGACCCCGGCATCGACAGTGACGAGGCCGAGAAGTTCCGGTCGGCGTCGGCCGAACGACTCGACGGCCCCTGGGTCATCCACTCGTCGTACCTCGTGAACCTCTGCACCCCCAAGGACGGCCTCCGCGAGAAGTCGCTCGACTCGATGCAGAAGGAGATCGACGCCGCGTCCCAGTTAGGCATCGAGTACGTCAACGTCCACCTCGGCGCCCACACCGGGGCAGGCGTCGACCGGGGCCTCGACAACGCCATCTCCGTCCTCGACGACCTCTCGATCCCCGAGGCGGTGACCGTCCTCATCGAGAGCGACGCGGGGTCGGGGACGAAACTCGGTGGCGACTTCGAGCACCTCGCCACCGTGGTCGAGGGGTCCGAACAGGACCTTGACGTCTGTGTCGACACCGCCCACGCGTTCGCCGCGGGGTACGACCTCTCCACGGCAGCGGCGGTCGACTCCGTCGTGGCCGAGTTCGACGACATCGTGGGCTTAGAGCATCTCAAGTGCATCCACCTCAACGACTCCAAACACGCCTGCGGGACGAACAAGGACGAACACGCCCACATCGGCGAGGGCCACATCGGCGTCGAGGGGATGCGCCGGATCGTCAGCCACCCCGCGCTCGAAGACGTCCCGCTCGTTCTGGAGACTCCCACGGAAGACGGCCGCGGCTTCGCGTGGAACATCGCCCGCGTGCGCGAACTCGCCGCCGAGTAGCTATGGCCTGAACCGCCGGTGATTCCCGAGGACAGCCCTCAAGACTGTTCATGGTTCGGCTCTGTCCCGTTCCGAGGCATGTGTGTGAGCAGTTAACTCCCCACATGATGCAGTACACAGTTGGTGGCATGAATTGTCAACACAACAAGGTATAGGGGAGAGAACAGTCGAGGAGTTCACCGCGGGCTTCCGCGGTGAGGTCTTCGAACCGGAAACGGAGGAGTACGACGAGGCGCGGAGCATCTGGAACGCGATGATCGACAAGCGGCCAGCACTCATCGCGCAGTGTGCGGGCGTCGCGGACGTGATACATAGTGCGAGCGCATACCCGCGTCTTCAGGCGCGGGTCAAGCGGACAATAGCGTACATCTCCACCGACGATGGTACGGCAGGATTTCCCACCGTGTACGATAGTTCTAACACACCACAGAGGCATAGTGTGTAGTACGGATGAAGACCACACGGCACGCAACATACAACCTCAACTACCACATAGTGTGGGTACCGAAGTACCGCCAATCGGTACTCGTCGGTGACGTTGCAACCCGTGTGCGAGACATCCTCCACGAAATAGCCGACGAGAAAGGGTTGGAGATTATCGACCTTACCGTCCAACCCGACCACATCCACCTGTTCGTCAGTAGCCCGCCGAAACACGCCCCCTCGCTTCTCGCCAACTGGTTCAAAGGCATCAGTTCTCGGAAGTACAACCACCGCCACGCCGATCATGACGGCGAGAAAATCAAGTGGGCACGCGGCTACTACGCGGGTACAGCGGGTCACGTTTCGAGTGAGACTGTCGAGAAGTACATCCAGCGCCACGAGGAGGACGAACAGTGACCGAACTCACCGAGACGCTGGAACTCAAGCTTGCGGAGCCGAACGCCCACAAGCACCGCAAACTCTGTGAGACGAAACGAGCGTACCAAGACGCGCTCGAAGCCGCGTTCACCGCCAACTGCACCACACAGTCAGCGGCCAACGACGTAGTGGTCAACTACAACCTGAGCGGCTACGCGAAGAACGCGCTCAAGAAGTACGTCCCACAGCTCTGTGGCGGAAGCTACGACGCGAAAGAACTTCACGACGATCACCCTGTCCGATTCACGAACGAAGGCCCGAAGCTTGACCACAAGCCACAGAACGCAATCGAGTGGTACGTCAAAATCCCGCACCACGACGACTACAACCTCTGGTTGCCCGCGCAACCGAATCCCGAACAGCGGGAGTGGTTGGAAGCGTTACACGCGGGAGACGCGGAGATGGGTGAGTGTCGGTTGTTCGACCGTGACGGTAAGTGGTACTTCCACATCGTCGCTACGCGAGACGTGGAAGAACGAGAAACCAGTTCGGCGGAGACGCCGATTGGGGTAGACATCGGGGAAGCCTCTTTGTTAACGGTGTGTCACCGTGACGAGCGCGGCTCCCCGACTGCTCCCAACCTCTGGAACGCAGAAGGCAAGCGAGTCAGGCAACTCCGTGAGACGTACTTCACGGCGACTCGACGCCTTCAGAAACGCGGAAGTGAACGAATCGCTGAGTCCTACGGTGACGAGTTGTGGCGACACATCGACCATATCCTTCACACGGTCACGTCGGAGGTCGTCGCCTACGCCGACCAATTCGAGAATTCCGTGCTGGTGTTGGAAGACTTGACGCACATCCGTGAGAACATGGACTACGGCGCGTTCATGAACCGGCGGCTTCACGGGTGGGGGTTCGCCAAGATGCACGCTCAGATTCGATATAAAGCGGCTGAGAAAGGCATTCGTGTGGAGACGGTGAATCCTGCGTACACCTCGAAGACGTGCCACTGCTGCGGAGAACAGGGCTACCGTCCGAAGCAGGCGACGTTCAAGTGTTCCAACTCGGGGTGTTGGGTTTCAGAGTACCAAGCAGACGTTAACGCCGCGCTCAATATTGCAGACCGCTACCTCAGCGGAGAGAGTCACTCAAGAGAATACACGAGTGGCGATGACTCGGCTGAGGAAGGGGGACGTTTGACCATCCCACAAGACAGCCAAGCCGATGCTGACACCCAGCAAGAGACGCTTGGAACGTATGCGTCTTGAAACCTTAGGGCCGCGCTCGGCCTGAAATCCCATGGTGGGATTCCCGCGACTTTACGCGCGGGAGGAGGTCAATCGGTCCGTCAACTTCGCACGCGACACGGGGATGGACCTCGCGGTCAAGGGGGCCGGTCACAACATCGCGGGCAACGCGCTCTGTGACGACGGCATCGTCGTCGAGCACGACCTCTCGGCGATGCGCTCTGTCCACGTCGATCCGGAGGCGAAGACGGCGCGTGTCGAACCGGGCGTGACGCTCGCCGACCTCGACCACGAGACACAGGCGTTCGGTCTGGCGACACCGGTCGGATACAACTCGACGACGGGCATCGCCGGTCTGACACTCGGTGGGGGATTCGGCTGGCTCTCGCGGAAGCACGGCCTCACGGCGGACAGCCTCCTGTCGGCCGACGTGGTCACGGCCGACGGCGAACTCGTCCACGCGAGCGAGACGGAGAACGAGGACCTCTTCTGGGGTCTCAGGGGAGGCGGTGGAAACTTCGGCATCGTGACGTCGTTCGAGTTCCAACTTCACGAGTTCGGCCCGGATATCCTCTCCGGACTCCTCGTCTACCCGGTCGAAGACGCCGCCGACGTCCTGCGGGAGTACCGGACGCTCGCGGACGACGCACCGGACGACGTCGTCGTCTGGTGTGTGCTCCGGTACGCCCCGCCACTTCCGTTCCTGCCCGAGGAGTGGCACGGTAAGAAGGTCATCGTCCTCGCGGCGTTCTACGCCGGTGAGATGGAGGACGGCGAAGAAGCGCTCCAGCCGTTCCGCGACATCGGCTCGCCCATCGTCGACGTCGTCTCGCCGCACGTCTACGAGGAGTGGCAGCAAGCGTTTGACGGTCTCCTCGAACCGGGCGCGCGCAACTACTGGAAGTCACACAACTTCGTCGAGTTCACCGACGGGATGATCGAGAATTTCGTCGAGTACATCGAGACGATGCCGACACCGCTCAGTGAGATCGCCATCGCACAGTTGTGTGGGGCGATCAACGACGTCCCGTCGACCGAGACGGCGTATCCACACCGCGACATCAAGTACCTGATGAACCTCCACACTCGCTGGGAGGACCCAGCACAGGACGAAGCGTGCATGGCGTGGGCACGCGAACTGTACGACGCCATGACGCCACACGCGACCGGTGGCGTCTACGTCAACTTCATCCCCGAACGCGACGGTGCGGAGAAGTTGGCCTACGGCGACAACTTCGCACGGCTGGTCGAGGTGAAAACCCGGTACGACCCGGAGAACCTCTTCAGCGTGAACCAGAACGTGCAGCCGACCGGCGCGGATGCGGGCACCGCTGCGGACGACTGATCCCACACCGGAATCCAGCGGTTTTTTTCCCTCTACCGAGTACGCGACGTGTGCGCAGGTTCACCGCCGAGTACCTCCGACGGACACGCGAGGGGATGTGGGACGACTCGCGCGAGGCGCTCGCGGACCTCGACCTCTCGACGCGAACGCGGATACTCGACGTCGGCGCCGGGACGGGCGAACTCTCCCGCGTGCTGGCGGCGGCGTCCGACGCCGAGGTGGTCTGTCTCGACGCCGACCGCTCGCTCCTGTCCGTCGCCCGGGCCGACACCGGCCTTTCGGCTGTCGCCGGCGACGCCACGCGACTCCCTTTCGTCGACGACGCGTTCGACCTCGTGGTGTGTCAGGCGCTCCTGGTGAACCTCCCGGACCCCGCCCAGGTACTCCGCGAGTTCGGCCGTGTTTCATCGGAGTTGGTGGCTGCGGTCGAACCGGACAACGCCGCGGTCGGCGTCGACTCCACCGTCGAGGCGGAGGTCGAGCTCGAACGGCGCGTCCGCGAGGCGTACCTCGACGGCGTCGAGACCGACGTCGCGCTCGGCGACCGACTCCCGGCGCTGTTTTCGGCGGCCGGCCTGTCCGACGTTCGGACCAGCCGGTACCACCACGACAAGTCCGTCGCGCCGCCCTACAGTGAGGCCGACCTCGAGGACGCGAAGCGGAAGGCCACCGGCGAGGGACTCGCCGCCCACGAGACGGAGCTCCGGCGGGCACTCTCGGGGGAGACGTACGACGTCCTCAGGCGCGACTGGCGCGAGATGGGACGGACGGTCGTCGAGCAGATGCGCGAGCGCGAGTACCGCCGCGCCGAGGTGGTGCCGTTCGACGTGGTCGTCGGACGGGTCGGGCCGTCGCTCTCGTGATCACGAACACGACCGCGGCCACGGCCACGACGCGGCACGACCGCAGCTGACGGCCGTGGCCCGACGGGGCGCTCCCGCGCGGCCGTCGTCAGCCGAGGAACAGGTCGACGAGGTCGCCGCTGGACTGGCCTCGGTAGAGTTCGGAGTAGCCGCAGTTGGTGCACGTCACTACAGTAAAGGTCCGGTTCTGGATATCGAACATCTTCGAGAGGCCGGTGCCGGACGTGGCGATGTCGTCGATCTCGGTGCCGGTGTGACCGCACTTCGGACAGCCCGACTCGTCGCCGCGGTGATCGGATGGAGGGCTCATCGGGCCGAAATCGCGTCCACGGGCTCAAAAAGCCGTCGCTGACTTCGAACGCGCCCGTGGCGAGTCCAACGCTTATCTCGCCGGCGCGACGACTGCCGTCCATGGCCGAAGCCGCCCTCTTCGCCCTCGTGCTCCTCGTCGGCGTCGGCGGGACGCTCCTCCTCTTCTTGCTCATCGACGGCGAGACGAGCGGCTCGGAGACGATGGAGCGCGCCGATGCCGAGGCGTACGCGCGACGACGATCGGCCGAACGGTACGCCGACGACGCGCCGGCGGAGGACACCCGCGACGACCGCGCGTGAGACGCCGGAGCCGTCAGACCACGTCGCCGCGGACGCTCGTCCCGGTCTGTGCGGCCCGGTACTGGCTCATCGCGTCGCTCGCCGTCTCGGCCTCGTCGGCGTCGAGTCCGAGCATCTCCAGCGCCGCCGGGAGCGTCGGGAACGGGAGTTCGCCCTCTCGAACCCGAGCCAGCGCTTCCTCGTCGCGGCGGCCGTCGACCCACAGCTGGACGCCGCGGGGGTCGAGAATCTCCTCGTAGGCGTCGCGGGCGACCGCGCCCTTCAGCCGCTGGGTGACGTTGTCGTCGAAGCTCGCGTTGCACACCTCGAGGTGGATCTCGCCGTCGACCTCGTCTAAGAGGTGGGCGGCGAGGCACTTCTCGGGGGCGGCGTAGCCGTTGTCGTTCGTGTGGAGGAACTCGGGGTGGGTCTCGGCCCACGACGCTCTCACCGACGAACCGACGCCTTTGACGCCGTACTCCGCCTCGAACGCCTCCGCCTGGGAGCGGTCGCCGCGCATGAGCATGTCCTTCGTGAGGTAGACGTCGAGGCGGTCGATGGGGTCGAGGCCGAGCGCGACGTCACCGTACACCCACAGCTCCCGGACGGGGACGGGCATTTCCTCGGTGTCGACCGTCTCGATGATCCGTTCCACGTGAGCGAGCGCGACGGCACGGTCCATTCTCGATCGGGTGTGGGTGTCGAGCGGACAAAACGGTGCGGGTCGGAGCTCGTCCAGAAGCGCCATCGCGTTCGATTCGGGGCTAGAGCGAGGGGGAGATGAATCGGTACGTCAGGTTGGCGACGCCGGTCGCCTCGCCGCGCGAGGGATGAGCGAGCGCGTGAACGAGTGAGCGAATCGGCTGGGGAGGACGTGGCTGTACCCGCCCTGCCGACCGCGCGACCCGGTCGCGCCCGACGTTCTCTGTCGTGTCTTCTGGGTTCCCCGTCGCGTACGTCGATCGATCCAACACGTCCAGTCTCTCGCCCCGGCGTCACGGGTTCGAGACGAAACCCACATGACCGCCCCCCGACAACCCCCGGCAGATGGAGTGCGACAAGTGCGGGCGCGAGGCGGTCATGCACGCGGCGTACTCGGGGCTGCACCTGTGTGAGCGCCACTTTTGCGGTTCGGTCGACAAGCGCGTCCGCCGCCGGATCCGCGAGGATGGCCTGCTCTCGCCCGAGGCGACCCCCGACGACCCCGAGACGTGGGTGATCGGGCTCTCTGGCGGGAAGGACTCCGTCGTCCTCACGCATATCCTCGCCGAGACCTTCGGGCGGGATCCGCGGGTCGAGCTGGTCGCTCTGTCGATCCACGAGGGGATCGAGGGCTACCGCGACGCCTCTCTTGACGCGAGCGAGGAACTCACCGCCGAACTCGACATCGACCACGAGATCGTCACCTACGCCGAGGAGTTCGACCTCCGGATGGACGACGTCGCCGCGTCGGACCCCGAGGGGATGGCCCCCTGTGCGTACTGCGGCGTCTTCCGCCGAGACGTCCTCGAACGCTACGCCGAGGCGCTGGACGCGGACAAACTCCTCACGGGCCACAACCTCGACGACGAGGCCCAGACTGCGCTGATGAACTTCTTCTCTGGGGATCTCAAGCAGATGGCCAAACACTTCGACGCCTCGCTCGGACCGTTCCCCGATCGCGCGGAGAGCGATCGGTTCGTTCCGCGCGCGAAGCCCCTGCGCGACGTCCCCGAGAAGGAGGTCGCGCTGTACGCCCACCTGAACGATCTGCCGGCGCACATCACCGAGTGTCCCCACGCGAGCGAGGCCTACCGCGGGGAGATCCAGCGGTTACTCCTCGACGTCGAGGAGTCCCATCCGGGCACGCGCCACTCGATCCTCGCGGGCTACGAGGAACTCGCCGAACTCGCGGCGATCCGGTACCGCGACGACGACGGAGAGGAGTTCGGGGAGTGCGATCGGTGCGGCGCGCCTACGGCGCGCGACCTCTGCCGGAAGTGTTACCTCGTCGAGGCCGTCCACGAGGCCTGACTCGCCTGGGACACGAGCGGTCCCGGTCCTCACTCCTTCGATCGTCGACGCCGCGGACCGGAGGACGCTCCGGGTGAGCGGCCACGACCTGTCGAACCTCCGTCTCCACACCGTAAACGGACGAGAGAAGCGTTCTTCCGGGTGTTATCTGTGTCTCGACCGCTGACGACCCTCGACGAACTATTCTATATATTCTATAGAGTGCAGATGCTCGTCATACGCCATTTACTCTATAGTCTATATATTTTATTGAGATATGCGCGCGCGGATACATAAAGAAAGAGCGGACGGACCGAGAACGACGACGGACGCGAAAACGCCCGCGTCTCAGCGGATGACGTCGAGGCCGTTGTTCTTCTCGACCTCGTTGTGACCGCCGTCGGACTGCCAGCCGGCTTCGGCGTTCTGTCGGGCGTCGAACTGCTGGCCCTGGCCGTTCGCCTGCCCCGACTGCGACTGTCCAGCGGACTGGGCGTTGATGCTCTGTCGCGAGCGGTCGGCCTGCTTCTGCGTGGTCGGGCCGAGCACCTGTGCGGACTGGACGCCGGTCATGATGGCCATGACGCGGACCTTGCCCTTGTACTCGTCCTGGATGCGAGCGCCCCAGATGACGTTCGCGCTGGCTTCGAGCCGTTCGGTGATGTTGTTCGCGATGCCCTCGGCCTCTTTGAGCGTGAGGTCGGGGCCGCCTGTGATGTGGACCAGTCCACCGCTCGCGCCGCGGTAGTCCACGTCCAGCAGGGGATGATTCATCGCGTCGTTCACCACTTCCTGGGTCTTGTTCTTGTCCTGGGTCTCGCCGACGAGCATCACCGCGACGCCGCCCTGGTTCATGATCGTGGACATGTCCGCGTAGTCCAGGTTGATCAGCGAGGGCTGGGTGATGGTCTCGGAGATGCCCTTGACCGTCTCGGCGATGATCTGGTCCATCACGGAGAAGGCCTTGCCGATGGGCAGGTTCGGGACGTAGTCGAGCAGGCGGTTGTTGTCGAGGACGATGATGGAGTCCGCCTCGTTGCGGAGTTTCTCCAGGCCTTCCTCGGCTTTCACCGTCCGCGCACGCTCGACGTTGAACGGGGTCGACACCATGCCAACGACGATCGCGCCCTGTTCTTTGGCGATCTTCGAGACGACGGGAGCCGCACCGGTCCCGGTGCCGCCGCCCATCCCGGCCGTCACGAACACCAGGTCCGCGTTGCCGAGTACCTCCTTGATTGTTCCCTGCGCCATCTCCGTGGCACGCTCGCCCATCGAGGGGTCGCCGCCGGCACCGAGCCCCTGCGTGAGCGACTTGCCCACGAGGATCTTGGTGTCGGCCTCGATCATCTTCAGGTGCTGTTTGTCGGTATTGATGGCGACGGTGTCGGCCCCGTCGACGCCGATGTTGTACAGGCGGTTGATAGTGTTGTTGCCGGCGCCGCCACAGCCGACGATGACGATCCGTGGATCGCCGAACGTGTCGTCGTCGGTCGACTCGGCTTTGGCTTTGCGTTCGGCCTCGTCGCGCTGCATGGCCTCCTGCACGATGTCCTGCATCGTTAGACCCTCGCCCAGCTGCGCTTGCCCGACGTCGACTCGCGGGTGTCGCCCTGTTCGTTAATCATGTCGCGAACGGCCGACCGGATCGCCTCGCTCCGGTTCGGGAACTCTCCCGTTTCGACCATTCGTTCGACTTCTTCGATCTGCTGCTTCGGAATCCGTAGTGTCACACGCTCCATGGTTGTTGCATTCCCCCGGTAAGACGGCTCGGATGTCGGCCCGTGTTATCGTCTTACACGCTCGAACCGAACACCGGCGGCACACCGTGCCACCGTCCGGGAACGCTGTAAGACGACCGTCTTACGCGATCGTATGGTATTCCGCTTGTATTATAAATCTACCGGCGACCGTAAGACAAAAACGTAAGTCGGACGTTTCGAGGACTGTTAGTACGCATTTCGGCGTTTACGGTCGGTCGAGAACGTCCGCAGCGGGCGTTCGTCGGCCGCAACCGGGGCAGAACGCCCAGTCCGATCGGAGCTCGTCGCCGCACTCACAGAACGCGAGCTGTGACGTCTTCTCCCCGCAGTTCGGGCAGTATACGTGGTCAGGAGCGACGGTTTCGCCACACTGGCTACACGGCGCGCCGTCCGTTTGCAACTCGTCGTCCGCGCGCACCCCAGGTGTCTTACGATCGTCTGCACTCGCGTCCGCGTCGGACTCCCCGTTTACGCGGGGTTCGGGCGCGACGCCGTCGACGGAGATGTTGACGTTGACCTCCTGTGGGTCTCTGCGGGCCGCTCGCCCGTGTAAACGCTCGTCTAGCCGCTCTGTGATCAGAGAGTCCACCCGCGCGGCCAGGGCGTCGTCGACGCTGTCTCCCGGCGTCTGCGACGTCTCACGTCCCGTCCCGTCGAGGTACGCGCGGAGCGCCTCGCGCATGACCTCGCTTTTCGACGCGTCGAACTCCTCGAGGCGTCTGACGAGGTCATCGTCGGCACGGAAAGTGATCTTACTCATCATCTGCCCGATGTACGTCGGAGTACTTGAACGTTTACACCGTGTCGGACGTTTGTCCGTCGGCTGTCTTCCAGCCGACGCGAGCCGGCACTCTCTGCCTGCGCACACGCACTTAGGGGCGCGGCCTCGCTACGAGTACGTATGCAAACGCGCCAACTCGGCCCGTACGAGGTAGGGGAGATCGGTCTCGGCACGTGGAACATCGGCTCCGACTGGGGAGACGTGTCCGACGAGGCGGGGCGCGAGGCGGTCCGCACCGCGCTCGACGCCGGCGTGGACTTCCTCGACACGGCCGACGTCTACGGCGACGGCCGAAGCGAACGTCACATCCGAGCAGTGCTCGACGAACGCGACGCGTCCGACGACGTGGTCGTCGCGACCAAGGCCGGCCGCCGGCTCGATCCCCACGTCGCCGCCGACTACGACTACGACCACCTCTCGTCGTTCGTCGACCGCTCCCGGGAGAACCTCGGCGTCGACTCGCTCGACCTCCTGCAGTTGCACTGTCCCCCGACCGACGCCTACTACCAGCCCGAGACGTTCGACGCCCTGTCTCGGCTGAAAGACGAGGGCCGGATCGACGCCTACGGCGTCAGCGTCGAGAAGTGCGAGGAGGCGCTGAAGGCCATCGAGTACCCCGGCGTCGAGACGGTCCAGATCATCTTCAACCCGTTCCGCCAGCGCCCGTCGGAGCTGTTCTTCCGTGAGGCGTATCGAGAGAACGTCGGCGTCATCGTCCGCGTCCCGCTCGCGTCGGGGCTCCTGACGGGTGCGATCGACCGCGAGACGACGTTCCCCGAGAACGACCACCGCAACTTCAACCGCGACGGCGAGGCGTTCGACGTCGGCGAGACGTTCGCGGGCGTCCCGCTCGACGCGGGGCTCGACGCAGTCGACGACCTCGAACGAGCCGTCCCCGAGGAGATGACGCTCGCGGGGTTCACCCTGCGGTGGATCCTCGACCACGACGCGGTCAGCACCGTCATTCCCGGCTCGACCACGCCCGAGCACATCGAGGGGAACGTCGCCGCGGCGGACCACCCACCCCTCTCGCACGAACGACACGGCATCGTCTCCGACGTCTACGACGCCCACGTCCGCGAACACGTCCACCACCGCTGGTAGGCGGAACCAACGCCGTCAGCCCGGTGCTTCCGGCGGTGGCTCGCGACACCCGTCATCTTCAAGTTCACTTTCACCGATCCACGCGTAGTGGCAGTCTCGTTCGACCTCTTCGGAACCCTCGTCGACGTCGACCGACCGGACGACCCCGCGGCCGCCGTCGCAGCGGAACTCCGAGCCCGCGACGTGGCCGTCCCCGCCGACTTCGGCGAGGCCTACCGGGAGCCGCAGATCGACGCCCCCGACGGCGCCGAGATCCCGCTGCCGGCACACGTCGGGAGCGTTCTTCGCTCGCGGGGCGTGACCGCGTCGGACAACGCCGTCAGACGGGCGATCGTCTCGGCGTTCGACCCCCAGGTTCGAACGCGCCCGGGTGCGGTCGCGGCCGTCGACGCCGCCCGCGACCGCGGCCCAGTCGGCCTGCTCTCGAACTGTAGCGTCCCCGAACTCGTCGGGCGGACGCTCGTCCGCTCGGACCTCTCTCGGAAGCGATTCGACAGCGTCGTCACGAGCGTCGGCTGTGGCTGGCGCAAGCCCGCACCCGCCGCCTTCGAGACCGTCGCCGCCGCGCTCGACAGTTCAGTCGAGACGCTCGTCCACGTCGGCGACTCTCGGGCGACCGACGGCGGGATCGACCGGCTCGGCGGCACCTTCGTCGACGTCCGCGAGGTCCCGCTCGCCGAGTTCCCCGCGTGGCTCGCCGACCGGACGGCGGAGGGCGACGGGACGCGGACCGACGGCGGCCGCGAGACGCGTGAGCGGGACACGAGGTGTGGATGCCTGTGACGGCGACCGCCGCGGTCGGCCTCGCCGCGCTCCTCGACCGGCTGGTGGCCGAACCGCCCGCGAGCGTCCACCCGGTGGCGCTGTTCGGCCGACTCGTCGCCCCCGCGGACCGGGCGTGGCCCGCGCCGACGCTCGTCGGAAGCGTCGTCGCCGTTTCCCTCCCGCTTCTCGCCAGCGGTGCCGTCTTCGCGCTGATCCGTGGACTCGGCTTCTCGACCGCGCTCGCAGCCCTCACGACGGGACTCGTCCTGTTTTCGACCACGAGCCTCCGCCTGCTCACCGACGAGGCCCGGCGGGTGGTGACGCTCTCGAACGACGATCTCCCGGCCGCCCGGACGGCCCTCCGGTCGCTCGCCGGCCGCGACGCGAGCGCGCTGTCGGGGTCGGAGGTCAGAAGCGCCGCGGTCGAGAGCCTCGGGGAGAACCTCGCCGACGGCCTCGTCGCCCCGCTCGCGGCGTTCGCGCTCGTCGCCCCCCTCTCGCTGGCGGGTGCCGCGGCCGCCGCGACCTGGGTCAAGGCGGTCAACACCCTCGACTCCATGCTCGGCTACCCGCACAAGCCTCACGGCACCGCCAGCGCCCGCCTCGACGATCTGACGATGTGGCTTCCCGCGCGCCTGACGGCCGTACTGATCGCCGCCGTCGCGCTTGACCCCGGTGCACTCTCGCGGGCGCGCAAGCAGGCACGGAACCCGCCGTCGCCGAACTCCGGCTGGCCGATGGCGACGCTCGCGGCGGTGTTGGGTGTCGCGCTCGAAAAACCGGGTGTGTACGTCCTCGACTTCGGCTCGGCCCCGAGCGTCGCCGACGCCCGCCGCGCCGGCGCGCTGGTCACCCGCGCCGGCCTGCTCGCGTTCGCCCTCGCGGGGGTGGTCGCGTGGTTCTGAGGGCGCTGCAGGGCGCGTTGGCGTTCCTGACGCGGCTCCCCGTCGGCGGCGACGAGCGGGCCTGGGACGCCTTTCGGCGGACGCCGGTGGCGTTCGTCCTCGCGGGCTACGTCGTCGGCGGCTTCGCCGCGCTCCCGCTCGCCCTCCCGTTGCCGCTTTCGACCACCGCCGCGCTCTACCTCGTGACGCTCTACCTGCTGACGGGCGTCACCCACGCCGACGGCCTCGCCGACGTCGCCGACGCCGCCGCCGTCCACGACGACTCGACGGATCGAGAGCGTCGCCGGGCGGCCCTGAAGGACGCTGACACCGGCGTCGGCGGGACGCTCGCTGTCGTGTTGACGCTCGCGGCGCTGACGCTCGGCGCGCTCGGAATGGCCGGATCGGGCCCGCGCGTCGCCGCGACCATCGCGCTCGCGGCCGAGATCGGGGCCAAGACGGGGATGGCGACGCTCGTCTGTCTCGGCGACGCCGCCCACGAGGGACTCGGCTCCGCCCTCGCCGACGAGGCGGACGCCGCGGCGCTTCTTCCCACGCTCGTCGCCGCCGTCCCCGTCCTCGCGCTCGCCCCGCCCCTGGGCACGCCGGCGGTCGTCGCGGCGCTCCTCGGCGGCCCGGTCGTCGCGGTCTTGCTGCTGCGCTGGGCACGGGGGGCACTGGGCGGTGTCAGCGGTGACGTCTTCGGCGCGGCGAACGAACTCGGCCGCGCCGTCGGCGTCCACGCGGGGGTGGTCGCGTGGGCGCTTCTGTAACCCTCCCGGCGCTCGTCCTGTGCGGTGGGGCGGGGACGCGGCTGGAGGGAGGAGAAGAGAAACCGCTCGTCACCGTCTGCGGGGAGCCGATGCTCGACCGCGTCGTCCGCGCGCTCCGCGCGAGCGCCGTCTCGACCGTCCACGCCGTGCCCTCGCCGCGGACGCCAGAGACGCGTGCCCGCGCCCGCGAACTCGGGCTCGCCGTCGTCGACGCGCCCGGCGACGGCTACGTCGCGGACCTCCGCCACGCGCTCGACGCCGTCGGCTCGCCCGTGCTCACCGTCGTCGCCGACCTCCCGCATCTCGCGCCCGACCACGTCGACCGCGCGCTCGCCGACGCACGGAGCGCGGAGGGCGTGGCGTCGCTCACGGTCTGTGTCCCCGTCGCCCTGAAGTGCTCGCTCGGTGTGAGCGTCGACACCCAGTTCGACCACGACGGCCGCGCGGTCGCGCCGACGGGGTTGAACGTCGTCGGCGTCGACGCCGAAGAGGCCGAAGAGGCCGAAGAGGCCGAAGAGGCCGAAGAGGCCGAAGAGGCCGAAGAGACCGAAGAGATCGAAAGCGTGTCTGTCGTCGACGACGAACGGCTGGCCGTGAACGTCAACCATCCCACCGACCTGGAGGTGGCCGAGTCGCGATGCGACTGATGCTCGTCGCGGGGACGACCCGCACGGCGGCCGTCGACGGCATCAGCGCGGCGGGAGCCACTCCCGAACTGCGCTGGCACACGCCGAGCGCCGACGCCGAACTCGTCCGGTACGGCCGCCTCGTCCGCTCCTCGTTCGTCCCCGTGAGTCCGACCGGCTGTCCGACGCCCGCGCTGGTGACGCGGGCCGTCGTCGAACTGCTCGGTCTGGACGTCGTCGTCTGCGACGGCGGACTGGCGAAGCCGACGGGTGCGCCGACGGTCGGCTTCGGCGCGAAGCCCGGCCACGACGTCCGCGACCCCGACCCGGTCCCCACCGCACCGGGCGCGTTCGCCGCGGCGAAGGCGTTCGCCGAGCGGCTGAACGAGGACCACCTCGTGGTCGGCGAGACGATCCCCGGCGGGACGACGACCGCGCTGGCCACGATGCGGGCGCTCGGCGAGCCGTACCCGGTGTCGTCGTCGCTCTCCGACAACCCGCTCGCCCGGAAGGAGGAACTCGCCGAGGCGGCGCTCGCGGCGTCAGATCTCGCCCCCGGCGAGTCGGCACACCATCCCGAACTCGCCGTCCGGTTCGCCGGTGATCCGGTGCTCGCGGTCGTTTCCGGCCTCGCCGTCGGTGCGCTCGAATCGGGAACGCGCGTCACGCTCGCCGGGGGCACCCAGATGGTCGCGGCGAGCGCGCTCGTCCGCCACGCGGGCTCGGTCGCCCCGCTCGAACTCGCCACCACGTCGTACGTCGCCGACCACGTCGACCTCGCGCCCGCCGCGCGCGACCTCGATCTCGACCGGACGGTGACCGACCCCGGCTTCGCCGACGAGCGCCTCTCGGAGTACGCCACGGTCGGGCGCGAGGGGGCGGCGATGGGCGGGGCGCTGGCGCTCGCCCAGCGCGCCGGCGCACTCGACGCGGTCGAAGGCCGCGCGCTCGCGCTGCTCGACAGTCTCGTTGGGGACGGCGTCTCGGGCGACACGGACGGTGACCGGGAGGGGACCCGTGGACCCTGACTCGGTCGCCGAGGTGGGCCGGGCCGTCCACGGCGGGTCGACCGCGCCGCTCGACTTCAGCGCCAACACCAACCCCGAACGTCCCCCGGGCGTCGAGGCGGCCTACGACGAGGCGTTCGCGGCCGCGACCCGCTACCCCGACGACTCCTACGCTGACTACCGCGAGGCCGCCGCCGACTACGTCGACTGTGCCCCGTCCGAGGTCGTGCCGACGGCGGGCGGGACGGAGGCGATCCGCCTGGCGCTCGCCACGCACGTCTCGCCCGGCGAGAGCGTTCTCGTCCCGACGCCGAGCTTCGGCGAGTACGCCCGAGAGGTCCGTCTGCAGGGGGCCACGCCTGCGTTCGCCCCACACGACGAGGTGCTCGACGCCCCCGTCGCGGACCACGCCGTCGCGGTCGTCTGCACGCCGAACAACCCCACCGGCGATCTCCCTGCGCCCGACGACCTCGACCGGTTCGTCGCCCGCTGCCGGGACGAAGAAACGCTCCTCGTCGTCGACGAGGCGTTCCTCGATTTCACCCCGGCCGACTCGCTCGCCGGGGTCGACGGCGTCGTCGTCTGCCGGTCGCTGACCAAGATGTTCGGCCTCCCCGGCCTCCGGATGGGTTTCGCGTGTGCGACCGGCGACGCGTTCGACCGGATCGAGACCGCCCGCCCCACGTGGAACCTCTCGGCCCCCGCGGCCGCGGTCGGGGCACACTGCCTCCGGCAGGACGCGTTCGTCTCGCGCACGCGAGAACGGGTCGCCAGCGAACGCGAGCGCATGCGAGATCGCCTCGTGAGCGAGGGATACGACCCACACCCCTCCGACGCCCCCTTTTTGCTCCTCGGCGTCGGCGCGCGCACGGTCGCGGCGATCACAGACGGCCTCGCGAGCCAGGGGATCGCCGTCCGCGACTGCGAGAGCTTCGGGCTCGACTCACACGTCCGCGTCGCGGTCAAACACCGTGAAGAAAACGACCGACTGCTGGAGGCGCTCGCCCGTGTCTGACCTGCCGTCCGACGCCCCCGCCGACGCCGATGGGACCGTCGAGACCGACCGTACCGACGCCCCAGTCGAGGTGTTCGAGACGACCGTCCACGCGGGCGTCTGCCGGTTCCTTCGTCCCCGGACGCGGTGGCTCTCGACCGGCTGGAACGGCGGGGAGTCTCGCGGGCCGGCGGCGTACAACGTGACCGTCCCCGACGGCTGGCCCGAGACCGACCTCGCCGCTTACGTCGAGTCGCGGCGGACCGACGCCGGGTTCGATGCCGCGGGACCGACGCTCCTGACCGGCGTCTCCCAGGCGCACGCCCGGCGCGCACGGCTCGACGGCGTCGAGGCGGTCGTCACCGCGGGCGTCTCGAACCCGGCGGCGCTGCCGGTGACCGACGGCGAGGCGTCCGACGCCGGCTCCGACTCCGCGACCGATCGCCCCGCCGAACACCCCGGGACGGTCAACGTCGTCGTCGGTACCACCCGCGCGCTCGCACCCGGCGCGCTCGCGAACCTCCTCACCGTCGCCGCGGAGGCGAAGGCCGCCACGCTCCTCGCCCGCACGGGCGTCCCCGGCACGACCACGGACGCGGTCGTCGCGGCCTGCGATCCAGCGGGACCTCGGGCCCGGTTTTCGGGGAGCGCCACGCCCGTCGGCCGGGCCGCGCGGGCGTGCGTCCGCGACGCCCTGCTCGCCAGCCTCGACTCGCGGTACGCCGACGGCGAGATCCCGACCGTCGCGGACGCCCCGTACGGCGTCGTCACCGACACTCGGGCGGTGGTGACGCGGCTGTGAAGGGGCTCGTCGTCGCCGGCACCGCCTCGGGCGTCGGCAAGACCGTCACGACGCTCGCGCTCTGTCGGGCGCTGATCGACGGTGGTCGGACGGTTCAGCCGGCGAAAGCCGGCCCGGACTTCATCGACCCGAGCCACCACGCGGTCGTCTGCGACCGACCGTCGCGGACGCTCGACCCGTGGCTCCAGGGGAAGGCGGGGACGCGGCGGAACTACGCTCGCGGCGACGGCGACGTCTGCGTCGTCGAGGGGATGATGGGGCTGTACGACGGCGACACGTCCACCGCGGCGGTCGCCGCGGGCCTCGGGCTCCCCGTGGTGCTCGTCGTCGACGCCGCCGCGGGGATGGAGAGCGTCGCCGCGACCGCCCTCGGCTTTCGCGCGTACGCCGCCGAGTCCGGCCACGACGTGGACGTCGTCGGCGTCGTGGCCGCACGCGCCCACGGCGGACGACACGCGGCGGGCATCCGCGACGCGCTCCCCGACGGCCTCGCGTATCTCGGCCGGACGCCCCCGCGCGACGACCTGTCGATACCGGAGCGTCACCTCGGGCTCCACATGGGCCGGGAGTCGCCGCCCGACGACGCGGCGCTCGCCGCCGCGGCCGACTGTCTCGACGCCGACCGGGCGCTCGAACTGGCGCGCGAGCCGCCCTGGTTTCCGGTCGAGACGGATCCGATCCCGGAGCACGGCTCGGCCGACCCGCCCCCGACCGTCGCCGTCGCCCGCGACGACGCGTTCTGTTTCGTCTACCCGGCCACGGTCGAACGGCTCCGCGAGCGGGCGACGGTCGTCACGTTCTCGCCCGTCGCGGGCGACGACCTCCCGTCGTGCGATGCCGTCTACCTGCCCGGCGGCTACCCCGAACGATTCGCGGCCGATCTCGCCGGCGGGCCGACGCTCGACCAGGTCGCGGACGTGGCGGCCGACGGCGTCCCCGTCTGGGGCGAGTGCGGCGGGCTCATGGCGCTCGCGGAGACGCTGACGGTCGACGGTCGCGACCACCGGATGGCGGGCGTCCTTCCGGCGGTGGTCCGGCTGTCCGGCGAGCTCCAGGCGCTCGATCACGTCGACCTCCGCGCCGAGCGCGGGACGCTCACCGCCCGCGCGGGCGAGACACGGCGCGGCCACGAGTTCCACTACTCGACGGCCGACGCCGCGAGCGACGCCCGGTTCGCCTTCGACGTCGTGCGCGGGCAGGGGATCGACGGCCGCGACGGGCTCGTCGCCTACGAGACGCTCGGGACGTACGCCCACCTCCACGCCGAGAGCGGCGCGGTCGACCGGTTCCTCGCTGCCGCCGCGGCGACGCGCTGAGGGGGCTCGGCCGGCGTCGACCGAAGCGAAACCCACATTCGCACGCTCCGCGTCGGCTCGTCTCATGAGCGATCACGACGATTCCGACCCCGACCTCGGTTCCGGCGGCTCGCGGGCCGATCGGCGGGCCGAAGCGACCGATGTCCTGGCGTCGAACCGCCGGGACGGCTACACGATCCCGTCCGCGACGCTCTACCCCTTCCAGTGGAACTGGGACTCGGCCTTCATCGCCGTCGGGCTCGCGGGCGTCGACCCCGCCGCCGCGAAAGCCGAGATCGAGACGCTGCTGTCGGCGCAGTGGTCGAACGGGATGCTCCCCCAGATCGCCTTCTGGACCGGCGCCGAGGGTTACTTCCCGGGCCCCGACGAGTGGGACGCCGGCACCGACACGGTCGCAACCAGCGGCATCTCCCAGCCGCCGGTCGTCGTCCCCGCCGCCCGGCGCGTCTCCGAGGCGACGGGGGACGACGCGTTCCGCGACCGCGTGCTCGCGCCGCTGGCCGAGCACCTCTCGTGGTGGCGTCGCGAGCGGTCGACCGACGGCGTCGTCTACACGCGACACCCCTGGGAGACCGGGATGGACGACTCGCCCGCGTGGCGACCGGTGCTCGAACGGTTCGATCCCGACGCGGTCGAGTACGAGCGCGCCGACCGCAAGTCCGCGGAGCTCGCCGCCCAGCGCCCGACGGACTGGGACTACGACCGGTACGTCGCGCTCGTCAGGCAGGGCCGAGAGGCGGGCTGGGACGAGGACCGCCTGCGCGAGCGCTGTCCGTTCCGGGTCGAGGACGTGCTCACGAACAGCGTCTTCGTCCGCGCGTGCGAGGACCTCGCGACGCTGTTCGAGCGCAGCGGGGACGAAGACGCCGCAGCGACGTGGCGCGCGCAGGCCGACGAGACGCGGGCGGTGATGCGCGACCGGCTCTGGTCCGCGGAGCTGGGACTGTTCGTTCCGTACGATCGGGTCGCCGACGAGCCCCTGGCGGTGCCGACGGTCGCGGGACTGCTCCCGACGTACGGCGGCGTGCCGACCGACGCGCAGTTCGAGCGGCTCCGTCGCACGCTCGACGAGTCGTTCTTCGCGTTCGACTACGCCGCCCCGACGTACGTGGGCGACGACCTCGACCCCGACCGCTACTGGCGCGGCCCGGTCTGGACGAACACCAACTGGCTCCTCGAACGCGGCCTCCGACGGTACGGGGCGGACGCGGCGGCCGACCGCGTTCGCGCGGACAGCCTCGCGCTGCTCGAACGCGAGGGCTTTCGCGAATACTTCAACCCACACACCGGCACGGGCCGCGGGAGCGACGACTTCGCCTGGAGCGCGGCGCTGTATCTCGACTGGACCGACGAGCGCTGATCGGGACTGTTGCGAGCCACCACCGGTTGGTCGTCGCACCGACGTGGCGAGGCACCGGTACACAGCCGCCACAGTCCCTCCGAGCCCGCCGCGGCCGGTTCGGCTCCCCGGCTCCACAACTGACCGGTCACCTCCTTTCTCTCACGTCCGTCATCTCGCGTTTCTCACGTTCTCTCGGCACCGATCGCGGCGTCTTCGTTCCCGTGAGCCGTCGACTCGCTCCCGAGAAGTACACGATATCTTTAATGTATGTCGGGAGAGACATTACAGTAGTCGTGGGGGACCAGGGAGACTCCGGCCGCTCGGGGGGAGGCCACGCCTTGCCGAGCGTCGCGCTCGGCGAGGCCTCGAACGTGCTTCTCCTGGGCTCGCCGATGGACGCGCGAACGCTCGAAACCGGACTCGCGCTCGCCGGCGGCGACCGACCGGCCGGCGCGAGCGTGGTGTGGGTGACGATGCTCAACAGCCCGCGGGAGGTTCTGGACATCTGGGACGAGCACTTCCCGACGCGGTCGGCCCGACTTCGGGTCGTCCTCGTCGGCGATGGCCTCCCCGACACCGCCGGTGCGTCGGTGGTCGAGACCGACAGCATCGCCGACCCGACCGACCTCGTCACGCTCGGCGTTCGACTGCTGGAGACGGTGTCGACGTGGGAGAGCGAGGGGGCCGAGGTGCGGCTCCGGTTCGACTCCCTCACCCCGCTGTTGCAGTACGTCGATCCTCGCTCGCTCGCCCAGTTCCTCCACGTGCTGACGAACAGGCTCGCCGCCGCCGGCGTGACGGCGCACTTCCATCTCGACCCGATGGCCCACGACAGCCAGACCGTCCACGCGCTCGGCTCGATCTGTGACGCACAGGTCACCGTCGACGGCGACGGCGTCTCGGTCGTCCAGCGGTGAGTCGCGGACCTCCGGGTTTTTTGCTCTCACGCCACCCCGTACGGCCTGATGAGCGATCCGTCCACGACCGACACCGCCCCGGAGGCCGGAGCCGAAGCGGAGTCCGACACCACGTCCGGTTCCGGCGCCGACCCCGAAACGGTTCGTCGCAACACCCCCGGACGTGGGGTCAGCCCCGAGGCACGGCGCGTCGCCCCGGACGCACCCGAGGAGTTCGGACTGGTCCAGGTCTGGTGGGGCGACGGCAAGGGCAAGACGACCGCGGCGCTCGGCATGGCGTTCCGGGCCGCGGGCCACGGCTTCCGGGTCCACGTCCTCCAGTTCATGAAAGGGGGCGCGGACTCCGTCGAGGCGGTCCGCGGGGAGTACAACGCGATCGCGGCGGTGCCCGGTCTCTCCTACGAGAACCGCGGCCACTACGGCTGGGCCGGCATGGCCGACGGGAGCGACGACGCGGACCACGCCGCGGCGGCGCGGGCCGGGTTCGACCGTGCCCGCGAACTGGTCGACGCCGCGGCCGCGGCTGACCGCTCGACGCCGTTCGATCCCGACGCGCCACCGGAAGAGGGCGTCCACATGCTCGTCCTCGACGAGATCCTCTACGCCGTCGCGATGGAGCTCCTCGACGCCGACGACGTCCTCGCGCTCGTCGACGCCGCGCCCGACGACCTCGAACTCGTGCTGACGGGGAGCCACGAGGAACCGACCTATCTGCTGGATCGAGCCGATCTCGTCACAGAGGTTCGAAAGTCGAAGCATCCTATGGACGCCGGACAGCGGGCTCGCCGCGGGACCGAGTACTGACGGTCCGAGGGCTCCCGACGCGCTCCAAATCACAAGCACCACTCCGGTACGGCTGGAGAGGGACGCTCGAGGCGTGCCGAGCCACCGGCGTGCCGTCACCCGTGACGCTCGCACGACCGTCACGACCCGGCGGGCAGTAAACGAGCACGGGACGGTGATCGTCGAGGGACGAGGATCGAACGAACAGCGCCACGTCGTCGAGTACGCGACGGGGGTCCGCGAGGTGTTCGCGCCGCTCCCCGAGGGGACGACGCTGCCGGTGGAGATGGACCGGCTCCACAGTCGGGGGAACTGCTGGCGGCTGACCGCCGTCGGGCCGACGAGCCGCGGTGCGGCCCACGACGACGCGGCCGAGACGACCCGTCGCACCGAGCGCGAGCGGCGGCCGCTCGCGACGCAGTAGGGGGCCGGGTTCGGCTCCCGAGCGGCCGTCGTCGTGACCGTGGCGCGCGGTCCCGGTCGGTCGGCGTCACCGGTCCACGTTGTCAGATCCGTCTTCGCGCTCCGCGCGAGGCGACAGCACCACGGCTATGTGTGACGGCCCCCTGCCGAACGGTATGCCGACGCTCTTGGTCGCGGGGACCGCCAGCCACGTCGGGAAGTCCACCGTCGCGGCCGGGTTCTGTCGACTCCTCGCCGACCGCGGCGTCGACGTCGCCCCGTTCAAGGCCCAGAACATGAGCACGAACGCCCGTGCCGTCCCGCGCGCCGCGGGGGACGGCTTCGGCGAGGTTGGGGTCTCGCAGTACGTCCAGGCGCGCGCCGCCCGCGTCGCCCCGACGACCGACCACAATCCGGTCCTGTTGAAGCCGCAGGGCGACGGGGAGTCGCAACTCGTGATCGACGGACGGGTCGCCGCGTCGGTCGCCGCCGGCGGCTACTACGACGACCACTGGGAGCGCGCTCGCTCGGCCGCCGCGGCCGCCCACGCTCGCCTCGCCGCCGCACACGACCTCGTCGTGGCCGAGGGTGCCGGCTCGATCGCCGAGATCAACCTCCACCATCGCGACCTCGCCAACGTCGAGACGGCGCGTTTTGCGGCCCGGGGTGTGGGGAACGCGGCGGGCGACGAGACTGCTATTCTCCTCGTCGCCGACATCGAACGCGGCGGGGTGTTCGCCGCGATCGTCGGCACGCTCGAACTCGTCCCCGAGGACCTCCGTGATCTGGTCTGTGGGGTCGTCGTCACCAAGTTCCGCGGCGAACGCTCCCTGCTCGATCCGGGACTGCGCGAGATCGAGGCGCGGACCGGCGTGCCCGTGCTCGGCGTCCTCCCGTACGACGATCCCGGCCTCCCCGAGGAGGACAGCGTCGCCGTCCCACGGTCGGGGACGGTTCGCGGCGCGTCCGACGGGACGGTCGGAGGCGACGGTGTCACGGTCGTCGTCCCACGGCTCCCTCACATCGCCAACTACACCGACCTCGGCCCGCTCGAAGCCGAACCGGGCGTCCGCGTCGCCTACCGGGCGCTCGATGCGGACTTCGCCGACGCCGACGCGGTCGTCCTGCCGGGGACGAAAAACACCGTCGACGACCTGCTGGCGCTCCACGCGGCCGACTACGGCGCGCGACTGCGGGCGTTCTCGGGGCCGGTCGTCGGCCTCTGCGGCGGCTACCAACTCCTCGGCGAGCGGCTCACGAACGCCGCGGTCGAGGGCACCGGGGACGACGACGTCGTCGACGGTCTCGGGCTGTTGCCCGTTGAGACGCGCTTTTCGCCCGAGAAACGGGTCGTCGCCACCACGCTCCGACTCGACGCCGACGCCGGTCCGTTTGCCGGCGTGGACGGTCCCGTCTCGGGCTACGAGATCCACCAGGGACGGACTCGGGCGACGGGACCGGTCGACACGCCGTTTGCCCCGTCCGACGGCGACGCCACCGCAGGGCTCGGTGCCGCCCGTGACCGGGTCGTCGGCACGTATCTTCACGGCCTCTTCGAGAACCCCACGGTCCGCGACGTGTTCATCGATTCGCTCTTCGAAGCGAAGGAATCGGCCCGTCCGGGAACCGGGTCGGAGGCGGAGACGCCGCACGACCGGGCCGCGACGCTCGTCGAGGGACTGGCAGTCGAGACCGTGCTCGATGCGGTCGGCGTCGGCGGCTGAGCGGTCGTCGGCGTGGTGCGGCCACGCTCGCTCCTCACCGCTCGGTCGGTTCGACGCATCAGTCCACACGTTCTTTTATCCCGGCGGTCGAGAGTCGAACGATGCGTCTCGCTTCGGCTCTCGCGGCGGACGAAGGACAGTGTGTCGCCGTGGTCGGCGCGGGCGGCAAGAAGACGACGCTCTACCTGCTCGGCTCGCTGCTCGACCGCGCGGTGGTGACCGCGACGGTCCGGATCCCGATCTTCGACGACCAGGTCGCGCGAGTCGTCGTGACCGCGGATCCGGTCGGCGCGCTCGCCGACGTTGACGTCGACGTCGACGACGCCGACGACGCCGAGGAACGATGGCCGCTCGGTCTCGTTCCCGAACGCGACCGTGCGGACCGCTACCGCGGCTACGACCCCGCGGTCGTCGACGACCTCGCGGCCGCCCACGACGGACCCCTCCTGGTGAAGGCCGACGGCGCGCGCAACCGCCTCCTGAAGGCACCCAGCGACCGCGAGCCACAAGTCCCGACGAGCGCCGACACGGTCCTCCCGATCGCGAGCGCCCGCGCCGTCGGCAAGCCGCTCACCGACGAGTGGGTCCACCACCCCGAACGCGTCGCGGCGGTCACCGGACTCGACGTCGGCGACGAGATCGACGCCGAGGCCGTCGGTCGGCTCCTCGCGAGCCCCGACGGGGGGCTGAAAGACCTCCCGGACGGCGCACAGGTCGTGGCCGTCGTAAACATGGTCGACGACGAGACGCACCGCGCGGCCGGAGAGCGAGCCGCCGCCGCGGCGCTCGCCCACACCGACCGGATCGACCGGGTCGTCCTCACGCGACTGATCGACCCCGACCCAGTCGTCGACGTGTTCGCCTGACGGCGCCGCTCGCCGTCGCTCGCCGTCGCTTTGCCGGCCGCTTCGCCGTGCCGTCACTCCTTCGCGAGTCGCGCGGCCGCCGCGCGGAGTTCCTCGACCGTGTTGAGGTTCTCGAACGTGTCGTCGGTCGCGCGGTCGGCGATCTCTTCGGCGGAGACGACGGCGTAGTCGATCTCGAAGACCGGCGCGAGGATCCTGGGTTCGCCCTCCTCGCTCGCCGCGAGCGCGGCGTCGCAGGCGTCGGCCATCGTCTCCGCGCGGTAGACGGCCTGCATCGGCTGGTACCACTCCCCGGGCCGGGGGACGGCGGCGTCGTGACCCGCGGCGCGGTCGAACAGGTACCCGACGAACCCCGGGTCGACGAACGGCATGTCACCGGCGACCACCACGGCGTACTCGGTTTCGACCGCCCGGAGCCCCGTCCGAATGCCGGCGACGGGTCCGTGGTCGGGGTCGGGATCGAGGGCGAACGAGACCGGGACCGCGAGGCCGTCGAGCGCCGTGGCGACGGCGGCTCGCTGGTCCGCCCGGCAGTTGATGACGACGCGGTCGCAGACGCCCGCGAGCCGGTCGGCGACCCGGCGGATCATGGGAGTGCCAGCGAGGTCGGCGACGATCTTGTCGCGGTCGCCGAAGCGGGTCGATCGGCCGCCGGCGACGATGACGGCGGTTGGCATACTCGTCGTAGCGCGCCCCCGGACAAGAGCCTACGGCTCCCGGACGGGGGATCACGCCGTGTGGATCCGAGCGAGCGCTCGTCCGGTCGCGGGCGACCCTCCGCCTCGCCGGCGTTTGTATAAATACCACCGCACAGTGACCGCGGCTTTATTTCCGCTCCGAGTCGTAGTAGTGCGACGATGAGCCGTCGTCCCCCGACTCGACTCCTCCGCGTCGACCTCGACACCGGCACGGCCAGAAGCGAGCCGGTTCCCGAGGCGGACCGCCGTCGGTTCCTCGGCGGCAAAGGGATCGGGGCCAAGGTCCTGTACGACGATCTCCGTGCGGGGACGGACCCGCTCTCCAGCGCGAACAGCCTCTGCTTCGCCGTCGGTCCGCTCAGCGGCTCGCTCCCGGGCGAGCCGCGGTGTGCGGTCGTCACGAAGTCACCCCTGTCGGGGACGTTCGTCGACTCGTACGTCGGCGGCTCGTTCGCCGCGCGCCTCCCGAACGCGCTCGACCGGCACCTCGCGCTCGTCGTCACGGGCCGTGCGGACGAACCCTGCGTCCTCCGGCTCTCGGGCGGGGGGGCGACGCTGTCGCCGACGGAACAGTGGGGGAAGACCATCCCGGCGACCGACGCGGCGCTCGCCGACGGCGACAGTGACGGCGACGTCGCGGTCGCCTGTATCGGCCCGGCGGGCGAACACCGGGTGCGGTACGCGACGATCGGGACCGACGGCGGCGACCACCAGGCGGGCCGTGGCGGCGTCGGAGCGGTCATGGGGTCGAAACGACTCAAGGCGGTCGTCGTCGAGGGCGACTCCCCCGACCTGTCGGCGTTGCCGGAGGCGGCCGCGGCCGTCCGGGAACAGTACACCGACCATTACCACGACAGCGACACCGGTCGGTGGATCGACGCCGGCGGCACGGTCGAGACGCTCGACTTCGCCAACGAGGTCGGCATTCTCCCGACCCGCGGCTGGCAGGCCGATCGGTTCGAGGGGGCCGAGAACGTCGGCGTCGAGGCGGTCCGCGCGGCAGCACACGCCCGGGAGGCCGACGGCGATTTCCGCGTCGCGACGGCCGACGCCGCCGGGACCCACCCGGACTCCGACGGCTCCGCCGACGCCGCCGAGACGGTCCCGCGAGGGGCGACACCGATGGTGCTCGGCGCGGGACTCGGCATCGACGACTTCGACGCCGTCGCCACACTCGGCGGCCTCTGCGACCGGCTCGGACTGGACGTCATCAGCGCCGGCAACGCCGTCGCCTGGGCGGTTCGAGCCGCCGACGAGGGGTACCTGTCGGAGGCGGTCGACCCCGACGCCACCGACCTCGCCTTCGGGGACGCGGAGGGGGTACGACGGCTCCTGTCGGCGATCGCCCGTCGGGAGGGGCCGCTCGCCGACGCACTCGCCGACGGGGTCACCGCCGCGGCCACCCGCTTCGGTGGTGACGACCTCGTTCCGACGGTGAAGTCCGTCGCGCTCCCCTCGTACGATCCCCGCGGGTCGCTGGCGATGGCACTGGCGTACGCCACGAGCGACCGCGGTGCCTGCCACCGGCGGGCACGACCGGCCGTCACCGAGGTGTTCGCCACCGAGGAGTGGTCGAACGAGCGCCGGGCGCGAACCGTCGCGGCCGAGCAGGACCTCCGCTCGCTCCTCTGGTGTCTCGTCGCCGACGACTTCGTCGGCGAGACCCTCCCCGACCACGGCGCGGCACTGCTCGCGGCGCTGGGGTTCGACTACACCGAGGAGGAACTGCTCGCGGTCGGCGAGCGCGTGTGGACGCTCACCCGGCTGTTCAACGTCCGCGAGGGGTTCGACCACGCGGACGACGGCCTCCCGGCGGCCGTCCGACGGCCCTCGACCGACGCCGTCCGCGAGGGGGCCGATCCGGCGGCGTTCGACGATCTCCTTTCGGCGTACTACGACGTCCGGGGCTGGGACGCCGAGGGGCGACCGACCCGGGCGCTCGTCGAACGACTCGACCTCGGCGATGTCGTCGACGACGCGACGCCGGTCGCCCCGGGCGACAGCTGACGGACACGCTGTCGCGCGAACCAGCGGAAAGAATCGAACGGTGGGCCGCGATCCCGGTCGGGCGGTGCCGGGCCGCCGTCGTCAGTCGTCGGCGGGCGCGTCGACGTCGGGGCTCGGCTCGATGCCGACCTCGATCTCGGCGGCTGCGGCCTTGTACTCGGGGATCTTCGCCCGCTCGTCGAGCACGTCGTTCGTGAGGCGGTTGCCCGCGGAGTCGGCGAAGTGCGGGGTCGTCCACACCGTCCCTTCCTTGATGTCCTCGGTGACGCGGGCCTGGACTTCGATCTCTCCGCGCCGGGACTTGAGCTTCACGTAGTCGCCGTCCTCGATGCCGTAGTTCGCGGCGTCGTTCGGGTGCACGTCGACGAAGTTCTCCGGTTCGACGCGGGTGAGCGTGTCGGACCGGCGGCTCATCGTCCCCGTGTTGTAGTGTTCGATGATGCGGCCCGTGGTGAGGATCAGGGGGTACTCCTCGTCGGGGACCTCCTTCGGCGGCTGGTGGCGCACACCCTCGATCTGTCCGCGGCCGCTCTCGGTGGTAAAGCCGTCCTCGTAGAGGTAGGAGTCTCCCTCGTCGCCGGGTTCGTAACAGGGCCAGTGGATGCCCTCCTCGCCCAGGCGGTCGTACGTCATGCCGTGGAAGATGGGCGCGACCTGTCGGAGTTCCTCGAACACCTCCTCGGGGTCGTCGAAGTCGAAGCTGCCGTCGCCGAACAGACGGGTCCCGACGTCACAGAGGATCTCGAGGTCGTCTTTCGTGTTCGGGTAGACCTTATCGACGCCGCGCATCCGCTGGGTTCGGCGGTCGGTGTTGACGACCGTCCCGTCGCGTTCAGCCCACGACGTGGCCGGCAGGACGACGTCCGCGAACTCCGTCGTCTCGGTCGGGAAGATGTCCTGGACCACCATGAACTCCAACTCCTCCATCCGCTTTTCGACCATGTTGGTGTCGGGTTCGCTCATCACGGGGTTCTCGCCCATGATGTACAGGCCGTGGATCGTGTTGCCGATCTCGTGGGAGACCTCGACGTTCGTCAGGCCGGGTTCGGACGGGATCTCGAAGCCCCACTCGCCCCCGACGTCCGCCCGGACCTCGGGGTCGTCGACCGAACGGTAGCCGGGGAGGACGTTCGGCATCGCGCCCACGTCGGAGGCACCCTGGACGTTGTTCTGTCCGCGGAGCGGGTTGACCCCCGTCCCCGGGCGGCCGAGGTTGCCCGTGACCAGCGCGAGGTTGATCTCGTTTTGGACGTTGTCGACGCCGCAGGTGTGCTGGCTCATCCCCATGCCGGTGAAGATGGCCGCGTTGTTCGCCATCGCGTACTTCTCGGCGGCGAGTTCGATGTCCTCCAGCGGGACGCCACACGTCTCGGCCGCCTCCTCCTTGTCGAAGTCCTCGAGCGTCTCCTTGAGGTGGTCGAACCCCTCCGTGCGCTCGGCGATGAACTCCTCGTCGACCCAGTCGTTCTCCAGGATGGTCTTGATGACGACGTTCAAGAGCGGGATGTCGGTGCCCGGCTCCAGCTGGAGGTGCATGTGGCGGTCGGTCTCGGTGATCTCGAACGACCGCGTCGTCTTGTTGGCGTGGGGGTCGACCTGGATGACGGTCGCCCCTTCCAACACTGCTTGCCGGAAGTACTGGCTGTTGGCGATTGGGTGTTGCTCGCCGGGGTTCGCTCCCTGGATCCAGAACACGTCCGCGGCCTCTTCGAGGTCCTCCATGCTGTTGGTCATCGCGCCCTCGCCGAGGCTGTTCTTGAGCGCGTACACCGTCGAGGCGTGACACATCCGTGTGCAGGTGTCGACGCTGTTGGTGCCGTAGTGTCGGGCGAGTTTCTGGATGAGGTAGTTCTCCTCGTTCATCGCCTTCGAACAGCCGTAAAAGCCCATGGCCTGAGGGCTGTACTCGTCGCGGATGCGCTCCATCTCCGAGACGATCAGGTCGTAGGCTTCGTCCCACGTGGCTTCGTGGAGTTCGCCGTCGTCGCCGCGGATCAGCGGCTCTGTCAGGCGCTCTTCGTGGTTGACTGATTGGGTGGCCGCGCCACCCTTGATGCAGATGCTCCCCTTGTTGACGGGGGCGTCGCCCCACGGCCGGAAGGAGACGTCGCCCTCGTCGTCCTGTGCGATCTGGATGCCACAGCCGACACCGCAGTACGGACAGATCGTTTTGACCGGTTCGTTATCATCAGTTGACATTTTCGGTCCCCTCCGTCTTGTGAGTCATAGCAAACACGTGAAAAATCCTCCTCCAGTCGCATGAATGTTTCTCACGGTTATTAGCGCGTTTTTAACAGGCCCGATATGTTTTATATGATATCTCGATCCGTTGCGTCCCACAGGAGGGAAACGTTCAGGCCGGACGGCGACGGACACACAGGTGATGGAACTCACCCGGTCGATCGTCACGGACGAGGCCGAGTCGTACCGCGAGTCCGAACCGCTCGTCACGGTCGAAGACCAACACCTCGACATCCTCCCCGGGATGTTCGCCGAGGGGGAGTTCGGCCGGCGCGACGCCGAGTGGGTCGTGCGGTGGTACTTCAGGCGGTTCCTCGGCTCGTACCCCGACGCCGACCGGCAACGCCACGAGGAGCGGTTCCGGGCGAACGACTTCGAGACGGTCCGCGACGTCCTCGTCGACCTCCGGTCGCTCGACGTGGACGAGGCGATCGACCGACTGACCGCGCTGGACGGCGTCGACGTCCCGGTCGCCTCCGCGTTCTTGCAGTTCGCCGACCCCGAGTCGTACCTCGTCGTCGGGGAACGCGAGTGGTCCGCGCTCGTCGGCGCGGGCGAACTCGCGGAACCGTACCCCGACCCCGTTACCCCCGCCGACTACGAGACGTACCTCGCGACGTGTCGCGACCTGGCCGACGAGTTCGACTGCGACCTCCAAACGCTGTACCGCGCGCTGTGGCGACTCACGAACGAGGACTGGTGAGTTCGCCTTCGCCGGGCGACGCGCCAGTTCTCGTCGGTGAGAGACGCCCGCCGCAGTCTGAGGTAGTCACCTGATGCCCTGATACCGCGTGTGGTGACAACGGAAGGAGCCTATCGATGTCACTCAGTTCACTGTTGTCGGTACTCGCGACCGGCGTCGGGCAGCGCACACCTACCGACACCGACGGGAGGGAGAGGGGCGAACGGACCGCGACGGAGACGGGAACCGACGCCGAAGCGGACGCGCGCACGGAGGCGCTCGACGCGTACCAGCGCGAGGTCCTAGACGACCTGCAGGGGAAGGTCGCCCGGCTCGCGGACGGCGACCTGACGATCAGCGCCGACGTGCCGCCGCCGCCGGCCGACTCCCCCGAACTCCGGGTCGCCTACGAGGAGTTCTCGACGCTGTCGGCGAACCTCGACCGGGCGACGAACAACATCCGCGCGGTCGTCGACGAGGCGACGGACCTCTCCGACGACCTCGTGGAGACGAGCCAGGAGGTCAGCGCCTCCACCGAGGAGGTGACCGCGGCGGTCGAGTCCATCGAGGCCTCGACGACGGAGGTGGCCGACGGCACCGAACGCCTCGCGGTGCAGACGCAGACGGCGAGCCAGAACGTCGACGACCTCTCGGCGTCGATCGAACAGATCACGGCCTCGACACAGGAGATCCGCGCCCGGTCGGCGGAGGCCACGTCGCTCGTCGAGGGGGGAACCGAGGACACCCGGCTCGCCCTCGACCGGATCCGCGCCGCGACCGACGCCTCTCGCGCGGTCGCCAGGGAGATGGACGAACTCGAAGCGCGGATGACCGAGGTCAACGACATCGTCGACCTCATCGCGTCGATCGCCGACCAGACGAACCTCCTGGCACTGAACGCCAACATCGAGGCCGCGCGCGCCGGGGCCGCAGGCGAGGGGTTCGGCGTCGTCGCCGACGAGGTGAAGTCGCTCGCGCGCGAGTCGCAGGACTCCGCGGACGACATCGCCGACATCATCACCGAACTCCAGAGCCAAAGCGAGGAGGTCGTCGAGAGCATCCGCGGGGCGAACACGGAGGTCGAAGAGGGGGTCGACGCGGTCGAGGAGGTCGTCTCGACGTTGGCGGGGACCCGCGAGCGGGTCGACCAGACCGACCAGGGCGTCGAGGAGATCTCCGACGCCGTCGAGACGCAGGCACACAACACCGAGCAGGTGTCGAGCGTCGTCGAGGAGTCCTCGGCGCTGGCCGAGGAGATGAGCGCCTCGGTCCAGCAGGTCTCCGCCAGCGTGGACGAGCAGTCGACCGCGATGGGACAGGTCTCGGGCACCGCGATGCGGCTCACGGAGCGCGGCGAATCGCTTCACCACCTGGTCGACGCGTTCAGAGTCGACGCCGACGAGTCGGCGGACCTCGACGATCTCACCGACGACCTCGACGATCTCTCGGCCTGAGCGGCGACGGCGTGACGGCCAACTCGTTCCCGGTGCGGCGTCGTCGACTCACCTTCGCGTCGGTGTTATTCTGCTTTTCCCGGGTCGTGTCCGATTTCCAGTCCGGTCGCCATCATCCGCCGGGCGATCACCACGATCCCGTTGCTGAACCCCCGTCCGAACACGGCCTTCTCGGTCACCCCGTCCGTCGGAGTCGTCTCCGAGGTGGAACTGACCAGAATCGTGTTCCGGTCGATCAACAGCAGCCGGGTGATCTCCGTCCCGTCGTCGGGGTCGGACAGCGCACTGCGGAGCCACTCGAGGCCGGACGTGAACACGCGAGTCTCCGGAAGGTAATCCCCGATCTCCGCCCGTAGCTCGTCCGTTACCGCTCCGACGGCGACGTCGACGCCCGCCTCCTGTGCCGCCTGCAACTGCGCGACCAGTCCCTCGGTAAACACCGACTTCCGACCGACGATCAACAGTATCTCCCGGTCCGCGGCGTCGACGAGTTCTTCGGTCCGATTCGCGATGATGGCCGATCCCGAGAGCGACCACACCTCGTGGGTGATTTCGGGGTCCCCGTCAGGAAGCACCGGTTCGAGGTTCTGGAGCACGTCGGCGAGGTCCTCCGCCCGAGACTCGTACTCCTGACGCAGTAGCGCAACCGCCTCCGAGATCGGAACGGCGCGAAACTGCTGTGGGCTCGAGTGCTGGACCTCGACGAGTCCTCTGGTCTCCAACACACGGATCGCGTCGTACACCCGCGTCCGCGGGACGTCGGACGTCTCGCTGATCTCCTTCGCGCTCCCTTTCGGGAGCCGAGACAGCGCTACGAAACATTTCGCCTCGTACTCTTTGAACCCGAGTTGCTGGAGTAGTTCGATCGCTTGCTGCTGATTAGATAGCTCTTTTATGGGTCCCAACCATCGTACCGGGTACCCCGGTACCGTCCACATCGTTGTGTGTCCCGCCACAAGTCAGTTCCTGTCCCGACCGTCTCCTGACGGGAACGAACCGGATGGGCGTTCGGTGCATGTGTGACTAGACGTTACCAGACACATATGAACGCTGTCTATAACTGAACCGACGTATTTCGCATTCCGCATTTGAGGATCCAAATACTGCGGATAGAGCACACATGGTGTGCAAAAAAAACAATGAGTGCAAGTAAACACCCGCTTCCCACAGAGTTCTCCCGTCGACGACACGACTGGTGCTACGAGGATTCGTCGGCCGCCGACCCGTCGTCGGACCCGGAGAAGTGGAAGTGATTGAACGGCTGTATCCGCCGCCGTTTGATGAGTTCGGAACTCTCGATCTGGAGGCCCAACTCGTGGATCGCGTCGGTGATGCGGGTGATGTCTCGCGTGTTGGTCCCGACGACTTCGATCTGGACGTTCCGCCGCCCCGTCATCATCTCCCGCATGTCGATCACTCCCTGTACCTCCATCACCTTCTCCGCCAGCTGGGACCGGTCGGTCGCCGGGGCGGTACAGACGAAGAGGATCCGGAGCGGGAGGTTCGCCTCCTCGTAGTTGATCTCGGGGTGGTAGCCCCTGATGACGCCGTCGGATTCGAGTCGATCGATACGGTTTCGGATCGTGCTGGCCGAGACGCCGACGGTGTCGGCGATCTCCTGTGCCGTCGTGTTTCTCGCGTCGCGCTGAAGCAGGTACAGGATCCCCCTGTCGACGTCGTCTAACTCCCGGGGCATGCGTCCGACTACAGCACCGACGATAATAAACTCGGAGCAGTCGGCTTCGTCTGATCCGGGCCGTGGGAGGCGGGTCGGTGTCCTGGCCGGGACTCTCTCCCCCCGACACGGGCGTCCACACCGCGGTGTCACAGCGGGCGTCTCTCGCTTTCGAACTGTTCACCCGGATCATCACAACAGTATTATGAGCGGGTGGGTAGTAGACGCACCTGGCGCGGAGTCCGGAAGGGTCCCAACCAACCGCCACTCCGCGTCATTGCTCGTCCTGACACCGTGCCGAGCGAGGCCTCGACTCTGTTACTCGTATCCTCAAACGCTTCTCGCCATGTAAAATGTCGACGTGTTAATCTCTAGGTGCCCGTCTGTTGGCTCGGGGGAGGGGGGATTTGAAGCTCAGCGGCCAGTTCGGTTTTGCTGGCCGCTCCCACGGGTGCGGCTACTACTCCCCCGAGATGCGGACCCGCTGTTCATCGGTCCTTCTCAGATCTCGGGTCGACTGGCGACGATCACACGACTGACTCGTCCGAACGGCCCGCTCGCGACTCTCGGATTCGAGAACGGCCCCCGAACGCTTATTCCGGGGGCCGGGCGACGAACTGTATGGTAGAGGCCTTCGCCGTCGCCAGCGGGAAGGGCGGGACGGGGAAGACGACGAGCACGCTTGCCCTCGGCATGGCGCTCGCCGAGCAGTACGACGTCACGGTCGTCGACGCCGACACGGGGATGGCGAACCTGCTGTTTCACGCCGGCCTCGACGACGTCGAGGTGACGCTTCACGACCTCCTGATCGAGGAGAGCGGGACCGACGTGTCGGAGGCGACGTACGACCGGTTCGGGATGCGCGTCGTCCCCTGTGGGACGAGCCTCGCGGCGTTCGAGCGGGCCGATCCCGCCCGGCTGAGGGAGGTCGTCGCGGAACTCGCCGCCGACGCGGACGTCCTCCTCCTCGATTCGCCCGCGGCGCTCGACTCGAAGTCGGCCATCCTCCCGATCGTGCTCGCCGACCGGATCGTCGTCGTCCTCCAGCCGACGATCCCCGCGCTGTCGGACGGGCTCAAGGCCCAGGAGTACGCGCGTTCGTACGGGGCCGAGACGGCCGGGGTGGTGTTCAACCGCGTCCGCGACGACGAGGAGACCGAGGCGATCGCGGCCCAGGCGAACCGGTACTTCGGCGGCGAGACGCTGGCGATGGTGCCCGAGAGCGACGTCGTCCGGGCCGCACGCCGCGCGGGCGAGCCACTGCTCGCGTACGGGCCCGAGTCGGCCGCGGCGGCGGCGTACCGCGAGGCCGCCGACCGCCTCGACGTCCGCCCCGGAGACAGCGAGGCGGTCGCCGACCGCTTCCGGAGCGCCGTCATCCCCGACCGCCCATGAACGTTCCGCGGGGGCGACTCGTCCGCTCGCGCGTCGTCGACGACCCCGGCGTCGTCCTCGACGCCGCGCTGGACCGCTCGCTGACGGGGTACGCCGTCCTCGAACCGCAGGACGCCCTGCTGTTCGACGACGGTGCCCGCGGCGTGATGACGTTCGAGTCGGGCGTGCCCGTGCTCGTGTACGACGCCACGACCGACCGCGGCGGTCCCGACGCGCTCGCGGATCTGGCCGGCCCCGGGCCGTACCGCGCCGAACTGTACGAACTCCCGCCGGCGGCGCTCGACGACGCCCACGACACCCCGGCGCTCCGGATCCCGCCGGCGATGCCCGCCGAGCGGCTGGTCGGCGACGCCGACCTCGCCGCCCGGACGCGCGAGGCCGCCCCCGAGTCGCGGCTCGCGGACGACCCGGCCGGGAGCGCCGTCGAGGCGTTTCTCGCCGACGAGTCGAAGATCGAGGCGATCCGTACGCAGGCGCGCGAGGAGGCCCAGCGCCGGGCCGCCGAGTGGGGGCTCACGGACGCGCTCGCCGACGACCAGGACCCGGACTCGGACGCCGACGCCGCCCCCGGCGTGACGCCGGACGTGGACTGACGGCGGGCGGACCGCTGTCGCTTTACCCGTGCGGTGACGACCGACCAGCGTGTCACTGCTGCGCCTCTTCGGGCTCTTCCGACCCGCGCACTTCGCAGACTGGTACCGCATCGGTGCCGAGTACGTCCAGCACGTCTCCGAGGGCATGGGCTTTCCGGTGGGTGACTTCCCGCTCCGTGCGGAGGAGGCGACCGCGGCGCTTCGTGCCGGCCGGACGGACGTCTCCCCGGAGGTGGCGCGATCGATCGCCGCGGACCTGCTCGCGGACGCGACCTTCTCGGCCCCCTACCTGGAGTGGATGCCGCTGTGGTACGAGCTCGCGCTCGTCGGACCGGTCTCGTACGCCGAGTTCCGCCTCCGGCGGGTCGCAGGACGGTACACGCGCGACCTCGACCACGTCACGGTTCCGCGGTTCTCACGACCCGGGGACGTCCTCGTCGGCGGCCGCCCCGCGATGGAGTACGTCTCGGGGTTCGCAAAGCGGTTCGTCCTCGCCGACGCCGTGTTGCATCTGGAGTGGTTCACGCACGTCGCCCGCGAGTCGGGAATCCGCGTCCCCGACCGACTCGTCGAGCGCACCCGCGAGGAGACGGTCGCGTACTACACGGGCAACGGCGACCTCTCGGACGACACGCGACACTTCCAGCGACTGCTGTTCGCCGACGACGAGTGGGTCCGCGACATCGACGCCGCCTACGACCTCGACAGCACGCTGTTCGGCGTCTGGGAGCGCATCCTCTCGCGCGAACGCGAGCGGCTCTGACCGAGGGGGAACGGCGTCGGTCTGCCCGACGCGACCAGCGAGGGTGCGTCGGCGCGAGCGCGAGAAAGCGTGATATCCTCCCGACGCCTCCCTAGAAGGGGTATGAACGACCGTATCGACGACCTCAGAGAGCTCTTCGCGCGCCTCGACGGGCCCGCGCAGTTCACCGAGCCACAACAACAGCCCCGGGGAACCGTCCGTGCCGACGTGGCGGTCGACCGCGACGTCCGGGCGCTCGTCTCGAGGCTCCGCGAGCGGAGCGGCTTCCGGACCTCGCTCTCGGACGACGACCTCGTCGGTGTCGTCCGTGGCTTCTTCGAGGGTCGTTCGGACCGCGACGTCGCCGCGGAACTCGATGTGTCCCCGGAGACGGTGTTTCGCGCCCGCACGAACCTCCACCTCTTCCGGCCCGAGGACGTCCCCGCCGGGCTCGACCCCGTCATCCGCCGCCTCCGTGCGGGGGAGTCCGCCGCGGACGTCGCGGCCGCGCTCGGGGTCTCCCGCCGGGCGGTCGACCGGGTCGCCCGGGTCCTGGCCGCCCGCGCGGCCGCCCGACGGGTGAACTATCGCTACACGACCGAGTTCGCCGACCTCCTCGACGGCGACGCCGCGAGCGTCGAACTCGACCGGCAGATCTGGGACGACCGTCGCGCGCTCGTCGACGCCCACGACGACTAGCCCTCTACGCCTCCGCGATGGACGGATCGCGTCCCTGTCACGCCGAGCCGACACTCACGACACGGTGAGTGTAAATAATATCCGAGTGACACGAACGTGTTTTGTAGCGGTCGGTCGAACCACCGGGTGGCGAATGAACGACCGGACCCTCGTTATCGGGTGTGCGCTCGGGCTGGCCGTCGCCGGTGCGTTCGTCCTGACGGTGTCGCTCGGCGCTCCCCTGTTCGACCGGGCCGACGGAGCGACGGCGGCGGAGACAGCCACCCCCGTCGCCACGACGACCGACCTGGCACCGGGTGGCGACGCCGACGCGGGGGACGGGACGCCGCGCCAGCCGCCGTTCGCGTTCGAGATCGTGCGGATCGACGCGTGCGGGTCGGCCTGTCGCGACGTGACGGTCGGCCTCACGAACAGCCGGGAGACGCGTGCGACGAACGTGACCGTCACGACCCGGCTGTTCGCGGGCGACGAGACGACCGAGCGCGCGCCGATCTGGGAGGGGGGAGCAACGATCGGCACGCTCGGTCCTGGAGAGACGGTCACCGATACGCGGCGGATCCGACTGGGGTTCGGTGACGTCCTCGCCGTTCAGGCCGCCGACGGCCGGGTCACGACCGTGACCACCGTGCGGTCGGACGGCGAGACCGTGACGTTCGAGCGAACGGAGCGGATCGACTGACCCGCGACGACCCGTGCACTTAGGTGGGTTCGGTCTCGACCCGTCGGTATGAGCGACGATTCCGTGCTCTGTCCCGACTGCGGCTGGACCGGATCGCCGACGAAACTCGACGACGGTGGCGACGACCGATCCTGTCCGCTCTGCTCGACGGACATCGAGATCATCGACTGACCTGGCGGCGCCCGACCCCCGGCGTCAGCGTCCGGAGACGTACGCCGTGAGGTCGGTCGTGGTGATGATGCCGACGACGCCTTCGGTGTCGTCGACGACGGGGACGTGGTGGAAGCGGTTGTCGATCATCGTGTCCGCCACGTCGGCGATGGGGTCGTTCGCCGTCGTCGTGATGACGTCGGTCGACATGTACTCCGCGACCGTCTCCTCGCTCGCCACCGCGTCGTCGGCCGCCAGCCGGACGAAGTCCGTCGCGGTCAGGATGCCTTCGAGGTGGCCGTCCCCGTCGACGACGACCACCGAGCCGATGTTGTGTTCGAGCAGCTGCGCGGCCGCCTCGTCGAGCGACGTGTGCGGTCTGACCGTTTCGACGGGCGCGGACATGAGTCGGCCGACGAAGATGTCCTCCATGCGCAGTCTCTCTCGGCCACGGCTGATAAGAATTGGCACGCCGGAAGCGAGCGTGGTCGCCGTCGCCGTGGACCGCACCGAGCGGCCGACCCGGGCGGTTCACGAACGCGACGACAGGAACAACAGCAGCGCGATCAGAACGAGCCCCGCGAGCGGGACGAGTGGGGCCGCGACCTCGAAGGGGACCAACAGTACCAGTACCAGTACCAGTACCAGCGTCATCCCGACGAACTCGAGCGCCACCAGGACGCTGATCGCTTCGGCTGGATCGGCCATTGTTCGGGCGAGGTTCGAGCCGCCGGGTGAACAGGCTGGCAGTCGCCCGGCTACGTCGGCGACTCACCCCCCGACGACGACGGGAACTGGGGTAAACGAGAGGACGCCGAGGACGAGCGTGAGGAGGCCGACGAGCCAGCGGCCGCGTCCGACGGGCGACTCGTCGAGCGGCGTGACGCCGCTCACCCGGCCGAAGACGAGCGTGATGAGCCCCCAGAGCACCCAGATGCCGACCGCGCGGCCGTCCTCGAAGAAGAAGAGGTAGCCCGCGAGCCCGAACAGCACGAGGGGGACGAACCGCTGGACGGCCGAGAGCGCGTCGCCGACGAGCGCCCGGACGACGTGTGCGCCGTCGAGCTGGCCGACCGGCAGGAGGTTGAGAAACGTCACGAACGCGCCGACCCAGCCGCCGACGACGACCGGGTTGACCATCAGCCCCGGCTCGCCGTACGTGAGCGGCCGACCGACCGTCCACGCCACGAGCTGGATGAGCGGCGGGTAGCCCAGCTCGACCTGCGACGCGGTGGTCGCGACTCCGCCGCCGACCATCGCGCCGGTCTCGATCGGCGGGAGCGAGACGCCGACCGCCGTGACGACGACGGTGGCGACGAGCCCTGCGAGTGGCCCGGCGACGCCGATGTCGAACAGCGCCCGACGGCTGGGGATGTGGTCGTTCATCCGGATCACGGCCCCCAGCGTCCCGAGGAGCGTGGGAACGGGGATGAAGTACGGCAACGACGCCTCGACGTCGTGGTACCGGCTGGTGACGTAGTGGCCGAGTTCGTGGACCGCGAGCACGCCGAGCACCGAGACCGCGAAGGGCCACGCCTCGACGGCCCGCAGGGGCGCTTCGGTGATCGGGATCCCGTACCAGCCGGCCCCCGCCAGGAGCGTCGTGGCCACGGTGGCGACGAACAGCGCGACGTTCGTCCACGGAACGCCGTCGACGCCGGGGGAGCGCTCGGTCGCGAGGAGGACGTGCTCGCCCAGCTGGCGCTCGACGCGGACGCGGTAGCCGCGCTCGCGGAACACGGGTGCGAGTCGCTTGACGACGGCCTCCTGCGGCGCGAGCGGTTCGCCGTAGTACCTGACTTCCCCGTCGTCGACGTCGACCTCGTAGACATGGAAGTAGTCGGCGAGCGTCTCCGGAGCGGGTACGTCCGCCGGGAGCGACGACATCTCCATCGGCCGAGTTACGGACCCAACGAATAAAGGGCTGTTCGTGGCGTGTGCGACCGATCCCGACCCAGGGTCGACCGCGCACGCGTCCGGCCGGCTCGGCCCCGTCCAGTCGAACGCTTTTATTTCCCGACTCACCTGTGTACCGTATGAAACGGCTGCTCTCGAGTATCGGTATCGGCGCGGCGACCGTCGACACGATCCTCCCGCAGGCGGACGTCCGCCCGGGCGAACGCGTCGATCTCGCCGTCGAACTGTCGGGCGGCGACGCCGTCCAGCGGATCGGCGGCCTCTACTTCACCCTCAAGGCCGAGTCCGAGGGGGACGAGTGGGTCGTTGACCGGTACGAGTTCGACGGCTCGTTCACCATCGAACCCGGCGAGGAGCGAACGGAGCAGGTGACGCTCAGGATCCCGGTGTGGACGCCGGTGACCCGCGGTGGGCCGCGCGTCTGGCTGGAGACGGGCGTCGACATCGACTGGGCGATCGATCCGACCGACAGCGATGAGGTCCGCGTCGAACCCGACGGCTTCGTCGCGGCGCTGTTCGACGCCGCGGAGTCGCTCGGCTTCGCGTTCCACTCCGCCGGCGTCGTGGAGACGCCGTGGCTCGACGACCGCCCGTTCGCACAGGAACTCGTCTTCACTCCCGACGAGCGGTTCGAGCGGGACGTCTCGAAGCTCGTCCTCACGACGATCCCGCGCGGGGACGACCTCCGGCTCTACATCCAGGTCGAACAGCGCGACGAGGTCGCCGAGGCGGTCGGCCAGGACTTCAACGAACAGGAGCTGTCGGTGACGGTCACCTACGCCAACCCCGAGATGATCGGCCGGCGGATCTCCTCGACGATCGACCAGTTCACGTAGTCGACGGCTCCGCGCGACGGACGACCAGCACCGGCCCGACGGACTCGGCGGCGACGCGCTCGGCTTCCTCGCCGAACAGCATCGACCGGAGCGACGGCGCTTTCTCCCCCATGACGACGGCGTCGTGGCCGGCCACGGCTTCGATGAGCCCCTCGAACGGGCCGGTGTCGGTGCGGCGGTCGGTCCGGACGTCGATCCCGCGCTCGCGGAGGACGGCGGCGGCCTCGGCGAGCAGTTCCCGCCCCCCGTCCGCCTCCGCCTCGCCCGCGAAGAACAGCGTGACGCCGATGTCGCGGCCGCCGACGAGGTCGGCGACGAACGACAGGATTCGGTCGGCATCGACGTCGCCCGTCAGCGGGACGAGCAGGCGGTCGACCGTGCCCGTCGCCCCGGTGACGACGTACGCCCGAGCGTCGATTTCGTCGGCCACGCGGTCGACGGTCTGGGCCCGGTCGGCGGTGAAGACGAGGCGGTAGTCGGCCGCGCCGCCGGCTTGTCTGAACTCCTCGGCGATGTCCTCGAGCGCCTCGGTGGCGCGGTCTTCGTACTGGAGTCGCGCCTGGTCGGGCGGCGTCTGCTCGGGGAGCACGTGGTAGCCGAGCACCGTCACGTCCATCGTCCCGAGGAGCTCCATCAGTCCGAGAGAGACGGACTGCCCTTCGAGCACCCGGACTGGTACGAGTACGTGTGTCATCACAGCGCTCCCTTCAGCTTCACGTCCCGGGCATAAAAACGGTACCACGCGGCCGAGACGAGCATGATCGCGACCCCGATGAGTTGCGACGCGGGCCGCATGAACCCGATGAGCCCGACGCTGGCGACCGCGCCTACCGCCGGCACGACGGGGTAACCGGGTGCCCGGAAGTCGGGGTCGTACCACTCCGGTTCGTCGCGACGGAGGGCGATGAGCGCCACGCAGATGAGGCCGTAGAGGACGAGGTGGAGAAAGGAGGCGATCTCGGCGAGCAGTTCGACCTGCCCGGTCGCGACCAACACGAGGATCGGCCCGCCGGCCAGCCCCAGCGCGACGTGTGGCGTGCCGTATCTGAGGTTGATCCGACTCGCCCACCGGGGGACGAGCGCGTCCTTCGAGACGGCGTAGATCGCCCGCGAGGTGCTGAGGATCGAGGCGTTGGCGCTGGACATCGTCGCGAGCAGTCCGCCGAGGACGATGGCGAACGCCCCCGCGGCCCCGAGGTAGTGTCGTCCGACCTCGACCATCGCGGTCTCGCCGAACGTCTCCAGCCGGGCGCTCTCGAACGCGCTCGTCGCCACGAAGACGGTCAGGACGTAGAGGACGCCGACGACGAGGACGGAGCCGATCATCGCCAGCGGGAGGTTCCGGCCGGGACGTTTCATCTCGCCGGCGACGGTCGCGACCTGTGCGAACCCCAGGTACGACGTGAAGACGAGCGCTGCGGTCGTCAACACGGGAAACGGGCCGAACGGCGCGAACGTCTCCGGGGTGCTCGGGTCGCCGACGAGCCCGACAGCGTCGAGCCCGCCGTACAGGAGGAACGCGCCGAGGATCGACAGCAACAGCGCGACGATGCCGTTCTGGAGCTTCGCGGCGTTCTCCGTCCCGGTGACGTTCAACACGGTGAAGCCCGCCCCGACCACGAGCGCCAGCGGGACGACCCACTCCTCGCCGACGACGATCCCGAGCTCGGTCAGGGTGTCGACCGCGTAGTAGCCGAAGCCGACGAGGTAGAAGGCGGTCGCGAACACCAGCCCGAACCACAGCGACAGTCCGACGACGGTGCCGGCCAGCGCGCCGAGGCCACGCGAGATGTAGTAGTAGCCGCCGCCGCTTTTCGGCATCGCCGTCGCCAGTTCGGAGGCCGGGAGCGCGACGAGCAGCGCGACGACGGCACCGATGGCGAAGGACGCGGCCGCGGCGGGTCCGGCGCGGCCCGCCGCCAGCCCCGGGAAGACGAAGATCCCCGCCCCGATCATCGTCCCGATGCCGATCGCGAGCCCGCCCGACAGCCCGAGCGTCCGTTCCAGCTCCGCCTCGTCCACGATCGAGGCCTCGTCCGTCTCGACCGTCGACTCGATGACCGGGGCCTCCCCCTCGATGTTGGTCCCTTCTCCTGTCGGCTGGGTCTCAGTTTCCATGTACGGTGTCACTCCGGCCACCGACAAAGGCCTTGGTCGTCATCCGCCCACCGAACGGGGTGGTTCGGGGGGCGGCCGTTGCAGTCGCGCTCGCGAGGCGATCGACCGAACCGGTGACCGTCCATCGCTTTCGATTCGAAGGTGTCGACCGCCACGGACTGACGATAACTGAACAGCAACCGCATTGAACGGCGAGCGCGTACAGCTCCCTGTGGTGCCGTGTCGACCGCACGACACAGGGGGAACTCATGACAACGACTTCGACCGACAGACGACTCGTAACGCTCGCCCTCGCCGCGCTCGGCGTGCTAGTGATCCTCCCGGTCCTCCTCGTCGGCGGCGGGATGATGGGCTACATGGGGTACGGTCCGATGATGGGCGGCGTCCAGGGCGGCATGTGGACCGACGGCGGCGCGGCCCCCGGCTGGCTGTTCCTCGTCGGCGCCGCGATGCGACTGCTGTTCCTCGCGGTCGTCGTCGGCGCGGGCTATCTGCTCTACCGCGTCGCGACCGGCCGTCCCGACGAGGACGACGCGCTCGCGGAGCTCCGACTCGCGTACGCGCGCGGTGACCTGGACGACGACGAGTACGAGCGGCGGCGCGAGGTGCTCGACCGCGACTGAGCGTCCCTCCCTTTCGTGAGTAATGTCACCATTTATCACGAAGGAGCGAGTACACCGGGGCAGGATGAGTGGAGAACCTGCGGAGGCCGACACCGTCGCGATCGAAAGCGGAACCATCTCCGAACTGGGCCTGCCGATCTCTGCCAAGGTCGTCCTCATGTCGATGGGGGGCGGCCTGCTCGGGACGGTGCTCATGCTGCCCGTCCTGGTCGGGATCCCGCAGGCACTGGGGCTGTTTCTGACCGAACCCATCACTCGGTTCGCCGGCTTCGCGGCCTTCTTCGGCATCGAACCGACGGCGATGCTCGGCATGGTCGTCTTCGGGATGGGTGGGACGTTCGTCCTCCCGCTCATCTTCCTCGTCGTCGGCTCGTTCCTCCCGCCGCGCGAACCGCGGTACCTGCGGGGAGTGACTTTCGCGACGTTCTTCTGGACGGGCTTTGCGCCCGCGTTCTGGCCTGGGACGGGCGCGCTCGCGGTCGGTATCTTCCTCGTCGTCTCGTTGCTCGGTCACTGCGTCTACGGGGCCACGCTCGGCTTCGTGCTCGACCGGACCACCGGCATCCCCCAGCACGAGGTCTGACCGGACGGCCCGGTCGGCGAGTCGGCCCTCATTTCGGTTCCTCCTGCCGTCCCGTGTTCGGCGCTCACCATGCTCCGTCAGCGATGCCCCTCCCGTCCACGAGCGACGCGCCGTCGGCGGCCGTTCCTGACCGGATCGGCCCCGAAACCGCTAAGTAGGGGTCATAATGATTATTAACGAAGGTAGTGTGTTACCAATGTCCATGACTCTGCCGCACGGTCTCCCGACGACTCTCGCCCAGTCGGGACTGATTCCGCGGGGGACACGCGTGTTCGTGTTCGACCGCATCTTCACGGTGTTTCTCCTCTTGGGGACGCTCGTCGGGATCGTGGTCGTTGCGTACATGCTGTACAACGCGTACAAGTACCGCGACACGGGTGAGGAGGACGACGTCGACCGACCCGTCCTGGGCGAACTCCCCGAGGGGGGCGGAAAAGGTAAGAAGCTGTTCACCTCCTTCGCGCTGAGTGCCGTCATCGTCATCTCGCTCGTCGCGTGGACGTACGGGACGCTCCTCTACGTCGAGGAGGGACCGTCGGCGGCCGATTCACTGGAGGTCGAGGTCGAGGGCTACCAGTTCGGCTGGCGCTTCACGTACCCGAACGGCCACACGACCGACGGCGTCCTCCGGGTGCCCGCCGACCAGGGCGTCCGGTTGCGGATCACCTCCGCGGACGTCTTCCACAACTTCGGGATACCCGAGTTGAAGGTGAAGTCCGACGCCATCCCGGGGCAAACCTCCGAAACGTGGTTCATCGCCGAAGAGACCGGGACGTACACCGCGAACTGCTACGAACTCTGCGGCGCCGGCCACTCGTACATGACCGCCGACGTGGTGGTGATGGAGCCTGACGAGTACCGCGCCTGGTACAACGACACCAACGCGAGTGCATCATGACCGAACCTGACGACGAACCCGAACACGACGTAGAGACGGACGGTGGACAGACCGACGGCGGCACCGTCAGTGGGGAACTCGCGGTGCCCGCCGCCGAGACGGATCACGCTGACGACCACGGCCACGATTTCCCGGGGACCAACAGCATCAAACGGTGGTTCATCACGACGAACCACAAGGACATCGGCATCCTCTACGTGGTGACGTCGCTGTTCTTCCTCGTCCTCGGTGGGGTGCTCGCGTGGCTGATGCGCATCCAGCTGTGGGCACCTCGGGAGGCGACAGAGGTCATCCTGAGCCCGGGTGCGTACAACCAGGCGGTCTCCGCGCACGGCCTGCTGATGGTCTTTTGGTTCCTCTCGCCGTTTGCCTTCGGCTTTGCGAACTACGTCGTCCCGCTGCAGATCGGGGCGAAAGACCTCGCCTTTCCCAGGTTAAACGCGCTCAGCTACTGGCTCTACCTCGCGTCGGGCCTGCTGTTCGGCATCTCCTTCTTCCAGGGCGGGACGTTCGCGGGCGGGTGGACGATGTACGCGCCGCTGAACGTGCCGACGTTCACCCCCGACGTGGGGGCCTCCACGGCGGTGCTGGCGCTCACTCTCTTCGTCGCCTCGGTGACCGTCTCCTCCGTGAACTTCCTGACGACGATGCATCGCATGCGCGCGAAGGGGTTGACACTGCGTAACTTACCGCTGTTCACGTGGTCGATCCTGCTGACGGTGTGGATGATGCTCTTCGCCTTCGCGGCGCTGCTCGCGGCACTCATCATCCTCTCGTCGGACCGCCTCCTGGGGACGACCTACTTCGCGATGGAGTCGCCCGCGGGGTCGCTCCTGTGGACCCACCTGTTCTGGTTCTTCGGCCACCCCGAGGTGTACATCGTCTTCTTCCCCGCGCTGGGCGTGATGGCCGAGTGCTTCCAGACCTTCACTGGGCGACGCATCGTCGGTCGCAAGTGGTTCATCGCCGCGATGGTTCTCGTCGCGCTCCAGTCGTTCGTGGTGTGGATGCACCACATGTTCCTCACGACGATCAACCTCCAGATCAAGACGCTCTTCATGGTGACCACCATCGGCATCTCTCTCCCGTTCGACCTGATGGTGTTCGCGCTCATCTACACCATGCTGAAGGGGAAGATCCGCTTTACCACGCCGTTCCTCTTCTCGTTCGGCGCGCTTCTCCTCTTTATCATCGGCGGGATCACGGGCGTGTTCCTCGGTGCCGTGGTGCTTGACTACGAGTTCCGCGGGACGTACTGGGTGGTCGCGCACTTCCACTACGTGATGGTCGGCGGTATTACTGCGCTCGTCGGCGGGCTGTACTACTGGTTCCCGAAGATGACCGGGCGGATGTACGACGAGTTCCTCGGTAAACTCCACTTCGGCGTCTACTTCGTCGGCTTCAACCTCCTGTACTTCCCGCTGTTCATCGCCTGGGAGACCCCCCGGCGGGTGTTCGACTACGCCCCCGGACTCGAACCGTGGCACAAGGTCGCGACGATCGGCGGGTTCGTCCTCGGGCTCTCGTTCCTCATCATGTTCTACAACCTGGGCAAGAGCGCCTTCTCGGGTGACCCCGCCCCCGACAACCCCTGGAAGTACGGCTCGACGGCCGAGTGGGCGGTGTCGTCCCCGCCGATCCTGGAGAACTTCCCGGGGACGCCGACGTACGAGAACGGGAACCTGGAGTTCCTCACCTCGTCGGCGGCGGCGCAGACGGACGGCGGCCTCGCGACGGCGGCCGACGCCGCGCGGTCGAAGGTCCAAGTCCGTGAGATCGAGACCGAAGACGACGACTTCCACGCCGACCACGCCAGCATCTGGCCGGCGGTGTTGAGTCTCGGCATGTTCCTCCTCTTCTTGGGCCTCTCAGGGGTCCAAGACGCCTCCTTCGGTGAGGGGACGATGGCGAACGTCTACATGGCCGCGACGGCGGTCGGCGGGGCCGTGACGGTGGGTTCGTTGCTCTCGTGGGGGCTCGAACCGTTCACGGCGTTCCCCGGCGGCGAGGGGGAGGCGTGGCCGTTCGACGGCATCGAGAACGGCAAGGTGGGGATGTGGATCTTCCTCGCCAGCGACGTGGTGCTGTTCGGCGGCTTCATCGGCGCGTACGTCTTCACCAGGGTGGCGTTCGGCTGGGCCGCCTGGGAGCCCGTCCCGTCGAACCCCGTCCCGGGGCTGATGAACACGTACCTCCTGCTCACGAGCAGTTTCACCGTCGTCCTCGCGCTCATCGCCGCGGAGAAGAAACACAAGTGGGGCGTCGTCGCCACGCTCACGACGACGTTCGTCCTCGGCGTAGGCTTCCTCGGCAACAAGGCGATCGAGTGGAACCACCTCTTCCACGAGGGCATGTGGCTGTCGACCAACGTGCGCACCTCGACGTTCTTCCTCACGACGGGGCTGCACGCCGCACACGTCATCGTCGGTCTGTTCATCACCCTCTTCTTGATCGCGCGCGCCTGGCGGGGTGCGTACCTCGAGGACAACCGGTCGCTGGAGTACTTCGGCCTCTACTGGCACTTCGTCGACATCGTCTGGCTGTTCCTCTTCCCGCTCTTTTACATCCTGTGAGGTGACCATCCATGACTTCAACCAAACTGTACACGGTGATTTACGTGGTACTGTTCGTCTCGGCGACGGTGCAGGTGCTCGTCGAGTTCGCCGGCCTCGCGTACTGGACGGCGTTCGGCCTCATCATGGTGCTCTCCGCGGTGAAGGCGCTGCTCGTCGTGGCGTACTTCCAGCACCTCCGATGGGAGCCGCGTTCGTTGACCTACCTCATGGGGATCGGTCTGGCGGCGGCGCTGGCGCTCACGCTCGCGGCGTCGTACTCGATCCTCTGAGGGGGTACCCGACTCCGGGTAATCCCTCCGAGAAGTGATCCGCGACGGATACCGAAACGTCGCTCCCGTCAGTCCGCGCCGGTCCGGCCGTGATCGTCGTAGGCCGTCGGTACCTCGCTGCCGACGAACCGGTCGTGGCGGTACTGGCACTCCTCGCAGAAGAACTGTGCGAGGCCGGCCGGTTGTGTGCCGCTGTACAGCATCTCGGTACCACAGGACGGACAGTGCTCCGTCGGGATCGCCGCCGGACGTTCAGGAACGACCATTATATATTCTACACCCAACGCGTTTGGCGGTGACGACTTAATCGTTTGGATCGGTGTAAGAGAACCCGCGGTGTGTCGCCTACCAGTCGATGAGGGTGTCGTGCCGGTAGTCACACACCTCACAGAAGAACTGCGCGAGGCCGGCCGGTTGCGTCCCGCTGTACAGCATTTCCGTGTTGCACGACGGGCAGTACTCGGGGGAAACCTCTGTCGGCCGTTCGATTTTCATGCGTGGTAACCTCTTCCGAACACCCCTATTAAATTCTATCCATCCGAGGTAGGATTATCTCCTGTAGATCTACATTTTTGCGGCGACACGGCTCGTCGAAACGGGAGGCCGTTCGGTCGGGGCCCAATGGGCGAAGCCGGCGTGAGATTCAAACCGACGGGTCACGAGTCGGGGGTATGGACGAGGCGGCCGAGTCGCGGTCGACGGAGACGCCGACGGGCGGTGCCGAGGGGACGGACCGTCGCGGGTTCGACCGGACGGCGCTCGGCTACGCCCTCCTGTTCTCGGTGCCCGTCTGGGTCGGGGTGACGGTGATGATGCTGAAAGTGACCGGCGGGCGGCCGCTGTTTTTGGTGTTGGCCCCCGGGCTCGTGCTCGGCGGGGCCGTCTTCGCGCTCATCGCCGCCGCGACACGCGGCGGCTACGACACGGCCTGAGCCTCGATCACCGTGTGGCGCGTCGCTGCTCGTGCGAGCGCTTTCAGCTGCAGGCCGAACGCTGGTGAACTACCCTACCCTACTCGCTCACGGCTGACGCCGTTCGCTCCTTGAGGGTAGGGCTTCCTGCTTCCACGACGCGCTTTGCAGACACAGGTGTATCCACAGGGAGCGCAGTCTCCACAGGCGTTGATTCGGAGTATCCCACTCCTACGTCTTTGAGCCCACGAGAAAGAATGTTCCACGCCGCGTTCGCGTCTCTGTCCGCCTCGAACCCGCACGAGGGACAGGAGTGTTCACGGACCCACAACGGTTTCTCTGTCGAGACACCACACGACGCGCACTCTTTGGTCGTCCCTCTCGGGTTGACCGCGACGAAGTGCGTTCCCTTCCGCTCACACTTGTATTCGAGCAACGAGAGGAACGTCCGCCACGCCGCCGACGCCGTGTTGCGGCTGTTCGACGGCGACTCCAGCATCCCCTTCACGTTCAGGTCTTCGACCGCTACGAGGTCGTACTCCCGAGCGTAGTAGTTCGAGAGCTTGTGCAAGAAGTCGCGGCGCTTCCGTCGAAGGTCGGCGTGACACCCCGCCACGCGCCGCCGTTGCTTCTCGTAGTTGTTCGACCCGTGTTGCTTCCGCGAGAGTTTCCGTTGCTCGCGCTCCAAGCGTTCGCGTTCGTCGGAGAGGTCGAGCGACCCGACCGCCGTGCCGTCGGTGTCGTGGGCGTACTTGAGAATCCCTACGTCGATGCCGACGCACTTCTCGGGATTCTCGGGTGTCTCAGGCGGTTCACGGTCCAGTTGGACGCCGAAGGTGGCAAACCACTCGCCCGTCGGCTCTTTCTTGAGCGTGACCTGCTTGAGCGTGGCGTCGTCGGGGATGGCGCGGTGAAGCCGAATCGGTATGTCCGCGAGTTTCGAGAGTGACAGCACAGTCTGACCACCCTTCTTGTCGAGCTTGAAGCCAGACTGACTGTACGTGAAACTGCGGAACTCCCGTGGTGGCTTCCACTTGAGTTGGCCGACGCCGTATCCGTTCTCCTTGAGTGCCGAGAGTCCTTTGACGTTCTGCTCGATTCGCATGACTGTGGTTTGCAGAACTGTTGAATACACGTCCGAGAGGCCATCCCACCAGTCTTTCAGGGACGGGATTTCGTCTCGGATGGACCGAACACGCTGATTGAGCGTGCCTGCGCCCTCGGAAATTTGGTCGAAGCGGTAGAGCGCGTGATTGTACAGTTGCCTACAAATGTCTCGGTGTCGGTCCAACTCCTCACGGTGGGCGTCGGACGGCTTGAGACGGTACTTGTAGGCGTAGTACATTCGCTACTCGTGTTCCTCGATATACTCGTCAAGCCGCTCGCGGATGAACGACGAGAGATTTAGGTGGTGTTCCTGAATCCACTCGTGTTGGTCCTCTCGGAGCGTGATTGTGGTCCGTTTCACCGTATGCATCGTATTCACTATATGCACAAAACAGTTGCGATTACGTGGGCCTGTGGGCCTGCAACCGTAGAGTGTATGAGAACCGTGCGGCGCTGTATCCCCTCCCTGCTCGCGCCTCCCGTTCGGTCGGCGCTCGCTGAGGAAGGGGGCTTAGCGCCTCAATTCAGCTAACCCGCGGTTCCCTGTGGTGACCTGTGATGTCATCGACCGACGTGCCGGCGAACGTGGAACACCTGACCGAGAGCGAACGCGACTGTCTCCGGCTGTGTGAACAGGCCGTCACGGTGTCCGAGTGGTGTGCCGACGAGTGCGCCGACATGGGTCCGGAGATGGGCGACTGCGTCCGCCTCTGTCGTGACGTGGCCGACGTGGCGTCGCTCCACGCGCGGGCGCTCGCCCGCGGCTCCGACCACCGCGAGGCGCTGGCCGGGCTGTGTGCGACCGTCTGCCGCGACTGCGCGGCCGAGTGTGAGACGCACGACCACGACCACTGTCGGGCCTGTGTCGACGTCCTCGGCGACTGTGCGGCGTCGTGCGAGGCGATGGTGAAATAACGGCGGCGCTCCCGAGCCCACGGTCGGGCGCCGACCCCCACACCGACGGCTCGTTCTCTCGTCACGCTGTCCTCCGGTCCCGTGCGCTCGGATGCCAGTCACTCGGCGAGCGTCTCCTTCGAAAAAAGTCGCCTCTCCCCTCTCCTTTCCGCTCGTCGTCCGTTCCTCACTTCCCCTCGTCCGTCACTCTACCGACACGCCGGCACGCCGACCCGCATCCGAACCCGGGTCGACGGCTGTCGGTCTCAACGCGCGGGCGACACACCACGGCCCGGGCGTCTCATAGGTCCGGACACGGCCCGGGCGTCTCACAGGTCCGAACGGAGGCGGATCTGGTCGTCCGTGATCGTCGCGATGGCCCGTTCCTGCAGCGGGTAGCCGTCTTCGTCGTCGATGTCGTCCCAGCCGAGTGCGGCGGTGAGCCTCGTCTTGATCCCCGGGTCGGGATCGACGTACGCCGTGCCGTATCTGACTGCGCTGACGATGCCGACGTTGTCGCCCTCCGCGTTGACGACCGCTTTGCCGATGTCGTCGTCCGTGATCTGAACAGTGCTCATCGCGGCTTCGACTACCGGTGCTCGCGACCTCAGCGTGCTGCTTGCGTGTGCGCCCCGGCTCCCGCGGTGGCGTGTCGATCGGCCCGACTGTCACGCAGTGTCGAAAACAATCTCTAACACCTTCGGGCGTGGTGTCACACTCATGCCAACTATCGTCTCCGGGACGGTCCCCGCGAGCGAGTTCGCGCTCGACCACTCGCTCGAGACGCTCCCGGACCTGATGTTCGAGGTCGAACGGATCGTCAGTACGGGCGACGAGGTCGTGATGCCCCTGTTGTGGATCCGTGGCGCCTCCAGAGAGGCGGTCGAGGAGACGCTCGAAGCCGACCCGACTGTCGACAACGTCACGCTCGTCGGCGACTTCGACGACGAGTGGCTCTTCCAGATGGAGTGGATCGGCCACGTCGACCTCATCGTGCAGATGCTCACCAACTCCGAGGCGACGATCATCGACGCCGTCGGCCGGGAGGACCACTGGAAGCTCCGGGTGTTGTACCCCCGGCGGTCGCTGTTCTCGATGACACACGACTTCTGCGACGAACACGGGCTGAACTTCGAGGTGGCGTCGATCCGCGACCTCGACAGCGAACCCGCCGGCCGGTACGGGCTGACCACCCAGCAGTACGAGGTGCTCGCGACCGCGGCCTCGCACGGTTACTTCGAGGTGCCGCGCGCCGTGACGCTCGAAGAACTCGCCGAGGAGTTCGACGTCTCCCATCAGGCGGTGTCGGAGCGGCTCCGTCGTGCGGTGAACGCGCTCGTCGAGGACACGCTGTTCGTCGGTCTGAACGACCGCGAGTTCGAGTGATCGCACCCGCCGCGCCGAACGTTTAATACTGGTGGATGGTATCAGTGCACACATGGCCGAGAGCGTACTCGTTCCGTTCGTCGCCGCGTCGGTGGGTGCCGTGGGGGTGGCGACCGCCCTGTTCGCGCTGTACAGCCGGAGTCGCCCGGGGCTGTTGCAGGGCCCGATGGTCGTCGCCGTCTCGCTGTTGGCGACCGTCGCCGGGGTCGTCGTCCTCCTCGTCGGCGAGGCGGCCCACGGCGCCGGGTCGCTCGTCTACGTCGGCGGATTCGTCGCGCTCGTCGGGGTCGGTGCGCTCACCGGCATCGTCGCGACTGTCTCGTATCCCGAGGGCGCGAACGCGGACGCGGGCCACTGACTGGCCACCGACTTCGCTCGGACTCACCCGGCGACGCTGAACGCGATCACCGCCGAGATGACGAACGCCGCGTACAGCGCGCCGAGCGCGAACATCACCTTCAGGTGGTAGACGAACAGGTCGTTTGACTCCTCCTCGTGCGCGTCGTCGTACGCCGCCCGTTCGGCCTCGCTCGCGCGGTCGGGATGCGCCTCGACCACGTGGAGGACGCCGTGTCGACGCCGGGCGAAGGGCCGGTCGCAGTACGGGCAGGTCGTCACGGGCGTCTCGCCGTCCGGAACGAGGGTCTCGGGAACGACGCGGCGTGGCTGTGGCGTGGACGTGGACATGGTTAGGTGAGGGGTGCAGTGAACGGTTGGGCGACGACCCAGAGGCTCGTCATCGTGTAGACGATCATGACGACGACGAACGGGTACTGGCTGCGGATGGGCTGGAGCCGTCCGGGGAAGAGTTCGAACGCCCGGGCGTGTGCCACCCAGACCGCGAGGAGGTGGCCGGCGACAACGAACCCCAACTGGAGGCTCCCGAACCACCCGGGGAGAGTCACGAGGGTGACGGTCGTGGGGGGAGCGAGCGGCGAGGCGAGGAGCGCCGCGAGCGCGGGCGCGAGCGAGAGGAAGTACCCGAGGAAGTGCGCGACGTGGTAGCCCGCGGCGATGGGGACGAGCGCCGGGGCGAACCAGCCCGCGACGAACGGGGTCGTGACGTACGTCTCGGCGGTCTCCCTGACGAACCGGGTCGACACCCGGTAGACGAGGAAAAAGAGCCCGAAGCCGCCGACGACGGTGACGAGGTGGGTGACGAGCGGCGGGACGATCGTGGCGAGGCCGCCGACGACGCCGTTCCACGTCGGCGTCGACACCAGCCCGTCGTACGTCGTCACCCACAGGAGCGCGACGACGAACGCGACGTCGTCGCTCCCCATCGCGCCCCGGTAGCGCGCGAGCGCCGTCCCCGGCACCGACAGCGTCGGACCCGTGTCGCCCGTGACCTCCCCCGCGGTCGCCGTGGCCTCCCGGACCGCGTCCCGACCGCGGTCGCCCGCGTCCGCGTCGTCGGTCGCGGCGTCGTCCCGTCTGGGCGGGAGTTCGACGCCACCGTCGCCCGCGGCGTCGCGGTGCTGGTCGCTCCCGTCGGGATGGGTGTCTCCCGCGACGCCGGTGGCCGTCGGATCGTTCCGCTGGATCGGAGCCATGCGGCCGTACAGCCGGAACACGCGCGCCACGGGGTCGACGTACTCGAACCACGCGTTCCCGTACAGCGCCGCTCCGGCGAGGGTGACCGCGGTGTAGACGCAGACGACGACCGCGAGCGTGGTCGGGCTCTCGCCGACCGGACTGACGACTTCGAGCCAGACCAGGCCGAGGAGGCCGACGACGCTCGGCCACGCGCCGACCCGCTCGGGGAGTGAGCGGTTTCCTCGAGGCAGCAGCGAGGAGAGGGTCCGCCAGGGGCTCACGAGCGGCCAGCTGTCGGCGACGAGATACGCGGACATGGTGTAGCCGGCCCACCAGCCGACCCAGACGGTGAGCACGCCCAGGTTCACGAGCGGGTCGCGCGGGCCGACGAGGCCGACGACGACGACGGCCACCAGCCCGAGGACGCCGAGCCCCCGGACGACGGGAACGAGCCGGCGCAGCGCGTCCACCGGGAGGACGACGCGACGGTCGTTGACCTCGCGGATGGTGTCGTGGTCGGTGACGAGCGTCGCGAAGAGGAAGGAGGCGGCGACGATCCCGCCGCCGGTGACGACGACCAGCCAGAACGGGGCCTGGACGGAGCCGAGCGAACCGCTGAGCGAACCGGCGTGTGCGGCCGCGGGCTGGACGAACCACGCGAGGGCGGCCAGCGCGCCCGCACCGGCGGCGACGAGGCGACGGCGAACGCGGGTATCGAGAGGGTGTCGCGTCGGTGTCATTCGTGTGGGGTGTGGTCGTCAGGACGCATCGCGGGTGGGTCGGATCGCGAGCACGAGGACGCTCGTGACGAAGACGGCGGTCGAGACGTCGACCGAGAGCGCCGAAAGCGCGGTGACGACGCCCGTCCCGCCCGCGAGGCCGGCGGCGAACGAGCCGAAGACGGGGAGACAGCTCAGACAGGAACCGAAGCCGAGGACCCCCGACAGGGCGGTTCCGGCGAGGTCGCAGAGGGCGGCGTAGACGAGATACGAGAGCGCGAGGTAGCCGATGACGCGGAAGGGGACGAGGTTGACCGTGAGCACGGAGCCGGCGTAGCCGACGCGCGGCCCCCAGCCGGGTGCGGTCATCGCCACCTGAACGCCGTGGACGTGCGCGTGCGAGTGGCCGTGTCCGCCGCCGAGAAGCGCCGCGGTGTCGACGCTGACCAGCCCCGCGAGCAGTCCGAGGACGACGAAGTAGCCGGCCGCGACGGCGGTGGCACCGAGCCGTACCCGGCGGCTCGTCGCCCGTGGGGTGACGTGGACGACGGCTAAGACGCCAACGTTGATCCAGACGAACGGGTAGAGCACGTATCTGACGGCCTGAACCTCGGCGTTCGTGAGCGCGAAGTAGCCGACGAGCCCGACCGTCTCGACGACGAGCAAGCACGCGAGCCACCACGCCTCCGGCCGGTGGAGCCAGTCGGACCCGCCGACCGATCGCGTCCCGTAGCTCATCGACGGCGGCTCAGATCATCCCCATGAGCTTCACCACGAGGACGAGGATGAACAAGAGGCCGAGCGCCCACGACCCGAGCGCGGCGGCGGCGGCGTTGCTGACGCCGCGACCGCGCGCCGCCATGAACGTCCCGAAAAAGAGGTAGCTGACGGCGATGACCGCGGCGCCGACCACGAGGACGACGCCCGCGCTCTGGACCACCGATTCGGGGACGCTTCCCCCGCTGACGAACGCCACGGTCGCACCGCCGAAGGCGAGGATGGCCCCGAGGAAGGCGACGACCCAGACGGTCGGGTTCCCGGCCAGTTCCGTCACTGGCGACCGGTCGGCCTGCCCCGGGCGAAGCCCGAGCGTGGCCGGTGTGTACTGCCGCCACCCGCGAGCGTTCAAGAACGCGACGAGCGCGACGAGCACCGTTCCCGTCAGGACGCTGAGGAGGAACATCGATTGAGCCATGTGAACAACTCTCTATGACGATTGATTGTTTTACATCGTGTATAAATGGTTCGCTCGGAAGCCGGTTCGCGTGGAGTATTCGCTCACGCCCGCGGGCGACTCACTCGGCATCGTCGTCAACGCGAGCGAGGAGTGGCGCGAAGTATACCTCGAACAGCGTGACGGTGCCGACGCCGAGGACGTCGACTGAGCGCCGCCCATGCCGCCCACGCTGTCCCGCCTGACCCCCGCTCAGTTCACTCGCTCGTAGAGGTCGACGACATCGTCGTAGTCGAGTTTGCCGTTCTCGTTGAAGTCGTAGGCGGCCTCGTTCAGCCGGACGCTGTCGGCGTCGAACTCGTCGAACAGCGTGGTGACGTCGTCGTAGTCGAGACGGCCGTTGCCGTTGAGGTCCTCGAACCGTCTGTCGCCGTCGAGGTCGGACGGCGCGGCCGTGTTGTCGCCGACTGGCGGCGGTCCGACGACCACCACTCCCGGGTACGTTCGGGTCTCGACCGTCTCGCCGGCGTCGGAGTCGAGTCGGTCGGCGGTGACCATGACGTCGGTCGTTCCCGCCGTCCCGCCTGCGACGGTGAGTGACGCGAGTTCGACGTCGGTCCCGCCGGGCACCGGCGGCACTGCGTCCTCGATATCGACGAGCCTGATCGTCGCGGTGGTGTCGTCGTCGCTGACGTTCGTCTCCGCGAGACCGAACGGGTCGGCAACCTCGACGCCGCGGAGCGTGGCCACCTCGGGCTCGGTGACCGTGACGGTGATCTCTCCGCCGGCGAAACCGTCCGGGAGCCACCGTCCCGACAGCGTCGCGGTCCCCGCCTTCCCGTTGCGCACCGCCAGCGAGTCGGCCGTGATCGTCGTCGGTGGTTGCTGGAGCCCCGGGGTGCCCTCACGGACCGTGAACCGGGCGTCCGTCCGGACCGGTGACTCGGGTTTCGTCACGTGCTCGACGACCCGGTAGTCGGTCTGCCACTCGTCGGGCCTGACGGTACATCGGACGTACCCTCGCTTGCCGCTGTAGTACCGCACGTTGTCGTTCTCGGCGATCATCTCCTCGCCGAACGCGTCCATATCGGTGCCGTCGCCACCCGAGGTGATCGACGTGCCGACGAACTCCGCGCCGATCGGCTCGCCCGTGTCGGGGCTGACGAGGTCGTTCGCGAAGTGTCGGTGGATGTCGCCGGTGACGACGATTGGGTTCCGGACGTGATCTTCGAACGTCCGGAAGACAGTGTTCTGGTCGGCGACGTAGCCATCCCACTGGTCAGTCCGGAACCCCTCACCCTCAGAGCTCCCGGTGAATAACCCGATCTTGTAGTCCATCTTCGCCATCGGCAGCTGGTTGGCGAGGACATCCCACGTCGCCTCGGACGTTTCGAGGTTGTCCACCAGCCACTCTTCTTGGGCGTCGCCGAGGATCGTGCGGTCCTCGGCGAACCGCTCCGCGCAGTCGACGGCGACGAACGAGTCGCCACACGCTTGGTCGTCGCGGTACAGCCGCGTGTCGAGGACGTTGAACTCGATCAGGTCGCCGAACGCGTAGTTCCGGTAGAGCTTCTGGTTCGACCCATCCGGCTTCTGGGCCAGTCGGAACGGCATGTGCTCGTAGTAGACTTTGAACGCGACGGCGCGCCGCTTCAAGAACGCCTCCATGGTCTGTTTGTCCGGATCCTGCGGGACGTCGCCGGCCCAGTTATTATCGACCTCGTGGTCGTCGCGGGTAACGAGCCACGGCGCGCTAGCGTGGGCGGCCTTCAGGTCGGGGTCCGACTTGTAGAGGGCGTACTGCTGGCGGTACCGCTCCAGCGTCTCCGTCTCAGCCCGGAAATCCTGCGGGAGTGACGTGTCCCGGGCGCTGTCGTTCCCGATGCCGTACTCGTAAATGTAGTCGCCGAGGTGGACGATCAGGTCGAGGTCGTCCGCGGCCATGTGCGCGAACGGCGTGAAGTAGCCGTCGGGCCACTGCTGGCAGGAGGCGAAGGCGAACCGGAACTCGTCGATGCTCGTTCCCGGCCCAGGGGCCGTCTTCGTCCGGCCGATCGGACTCTCGGTGCCGCCGGCGGCAAACTGGTAGTAGTACTCCGTGTTCGGCTCCAGTCCCGATACGTCGACGTGGACCGTGTGGGCGTGGGCAGGTTCGGCAGTCGCGGTTCCGCTCGCCACGATGTCGGTTACGGAGTCATCGGTCGCGACCTTCCACGCGACGTCCACTGGTTCGTCCGGCATCCCGCCCGCCACGGCGAGCGGGTCGGGAGCAAGTCGCGTCCAGACGATAACCGAGCCGGGCAGCGGGTCGCCGGAAGCGACGCCGAGCGTGAACGGGTCGCGCTCAAACTCGCCGTTCTCGTCGACCGCCGCGCTCGCCGTCGTCGCCTGCCCGGACAGGCCGAGAGCCGCAACGACCGACGCGGCTCCGGTTCGCTGCATGAACTGCCGACGGTTCTGTGCCGTCGGATCGGGTGTGTCCGGATCGGTTAGATCCATGAGCGGGAGAGAGGAATGTACGTTATTTTAATTTTATAATTCTGATACATATGGTAAGGCACCATCAGTTACTCGTCTGATCATCACCGATAGGTACGTCCAGTACGTGGCGCTGTGGAGCGGTGTCTCCGATGGAGGTCACTCCGTACGACTGCGGTACAATACCTGTACGGTGTGGGTGACAGACTGGATCTGGCGAATATTTCGGGAGAGGCTCCGCTCCCCTCCGCTCGCGAGTACGTGTCTCGTCGGCCACGTCCCGCGTTCCCAGCCAGGGAGCACCGGGGTGAACATATTAGTGTCGTCACGCCCGACTCGGATCAAGATCGTCTGTGTGACTCCCATGGTAGGCTCCTCGCTCACGGCGGACGTGCTCTTGACAGTCGGCCTTCATCTCGGATTCTCCACGGCCGAACAGCTCGAACTCTCGGCGTTCCTCCTGATCGGACTGCTCGGCGGTGCGCACTGTCTGGGCATGTGCGGCCCGCTGGTCACGATGTACGCGAGCCGGTTCAGCTCCGACTCCGGCCCCGCCCTCTCGGTCCGTGAGCTCCGCCAACACCTCCTGTTCAACCTCGGCCGAACCGCGAGCTACGCCCTGCTGGGCGGGCTGTTCGGGCTCGTCGGGGCGTTCGTCTTCGACGCCGCGTCAGTCGTCCTCGTCGTCGGCGACGCGGTTCGCGCGACCGTCGGGCTGGTCGTCGGCGTCGGGATCGTCGCCACCGGCGTCCGGTACACGACGGGAGGCGGGAGCGGACACGGCGGCGGGACGGGACTCCCACTGGTCGGGCGCGTCGCCGGGCTGTTCGGGACGCTCCAGGCGCGGTTCGACGGGCTGGCGAACGGGCCCGGTATCGTCGGCCTGGGGCTCATTCACGGGCTGTTGCCGTGTCCGATCCTCTACCCGGCGTATCTGTACGCGTTCGCCCGCGGCTCCCCGCTCGTCGGCGTCGTGTCGCTCGGCGTCTTAGGGCTCGGAACGATTCCGACGCTGTTGCTCTACGGGACGGTCGTGCAGTCGGTCGACGCCACCTCCCGCGACCGACTCCACCGCGCGCTCGGCGTGGCGTTCGTGATCCTGGGACTGATGCCGATCGCACACGGCCTCGCGCTGTTCGGCGTCCCGGTCCCGCACGTCGAACTCCCGATCTACCAGCCGCTCAGCGGCTGACGGGGCAGCGGTCCCGGGGAACGAAGCCCGGCCACGGCCCCATCGACCGACCCTCCTGACGGGCAGGTCTCCTTCGCCCGGCCGAGTCACGACGCTTCCTCACGGCTCGTACCGAACAGTCGGCGCTCTCCTCGGCCCGACACGGCGTGACGAGACCCCGTGTCGACTCCCGACTCCACCGTTGATTTAGACAACTCTAATTCAGAGATTAGAGCAACAGTATTATTGTGTTTGGCATCCATCGTCGTGGTAGGTATGAACGACGCGGTTCCTTCGCGGACACGACGAACTTTCTCCCGGCGACGGGCGCTCGCCGCCGGGACGACGCTGGTGGCTGCGGGTCTCGCTGGCTGTACTGCGGGCGGACGATCGGACCAGGGCGATAGCACTGCCGACGGAACCGGTGGCAGTGCCGCCGACGGCGACGGCCCGGTCGTCGTCGCCTCCTTCTTCAGCTTCTACGACTTCGCCCGCAAGATCGCACGCGACACCCCGCTGCAGGTGCGGAACCTGGTCCCGACCGGCCTCCACGGTCACGGCTGGGAGCCGAACGCGAGCATCACGCGGGACATCATCGAGGCGGACGCGTTCGTCCACGTCGGGGCGGAGTTCCAGCCGTGGGCCGACCGCGCGATCCAGACCCTGAAAGACGACAACGTCGACACACAGCTCATCAACGTCCGCGAGGGCGTCGAACTGGTCGACCTCGCCGCGAGCCTAGACCCCGAGGAGGAGGGCGTCGGCGAGGGCAGGGCGAAAGACCCTCACTTCTGGCTCGACCCCCAGCGCGCCAAGCAGTCGGTCGACAACATCACCGAGGGGTTCGTCGACCTCGCCCCCGATCACGAGGAGACGTTCCGCGCCAATTCCGAGGCGTACAAGACGGAGGTCCTGGACCGGATCGACCGTGACTACCGGGCGATCTTCGACAGTGCCGACCGGGACGTCGTCCAACTGGCGGCCCACAACGCCTTCCAGTACATCGGCGTCCGGTACGGCGTCGAGATGCGCCCGCTCGTGGTGAACCTCGCCGCCAGCGGCGACGTCAAGCCGTCGGATGTCACCGCGGCCAAGCGAGTGATCGAGGACAACGACATCAGGTACATCGGTGCCGCGGTGTTCGAGACGCGCCGACCCGCCCAGCAACTGCTCGCCGAGACCCCCGTCGAGGCGTACTACCCGGTCACTCCCTACGCGGGGGTTCGGGAGGACTGGGTCGAGATGGGCTGGGGCTACGAGGAGATCGCGGACAACATCAACATGCCCACCTTCGAAGTCGTCCTCGGGAACAAACCGCCCGAGGAGGTCGCAATCGAGGGATGGAACGACCAGTGGAGGAACTTCGAGTGAGCCGTCGGGACGGCGCAGCGACGCGAGCGGCACACGAGGGCCCGCTCGTCGAACTCTCCGCCGTCGACTTCGGCTACACAGCCACGCCGGTCGTCGAGGGGATCTCCCTCCGGATAGAGCCCGGCGAGTACGTCGCGATCGTCGGGCCGAACGGCTCGGGGAAGTCGACGCTGATGAAGCTCATGCTGGGGCTCCTCCGGCCCGACGAGGGGACCGCACGGCTGTTCGGCGAACCCTCCCACCGGTTCGACGACGGCTCACGCATCGGCTACGTCGCCCAGCAGGCCAGCGCGTCGAAGGAGATGCCGATCACCGTCCGCGAGGTCGTCCGAATGGGCCGGTTCCCCCACGTCGGCTTCGGTCGGCTCGGGCGACGGGATCGAGAGATCGTCGACCGAGCGCTCGAGACGGTCGGCATGACGGCGTTCGCCGACCGCCGCGTGACACAGCTGTCGGGCGGCCAGCGCCAGCGGGCGTTCATCGCCCGGGCGCTCGCCGGCGAAGCGGACCTGCTCGTCCTCGACGAGCCCACCGTCGGCGTGGACGTCGAGTCGGTCGAGGCGTTCTACGACCTGCTCGAATCGCTGAACGGGGAGGGGATCACGATCCTGCTCATCGAGCACGACCTGAGCGCCGTCACCGAACACGCCGAGCGCGTCGTCTGTCTCAACCGCGAGATCTACTTCGACGGCCCCACCGCGGAGTTCGTCGAGAGCGACGCGCTCGCGCGGGCGTTCGGGACGGCCGCCGCCGTCTTAGGTGGTTCTTCGTGACTCCTTTCGCCGTGCTCCAGTCGGGTGGGAGCCCGCTCGACCCCTTCTTCGCGCCGCTGTACTGGTTCCTCTCTTGGTGGTCAGACGTCATGTTCTGGGTCGCACGGGGGACGGGACTCGAACTCCTCCAGTACCAGTTCATGCATCGGGCGATCCTCGTCGGGCTCTGCATCGGGGTGATGGCTCCGCTCATCGGGACCTTTCTGGTGCACCGACAGCTCGCGCTCATCGGCGACGCGTTGGCGCACACCGCCTTCGCGGGCGTCGCCGTCGGGCTGTTCCTCAACGCCGTGATCGACCTGGGCGTCTCACCGTACCTGACGGCGGTCGTCGTCGCCATGCTCGCGGCGCTGTTGATCGAACTCATCTCCGAGGCGACCGACGCGTACAACGACGTCTCGATGGCGATCGTCCTCTCGACGGGCTTCGCCCTGGGGACGACGCTCATCAGCATCAACGCCGGCGGGCTCGCCGTGGGCGTCAACCAGTTCCTCTTCGGCAACCTCTCGACCGTCTCGGCGGAGAACGCGGCGATCCTCCTCGTGCTGTTCGGGATCATCGTCGCGACGGTCGGGGTCACGCGCAACCAGTTGCTCTACGTGACGTTCGACGAGACCGCCGCGGCGGTGTCGGGCATCTCGGTGTCGTGGTACAACCGCGTCGTGGTGATGCTGACCGCCCTCGTGGTGGTCGGCGCGATGCAGATCATGGGCGTCATCCTCGTCGCCGCGATGCTCGTGGTTCCCGTGGCCGGTGCGGCGCAGGTGTCGCGCAGCTTCGGCGAGTCGCTCGTCGTCTCTGTCGTGCTCGCCGAACTCGCCGTCCTGCTCGGGATCGGCGTCTCGTACTACGGCGAGGCGACCGCGGGGGGCGTCATCGTCCTCGTCGCGGTCGCGATCTACGTCGTCGCCGTCCTCGTGGGCAAGGTGCAGACCGCGACCGGCGAGGACGCCGCGCTGGAGGTCGGCCGGATGGGTACCGACGAGACCGAGTCCCCCTCGGACTGACTGCGACGACGGGGGCTAGTCGACGAACTCGATCCCGCCGAACTCGAACCGGGCCCCGCCCTCGGAGCCGTCAGTGATCACGACCGTCCAGTCGTGGGCCTCGGCGATCCGTCGAACGATCGTCAGCCCGAACCCTGTCCCCCCCGCCGTGGACTTGTGTCCGGGCTCGAACACCCACTCGCGCCTGTCCGGATGAACCCCGGGGCCGTCGTCCTCGACGTACAGGCCGTCCGCGCCGACCCGGCCGACGCGAACCGTGACGTGATCGGCCGGCTGCGGCCCGTTCGCGGACCCGTGTTCCACGGCGTTCCGGAACAGGTTCTCGAAGACGTGTCTCAGTCGGTCGCGATCGCCGCGGACGGTGACGTCGTCCTCGACGACGAGCGCCGCCTCCCCCGTCTCGACCGTCGTCCAGCACTGTCGGACGAGGGCCGCAACCGCGACCGGGTCGGTCGTCGAGATGCTGTCGCCCTGTCTGGCGAGCATCAGCGTGTCCTCGATGATCGTCTCCATGCGGTCGAGCGCCGCGACGAGCGGTTCGTAGTGCGCGTCCCCGTCGATCCGTGCGAGCCTCGCACGACCCTGGGCGACGTTGAGCGGGTTCCGGAGGTCGTGGGCGACGACGCTCGCGAACTCGTCGAGGCGGTCGTTCTTCCGCTGGAGTTCGCGCTCGCGCTCGACGCGACGCGTGATGTCACGTGCGATCCCGACGATCCGGGTCACCTCCCCGTCGACGGTCACCGGTGCGAGCCTCGTCTGCCAGGTTCGCGTCCCGCCCGGCAGCGCGAGCTCCTCCTCGTAGGTGATCGGCTCGCCCGCCTCGACGCACCGGCGGTAGTTCGCCTCGACCTCCGCGCCGAGTTCGTCCCCGAGGACCGCCCGCGGGGTCCGTCGCCGTACCGTCTCGGTCGCGAGTCCGGTCGCTGCCTCCTGCGACGGGTTGAGCCGAACGAACCGGAACGTCGGTTCGACCGTCGGGGCGTCCTCGCCGCCGTCGCCGTCGCTGTCGACCTCGACGAGGAAGACCGCGTCCCCGGCGTTCTCGAAGACGGCCTCGTACTCCTCGGCCAGTTCGTGGCGCTCGCGCTCGCGCTCCCGGCGGCTCGTGACGTTCCGACCGATGACGATGACCCCTCCCACGTCGTCGTCGTCGAGGCGGTTGACGCTGGTCGACTCCGCCCACACCCACGAGCTGTCGGCGTGCCGGATCCGGCCCTCCCAGCTGCTCGTCGCCCCCGGCTTGACGAGCGACGTCGCGAGGCTCGCGGCGGTCCGGTCCCGGTCGTCCGGGTGGACGTGATCGAGCGCCGCGGTCCCGACCATCTCCGCCGGCCCGCGGCCCGTGATCCGCTCGATCGCGGGACTCGCGTACGTGATCGTCCCGTCGGCGTCGACGACGGTGACGGCGTCGGAGCCGTTCTCGACGAAGGCGCGATATCGCTTGAGTTCCCGCTCGCGGTGTGTCCGCTCCGTGACGTCGCGGCTGACGCCGACCACGCCGACGATCCGACCGTCCTCGTCGCGGTAGGGGTGTTTCTCGTCGTCGAAGACGTGCCGCGTCCCGTCGATGTATCGGACCGCCTCGCGCGTGTCCGTCTCTCCGGTCGCGAAGATCCGCTCGTCGACCCCGCGGATCGCGGCCGCGCTCTCGGCGTCGAACAGGGCCGGGTCACACACCCCGACGACGGACTCGGGGTCGCGTCCGAACAGCGCGGCGGCGGCCTCGTTCATGAGTTCGTACCGGCCCTCGCGGTCCTTGATGTAGATCGCGTCCGACGTGTTCTCGACGAGCGCCGTCAGCTGTCGGTTCCGCCGCTCGAGTTCCCGCGCGGCATCGCGCTGTTCGGTCACGTCGGTGAAGTAGATCGAGAGCCCGGAGTCGTCGGGGTAGACCTGGACGTCGAACCACTGCTCCAGTTCGGCGTTGTACCGCTCGAACGACGTCTGACGGCCCGTCGCCATCGCCTCCGTGATCGCCTGCTGGGCGACCGTCCCGGTCGTCTCGGGGAACGCCTCCCAGATCTTACACCCGTGCAGCACTTGCCGGTTCGTTCCGAGGATCTCCTCGGCACGCGAGTTGACGTACGTGTACCGGAAGCCGGCGTCGACGGCGACGACTCCGTCCGTGACGCGCTCGAGCGCGTCGCTCCGTACGCGGGCCGGACGTCGATCACCGCTTGGAGTCATGCATTGAGTTTACGGCAGTGTTACAAAACGATTCCGTCGATAACGCGACACGACGGTCCCAGCGGTCCCGAACGGCTCTGAGAGACGTCCTGGACGCGAAAGCGCGTGTACGACGAAGGCGACTGTGTCACAACCGTGTACACTTGTGTACTAGTAATGCACGACTATGTCGACTCGACGGGACCGTCCACGGCCTCTCGCACGACGATCCTCCTCCGCCGGTCGGCACTGCTGGGCCCGGCGCGCCTCCCGACGGGCCGCTCGCTTCCGTCGGCGAGGCAGGCGACGACGGTCTCGGACTCTCGCTGTAGCGGTCCAACCCGTCCACATCGAGCGTCGTTCGTCCGTCTGACGGAGCTTCAAGTAGCGGTGTGAGCTACTCCCGGTACGCGACCGGAGACACACGATGGGCATCCTCGCACGACTCAGAGCCGTCCTCTTCTCGAACCAGGCTCCCGCCACGGTCGGACTGTACGGCCCGCCGAACGCGGGCAAGACCACGCTCGCGAACCGCATCGCCGCGGACTGGGCCGACGTCACCGTCGGCGACGCGAGCGACGTCCCGCACGAGACCCAGCGCGCCCAGCGCGCCGACGGCGTCGAGATCGAGGGCGACGACGGCACGGTCACGGTCGACGTGGTCGACACGCCCGGCGTCGCGACCGAGGTCGACCACGCCGCCTTCCGCGAGCACGGACTGAGCGAGGCGGACGCACAGGAGCGCGCCCGCGGCGCGACCCGCGGCATCGGCGAGTCGATGCGCGTCCTGAGAGAGGTCGGTGGCGTGATCTACGTCCTCGACGCGACGATCGACCCACGCGCACAGGTCAACGACATGCTGCTGGGCATCGCCGACGACCAGGGACTCCCGCTGGTCCTCGTCGCCAACAAGATCGACCACGCGGACGCCGACGTGGAGGCGGTCGTCGACGCCTTCTCGGATCGCGAGGTCGTCCCGGTGTCGGGGCTCACGGGCGAGAACGCCGACGCGCTCTACTCGGCCATCGCCGAACGGTTCGGGTAGCTCTCGGCGGTGCTGTCGTCCTCGCCGCTATTTTCGGTTCCACCGGACTGGTAAGTGGGGGCCCGGCCGTGGCCGTCGGCGGCGCGTCGGCGTCGCACTTATGTATGCTGTGTGTTGTCTAGTACCACATGGCCCGAACGGACACGTCCACGGGGGTCGAACTGGGGGAGCACGGCGCGCCGCTGTGCGACTGCGGGGCCGAGATGGAGCCGTTCATCGCGGGCACCCGACGCACGGGCGGACTGTTCAGCCCGCGCGTCGACTACCGACTGTTCACCTGTCCGCAGTGCGGCGACGGCTGTCGGCTCGAGCGCGCTCGTGACGAGAGCGAGTGGCACCGACTGACGCAGTAAGTCTGGGGCTCACGGTGTGCGGACGCGGTCGCGTTCCCGACAGTAGTGAGTCCGCCGGCGGACGGGTCACCGACGCCGACACCGACGACAGTGCCACACCCGTATTCGACTTCGAGTGACTCCCGTCGCCGTCGTCGACGCAGACCGGGACGATCGGAACGGCCTCGTCAATAAACGAGAACTTATTTTTGATTAATTCCGGTCGGCGGCAACCACCGGTACGTCGATCTACTCGTCGTATAATACCACGAAAGCGGCGGTGAACCGACCGAAATCGCTCTTTCCGGGCGAGTTGAGCCGTGATCGGGGCTGGTCCATCACTCGCCCCGTCGGCCCGGCTCTCTGAGCGGAGTCTCCTGGTTGGGAACGGACCGATCCATTATACAGTGGTGCGGTTTTTGTGATCATCCACCCGATGAGGCGGACTGATGGACTGTTTCCCAGAGATGAGGCGCGAGTGTCACGCCGACCACAACATAGAATAATTTACTCATCAACTTCGAACAGGAGGTCCCGCTATTCGTCGCTCGTCTCCGGGCCACGCGTCGGTCGTGTGGCGTCGAGCACTACCGCGTTCCGCGTGCGGTTCGGCGCAGATGTGGGAGAGATCGAAGCGGGTGCTCCCGCAGTTACCAGCTTCTTCTGCCGCTATCTCTGACGCGACCAGCAAGTGTTAAGTCCGGGGCGTTGGAGCGGCCCAACGAGTGATAGATCAGCGTCGGCGTGCACACGATCGCATCGGTCGAAGCACACGAGTCGTCGATCCCGGCCCGGGGAGAGACAGCGACCCGCGCGGTGTCGCTTTCGGGGGAGATGACGACAGGTAGCGTGGGGACGCGAGTCGGGTCGCTCGTCCCCGGCCTCCTGCTCCTCGCTGGCGGTGCCGCCGGCGCACACGTCCTCGGGTCGGTCGTCGGTGTCAACCGACTGCTGGTCGCCATCGCGGTGGGATTCGTCCTGTCCAACACCGTCGGTGTCCCGACCGCCGCGGACGCGGGCGTGGCGACGCACGACCGCTGGCTGAGCGCGGGCATCGTCCTCATGGGTGCGTCGGTGACGGTCGGGACGTTCCTGGACGCCGGGTCCACCGTTCTCCTCGTCGTGCTCGCGGTGACGGGTTTTACGCTCTTGTTCGTCGAACTGCTCGCCCGCAACCTCTTCGGGCTGGTCGACCGGTTCGGCTCGCTGCTCGCCGCCGGCGCGAGCATCTGCGGCGTCTCGGCGGTCGTCGGGGTCGCCGGGGCGGTGCGCGCACAGCGGGAGCAGATCGCCTACGCCGCGGCGACGATCCTGCTGCTTGATGCGGTCACGATCGTCGCCTATCCGATCGTCGGGGAGTTTCTGGGCCTCTCGTCGACCGTCTTCGGGATCTGGGCCGGCGTCAGCATGTTCTCGACGGGGCCGGTCGTCGCGGTCGGCTTCGCCCACTCGGAGGTCGCGGGGCAGTGGGCGACGGTGACGAAACTCGCGCGAAACGCCCTGATCGGTGTGGTCGTCCTCGGCTACGCGAGCTACTACGCGCGGGTCGACGGAGACGGTGACGGCGACGGGGGCGTCTCCGTGCGGACGCTCTGGGAGCAGTTTCCGACGTTCGTGCTCGGCTTCCTCGGGGTCGCACTGCTCGCCAGCGTCGGCCTGATCCCGCCGGCCCAACGGGCCCTCCTCGGGGACGCGAGCGACTGGCTGTTCCTGCTCGCGTTCGTCGGCCTCGGGACGGAGATCCGCGTCGGCGAACTCCGTCGGGCGGGTGTCAAGCCCGCGCTGATCGTCTTCGTGGCACTGCTGGCTGCGAGTTCCCTCTCGCTGGCCGTGCTGACGGCGCTGTTCTGACGGGTCATCGCAAGGGGTCGACCCCTCGTCGACGCCGTGCTCGCCGCCTTTCTCGACGGCGCGGTCGGCGGGACCTGTGGGGCGAACCACGGCGGTCCACGCCCGGGAGAACGGTTAAGCGAACGGCCGTGGATTAGACTGCCACTGACCATGGAGCACTTACGTTACGATGTCGTCGTCGTCGGCTGTGGCATCGCCGGCCTCGCTGCGGGGTTACGACTCGCCGAGCGGAACCGATCGGTCGCAATCCTGGAGAAAGCGCCGAAAGAACGGCGGGGCGGACACACGCGGTTCACCGAGTCGTTCCGCATCCCGACGGCCGACATCGACCTCGACGTCGAGTTCAACGTCGACGACTACACCGCCTCGAACTTCTACTCGGACATCATGAAGGTGACCGACCTCCGGGCCGACCCGGACCTCGTGTCGGTCGTGACCGGCGAGGCGGCGGCGACGTTCGAGTGGCTCACCGAGAAGGGCGTGTCGTGGGAGTTCCAGGCACCCCACCCGGGGTACACGGCCGGGCGCGTCTGGCTCGACGGTGCGGAGATGATCGACGAGCTCGTCGAGGCCATCGCGGCGGAGCCCGCCACGGTAGACATACACTACCGGGCGGAGGCCCGCGATTTCGTGCGATCCGACGACGGCTCGGTAACCGGTGTCATCGGCTTCGTCGACGGCACGCGGACCCGGTTCGACGCCGACGCGGTCGTCCTCGCCGCGGGCGACTACGGCTCAAGCAAGGAGAAGCGGACGCGCTACTACGGCCCCGGCTACGGGAACATGAAGGTGCGCGGGAGCCGGTACAACACCGGCGAGACGCTCGAGGCGGCGATGGCCGTCGGGGCGAAGTCCGAGGGCGAGTGGGGCGACGCCCACATGGCGATCATCGACGCCGGCTCACCCGACGTCGAGGGCGGCATCACCCGGATCGACGGCTACCAGTACGGGGTCATCCTGAATCACGACGGCGAACGGTTCGTCGACGAGGGGGAGGACGCCCGCGCGCACACCTACGCCAAGTTCGGCCGCCGCATCTTCGAACAGCCCTACCACGAGGCGTTCATCGTCGTCGACTCGACGGTCGTGGACGACGTCGCGCATATGGGTCCGACCCGGCCGATCACGGCCGACTCGATCGAGGCGCTCGCGCGTCGGCTCGACATCGAGAACGTCGACCGCGCCGTCGAGACCGTCGCGGCGTACAACGAGGCCTGCGACCCCGCGGCTCCGGAGCGGTACGATCCGAACCGCCTGGACGGCAACGCGGCCGAGATGGTCGACCCGCCGAAGTCGAACTGGGCGCTCGCGCTCGACGAGCCGCCCTTCACCGGCTACCCGGTCACCGGCGGCATGACGTTCGCCTTCGGCGGCGTCGCGATCACGCCCGACGCGGAGGTGCTCGACACGACCGACACCGTCATCCCGGGGCTGTACGCCGCCGGCAACAGTACCGGCGGCATCTTCTACCGCAACTATCCCGGCGGAACCGGGCTGACGGCCGCGGCGGTGTTCGGGCGGGTCGCCGGCGACCGCGCGGCCGACGACGCCGCGGAGTGACCCAGTCGGGGCGACTACTTCCCGGGGAAGTTGACGAACCGGTCGATCTTCGTCCGGGCGTCTTCGAGTACGGACGAACCGTGGTAGACGAGGCCGACGTCGAACTCGTACGCCAGGAGGCGTTCGAGGCTCTCCTCGGCGAGGTTGAGGTCCTGCGAGTAGACGGCCGGTGGTAGGAGGAAGTAGCCGGCCGGGAGACCCCGCTGGTCGGCCCCCGAGAGGGCGTCGCCGAGCACCGCGATCCCCGCGTCCTCGTCGATCAGCGCGTGGTTCTCGGGCTCGTGTCCCGGCGTGTGCACGGCCGTGAACCGCCCGATCCGGTCGCCGTCGCCGTACCGGTGGTCGGGGTCGTGGTCGGTCTCCACGTCGAGCTGTTCGGGCACCCACGTCTCCGGGCCGTACGTCTCGACGACGTGGTCGAACCCGCCGATGTGGTCGCCGTCGCCGTGGGTGATGACCACCCGCTCCGGCTCGACGCCGACGGCCGAGATCCCCTCGTCGAGCGCGTCCGTGCTGTGCTCCAGTCCGGTGTCGAAGAGCGTCGGCGTCCCGTCGGTGAACAGGAACGCGCGGAATCGCTTTCCCTCGGGTTCGTCCAGGCACGTGATGTCGTACACGTCGGTGGCTATCTCGACTGGCATGTCGTCTCCTCTCTACCCCTCCCGTGAAAATAGTGCTACCGGTTCTCACTCTCCCCTCTGTCGAACACGTCGCCCGCGGCCGTGGCGGTCGGGGATCGGGGGTCGACGGCTCCTTCGGAGCGAGCCCCGGCGTCAGGCCACGTTCCCGTCGGGAACGACCCCGTCGGCTGTCCACCCGCGGTAGGTGTAGTACTCGTCGAGGGCGTCGTCCATCCCCTCGATCTCGTACGGGAGGGTGTCGTCGGCGCGGTCGAACCCCCGCTGGTTGTTGAAGTGCCGCTCGAGGTCGACGATCCGCCGCCCGACCTGGAGCAGTTGCTCGTACTCCTCGCCGAACAGTCGTTCGTAGCGCTCGTCGCTCATCGCCGAGCGGGAGAACTTACAGATCACCGCAGAGTCGTTCACCGCTTTCAGGTCCTCGAGATCCGCGACGATCGATGCCTTCCCGTCGAGCCCCTCTGGGTGGACCCGCCCCTCGTACTCCAGGTTGTGGATCTTCGAGTACATGTGGTCCGCACCCCGGTTCGCGGTGGCGTAGCCGAGCCCGCGACCGTGTAGCACCCGGCCGTCGTGGCCGGGGAACTCCATCCCCTTCGAGGTCCAGTTCGCCACGCCGAGGTCGTCGTGCACGCGGTCGACTCCTTCGGCGAGGCTGTCGCCGACGCCCTCACGCCGGGCGATCTTTTCGATCAGGTCGTGGATCAGCGCCGAGTCGCCGAACCGGTCTTCGGCCTGGAGGTACGCCCCGATCGTGACGCCCGCGCTGATCGTGTCGAGGCCGAGTTCGTCACACCGCTCGTTCGACTTCATCACCGAGACGATGTCGCCGACCTCCAGGTTGCTCCCGAACGAGAACACCGTCTCGTACTCCGGCCCCTCGGTTTCGAGCCCCGTCTCGTCGTCCCGCGTCGGGAGCTTACACGCGAACGCACACATCGAGCACGTCCCGCGCTTGTGCTTTTTCGACTCGACGGCCGCCCCGTTGATCCCCTCGACGCCCTCGTCGAACGACATCCGCTCGAAGTACCGCGTCGGCAGGGAGAACATCTCGTTCTTCAGGTCGACGCCGCTCGTCGTTCCCTGGCGCTTCATGATGTGGTCTTCGGTCGCGGCCTGGCGGTGGATCTCGCTCGCGACCGCGTCGTCCGGGAGCGAGACGTCGAGGTCGGCGTCCCCGGTGAACGACACCGTCTTCACGTTCTTCGACCCGAGCACGGCACCGATCCCACCGCGGCCGAACGCCCGGGTGTCGGACGTCATCAGCGAGGCGTAGCGAACCTCGTTCTCGCCCGCTGGGCCGACGGTCACCAGGTGCTCGCTTTCGAGGCCGTGGCGATCGGTCATCGCCCGGGTGGTCTCGCTGACGGTCGCCCCCGCGAGTTCCGGCACCGCCTCGAAGCGCACGCCCTCGTCCGTGACGTGGATCGCGAGCAGGTCGTCGCTCGCGCCGACGAGTTCGACGCACGGGTAGCCGGCGCTCGCGAAGTTCCGCGAGAGGTAGCCGCCGGCGTTCGACGACGCGAGCCCGTTCGTCAGCGGGGAGAGCGCGGTCGCGTTCATGCGCCCGGTGAAGCTCATCCGCGACGCTTGGAGCGGCCCCGTCGAGAGGTACGCCCGGTTCTCCGGCCCCAGCGGGTCCGCGTCGAACGGCAGCCGCTCGTGTGCGAGTTTCGTCGCGATCCCACGCCCGCCGATGAACGACCGGAGTTCGTCGTCGATCGGTGTCGTCTCCCAGGTCCGCTCGCCGATGTCGAGGGTGAGCAGGTCACCCGTTGTACGGAGCATTGGGAACATCCACGGCCGTCCGTCGTATAAGCGTTTCTCGCACGTCTGGACACCGACCACGCGTAGCCGAACGAGTAGCCTGCTACTCGCTATTACCGTGCCGTTCGTATATAAAATACACGAATAATGAAAAAGACACGGTCGACCCTGGCGTTCTGTTTCACGCACGGCACCGGGGAGAACCGGCTCACGGAATCGAACTGCGGACAGCCGTCGGATGGGTCGTCGCTCTCGGCGGAAACGGGCGACGTCCAGTGCCGACAAAATTACACTTGCATGGCTGTAACGACACTCGACTCACACGAGCGGTGTCTGTCTTATTACAGTTGTATATGTGTAACGTGACTCCGATCTGCCTCGGGTGCGCACGACGCTCCTCGCGGGAGCGTCCACGAACCGTTCACGGAGCGTCGACGCCGGTACCGGCGTCCAGCAGGACTGACAGTACCCTGGTTCGGAGTATTCCTTCGCGAGTACCTTTCGAAGACGTGAAGGAAAAACCGTGTTGTTTCCGCCCGACACTCCGACTGACCCGGCGTCTGCGGCCCTGTCCGCGGGGTTCTACGCGACGACAGAGCATGTCCGTATCGTGAACATCGTGTCTCACTGACAAACGGGAGACTTATTGAGTAGTCACACCGAGTCGTATTCGAACGCGTGACTGACTCGGGAGCGGACAGTGTCCGTCCGATCCGCCGAACGCGAGCGTCCTCACGGGGCACACACGCCCGTTCGGCCTCACGGTTCCCGACGGACGGCTCCACGGACCCGCCGGGATCGGCGGCACCCGACAGTCGGAGTCGCCTCCCCCTGTCGACGCGAAGAGGGCCGAGCCACGGCACCCCGGAACGGTCTCCTCTCTCTATAGTGAACTATAATTATGAATATCCGTGTCGGGCGCCCGGTCGGCTCGCGCTCCTCCGACCATAGTGAATGTTAAGTGCGTGGGTCTCGAACGATCGTGTATGAACCGCCGAGGCCCAAGCGAAACGCTCTCCACCATCGAACGGGGGTTCGAGGTCGTCCGGACGTTACGACAGATGAGCGGGGCTCGCGTGACCGAACTGGCCGAGGAACTGGATATGGCTCCGAGCACCGCACACAAGTACCTCGCGACGCTCGCCCAGGAACGGTTCGTGGTCAAAGAGGGCGACGAGTACCACGTCGGCTTGGAGTTTCTGGACCTCGGCACCTACGCCAAGAACCGCAAGAAGGGCTACCGACTCAGCGTCCCGAAGGTCAGAGAGATCGCCGAGGAGACCGGCGAACGCGCGCAGTTCGTCGTCGAGGAGTACGGACGCGGCATCTACCTGCACACGGAGGCGTCGGAGGCGAGGGCCGTGCTGATCGACCGTCGGGCGGGGATCCGTCGGTACCTCCACTCCAGTGCGGCCGGGAAGGCGATTCTGGCGAACCTGCCGGAGCACCGCGTCGACGAGATCATCGACGAGCACGGCCTCCCCGCCGAGACCGAGCACACGATCACCGACCGCGAGGAACTCCGCGAGGAACTGGCCCGGATCCGCGAGACGAACGTCTCGTTCAACAACGAGGAGTCGGTCGACGGCCTCCGTGCGGTCGGGGTTCCCGTCCACGGCGCGGACGGGCTCGTCCTCGGCTCGCTGAGCGTCTCGGGGCCGAGCAACCGGCTGAAAGGCTCGCTGTACCGCGAGGAGATCCCCGATCTGCTGCTCGGGCACGCCAACGAGATCGAACTCAACATCCGATACTCCTGAGCGTCGGTTCGAGGTGGCCCCGCGGCGGGCCGTGTTTTCGCGGTGTGCGTTCCGATCGGTGACCGGCCCCGCCGGCCGGTCGCAAAGCTATAGACCCACCACGCCGATGACGAACCATGCGAGACGTACTCAGGGACGTGTCCGAGCGGGAGATACGACGGCTCGCCGACGCGTACGGGCTCGACGTCGGACCGAACGAGGAAGCGGCGCTCGCGTCGGCGGTGAACGACCGGCTGGACGACGGCCTCGACGACCTCTACGAGATCCCCGTCGCGGACGCCCCCGACGCGCCCGGCGAGCGGACGTGGTCCGAACCGACCGACCCGTACAACGCGCTCAGCGTGGCGTGTCACGTCCCCCCGACGCCGACCCACGGCGATCTCCTCGCCGGCACCACGGTCGGGCTGAAGGATCTCATCGCCGTCGCCGGCGTCCCGATGCAGTGCGCGTCGGGCGTGATGCACGGCTTCGTTCCGAGCGGCGACGCGACCGTGACGACGCGGCTCAGAGCGGCCGGCGGGACGATCACCGCGAAGACGAACCTCGACGAGTTCGCCGGCGGCGGGCGTGGGCAGTCGTTCCGCGGGCTCGTTCTCAACCCCCACGACGAAGACCGGATCGCGGGCGGCTCCTCGGGCGGAAGCGCGGCGGCGGTCGCCGCCGGCATCGTCGACGTCGCGCTGGGGACCGACACGGGGGGGTCGGTCCGGAAGCCAGCGGCCTTCTGCGGACTGGTCGGGCTGAAGCCCACCTACGGGCTCGTCCCGCTCACCGGCGTCGTGGAGAACACGTACACGCTCGATCACGTGGGGCCGATCGCCCGGACGGTCGAAGACGTCGCGTCGGTCCTGGCGGCGATCGCCGGCACGGACGAACGCGACCCCGCCAGCATGGCCGCCGCGGGAGCCGACGACTACCGCGTCGGCGACTACGTCGACGCGGTCCAGTCGCCACCGCCGCTCTCGACGCTCCGGATCGGCGTCGCGACGCAGGGACTCACCGACGAGATCGACCCGGCGATCGCCGCGCGACACGGGCGCGCGATCGACGAGCTCGAAGCCGCGGGTGCCCACGTCGAGGAGTGCGAGCTCCCGTATCTCGATCAGGTCAAACACGTCAAGAACGTCATCAGCTACGTCGAACTCGCCGCGTACTGGCGCGACGGCGGTGCACCGGTCCGCCGCGGCGGCGTCCCGAACACGTTCGACCAGGTCGGCTTCGCCCGCCGCGCCCGCGCCGCCAACGGGGAGCTGAACGACTTCTACCGGAGCCGGCTCCTCGCCGGTGCGCGGCTCATGACGGCTCACGACGGCCGCCACTACACCCGCGCGCAGGCCGCCCGGGCGACCATCCGCGAGGCGCTGGCGGAGACGCTCTCGTCGTTCGACGCGGTCGTGACCCCGACCGTCCCCCGGCTGGCCCCGCTCGTCGCGGCGGCGCAGGGATCGACGTTCGACTACGACGGCCTCGACGCGTCGAGCCCGTACGGCTACGGGCGGTACACGAAGCTCGCCAACGTGACCGGCGTGCCGGCGATCACGGTCCCGAACGAGGTCGACGACGGCCCGGCGGTCGGACTCCAGCTCCTCGGCTCGCGGTTCGACGAGGAGACGCTCCTCGGGGCCGCCCGGCGCGTCGCCGAGACGGTCGGGTGAAGCCGGAGCCCGACTACGACAGTCTACAACAGCGCCGTCAGATCGCTCGTCTCGTGGTCTTCGAGCGTCTTGACGGTCTCGATGATCTCGGTGCGGTGAGCCTCGGGGTAGACGTCCTTCGCGATTCCGTGGAACTTCTCCTCTAACTGCTCCCACGACATCGGGTTCGTCGGGTGACCCTCGAACGCTGTCTTCTCGATCCGGTGTTCGCTGCCGTCCGCCGTCGTGACGGTGATGTTGTACGGCTGCTCGCCGGCCTCGAACCGCTCTGTGAGTTCGGGGCTCCCCTCGACGGTCATCGTCCCCATCAACTCGCGGACGTCGTCGCGCGTGATCCGTTCTTTCGTGTACTGTTCTTTCATCAACTGGCCGTCGAGCGCCGCCGCCGCGAGCGTGTACGGGATGCTGTGGTCGGCCTGCTCGCGGTTCTTCGGCACGTGCCGGTCGCCCTCGCCGCCGCCCATGACGTGTTTCGCGCTCTCGTACGTCTCTAAGTGGATCCCCTCGATGTCGTGGGGGTCGATCCCGTCGCGGTCGAGCAACTCCAGCAGGCCCTCGATCGCCGTCTGGGCGTGCGTGCCCGCCATGTACTTCTTCGTCATCACTTCGAGGATGCGCTCACACGGGGTGAACTCGACCTGGAAGTCCCGCTCTTGGACGATCTCCTTCCAGCCCTTCTGCCCCTCGAAGGCGTCGACGGGGCCTTCCATCCCGTTCTTCGCGAGCATCGCCGTGTACACCGCGTTGCGCGCGAGGTTCGCCGACGCGATCCCCTTCCACATCGAGATCTCGCCCGTCCGCGTCACCCGGAGCGGGTTGTACGCGGCCGTCGCGATGCCGACGGCGTTGCGGGTCTGCTCGTAGTCGAGCCCCATGAGCTTGCTCGCGGCGGCGACCGATCCGAACGTCACGTGGATGTGGTCCCACCCGATGTCCCGGCCGGGCGCTTTCGCTGCCATCTCGCCGTGTGCCTCGTAGGCGATCCCGACGCCGGTGATCAGCTCCTTGCCCGATGCGCCGGCGTACTGCGCGCTGGCGACCGCGGCACCGACGTTGTCGCTCGGATGTGGGGTCTCCCCGGGCAGCAACAGCGCGTCCATGTAGTCGAGATAGCGGATCAACGCCGTGTTCATCATCGCCGCCTCCGGCGGTGAGGCCGTCTCGTCGGCACCCCAGATGTCGCAGGCACCGCCTTCGGGGTCGAGTTCGCGGACGGTCTCCCTGACGATCTCGACCGGCTCGTCGCCGATCGAGCCGAGCGCGATCCCGATCGAGTCGAGGATCCGTTTCTTGATGCCGTCGACGACCTCCTCTGAGAGGTCTTCGTACTCGGTCGAGCCGATGAACTCCGCGAAGTCCGCTGTTGTGGTCATGCGTCTATCTACCCTTCTTGGCTCTCCGATTTATAGCTTCACATGCGTCGCCGTCTCGCGGCTCCCGGTGATCCCCGCTTTTCCCGTGACGAGCGGAACGCTCAAGCCCTCCGTCGGTGAGTGCCGACCATGCAGGTGGTTCGATGACGATCGCACGTGAGTTCGCGGAGTACTGCGCCGACCTGTCGCTCGATGCGGTCGACGACGATTCGGTCGAGTACACCAAGACGCTCCTGTTGGACACGCTCGGCACCGCCGTCGGCGGCTACCACTGGTCTGACTCCGCCGAGGTGATGGTCGGCGCGGGGAGCGATCTCCACGGCGCCCGACGAGGGACCGACGGGACCGCGACGGTGCTCGCGACGGGCGATCGACTGTCGCCCGCGGACGCGGCGCTCGTCAACGGCGCGCTCTCGCACAGCCTCGACTACGACAACCGCCACTCGCCGGGGAGCCTCCACATCGGTTCCTCGGTCGTGATCGCGGCGCTGGCGGCCGCCGAGACCGTCGACGCGAGCGGCGAGACGCTCCTCGAAGCGCTCGTCGCCGGCTACGACGTGACGGCCCGGCTCGGGATGGCCTGCAACCCCCGCTCCTCGCACGAGCGGGGCTTTCACCCCACCGGGACGTGCGGAACCTTCGGCGCAACGGCCGCCGTCGGCGTCGTCTACGGCCTCGACGCCGACGAGCTGGTCGCCGCCTTCGGCGTCAACGGAAGCCAGGCGAGCGGGTCGTACCAGTGCAGCGTGACCGGCGGCTGGAACAAGCGGATCCACCCGGGCTTCGCCGCCCGGAACGCGTTCGTCGCCGTCGCCTTCGCCACCAACGGCTTCGAGGGGCCGCCGGACCCGATCGAGGGCGAACTCGGCTTCCTCCAGGCGTACGCCGACCGGCCGGCCCCCGAGCGCGCGACCGAGGGGCTCGGCGAGGTGTACGAGGCGGCACGAACGAAGATCAAGCCCTACCCCGTCGGGACGTTCGCCCACGTCCCCATCGCCCTGCTGATCGACCTCGCCGAGGAGGAGGAGATCGCTCCCGACGATGTCGAGGCCATCACGGTCGAACTGCCGACCTCCGGCGCGCGGATGTTCGCCCGGGGGGACGGCGACAGCCACCCCACCTCGTCGGCGGAAGCCCAGTTCGACATGCCGTTTTCGGCAGCCCTCGCGGTGGCGTACTGCGACGCCAGCCTCGGCTCGTTCGACGACGCGCTGTCGGCCGACCGCCCCGACTCGTTCGATCGGTTGATGGACGTCACCACGACGGTCGCGAGCGACGAACTCGAAGCGTTCCTCCCCGAACTCTACCCCGCCCGCGTCACCGTCCGAACGTCGGACGGGACGTACGAACTGTTCCGCGAGTGGGTCCAGGGCGAACCCGAACACCCGCTCTCGTGGGCCGACCTCGAACGCAAGTTCGCCGATCTCACCCCGACGTTCGACGCCGACGCCCGCCGACGGATCGTCGAGTGCGTCCGCGACATCGAGTCGCGAACCGGCCGGGAGCTGGTCGCCCCGTTCGGCGACGCCTAACGAGCGCGCAGCTCACGCCGTCCACCCTGGGCTCGTCGCTGTTCCCTCGGACCGACGTGTCGTCTCGTCGCCACCGCTCCCGTCGACCAGCCGTCTCCGCGAGTGTCTGGACTGAAACATAAAAACGTGAAAACAGTCCCGAGCCGAGTTACGCGCTGACTGCCTCGACGAACCGTTCGAGCGCCCCCTCGGATTCGAGGTCAGCGATGGCCTCGTACGCCGCGTCGGCGTCGTCGGCCGACAGCACGTCCCGCGCACACTCGTCGAACTTCGCGCGCAGGCGCTCCTCCGACAGGGGATTGTTCGGCGACCCCGGCGCGTAGGTGATCTCGTTCGACAGCTCCTCGCCGCCGACCGTGGTCACGTCGACGCGCGCGGCGTAGTTCGCGTAGTTCCCCCCGAAGAGGTTCTCCTCGAACGCCCGCGTCACCTTCTTGGTCTGCTCGCGCGTCGCCGGCGCGGTGACGTACTCGTCGGTGAACTCGTGGATGCCCGGGTCGCGCTCGCGGAGGACGGACGCGAGACAGAACTCGATCGAGAACTTCGCCTCCAGCCCCGTCTGGGGGTTCTCGTGGTGGAGCATCTCCGAGGCGGCATCGTCCAGCGCGACCGTGACGGCCTCGACGTCGTCGGGCGCGAGGTCGTTGTCGACCACGATCTCGCGGAGCGCGTCCATCGCGGCGTGGGTGATCACGCCCGAGGGGTACGGCTTGTAACCGATGTCCATGACGGCCCACGTCTCGCCGAGCTCTCGGGTGAGTTCGTCGGGGTCGTACGTCCCGCCGGGCGTCATCGCGGTCCCGTAGCCGATCTTGCCCTCGAAGACGCTGGGGTCGGCGGTAAAGCCCTCCGCGGCGAGCGTCGCCGCCCGGACGCCCATCTGAGCCGCGTGGCCGGAGTGCAGCGGCTTCGTCATCGTCCCGAAGTTCTTCTTCAGCGCGGACGACCCCGACGCGGCGATGCCGAACGCGTGCCGGATCCGCTCTGCGGACAGCCCCATCACGGAGGCGGCCGCGGCGGCCGCCCCGAACGTACCGACCGTGCCGGTGCTGTGCCAGCCGTTCTCGTAATGTTCCGGGTAGGTGCTGTGGCCGGTCCGGTAGGCGACGTCCACCCCGACCACGTACGCCGTCAGTACCGCCGCACCGCTCGCCCCGGCCCGTTCGCCGGCCGCGAGCGCGGCCGAGAACACCGGCGAGGTCGGGTGGATGACGATCGACTCGAACGTGTCGTCGTAGTCGACGGCGTGGCCGAACGAGGCGTTCGCCAGCGCCGCCCCGGGTGAACTGGCGTTTCCACGGGCGAGCACGGTCGCCTCCCCGCTCGAAAAGGTCGCGTCCACGTACGACGCGACCCGCTCGCCGACGTCGTGGTGTGAGCCGTACACCGCGACGCCGACGAGGTCCGTGATCGCTTCCTTCGCCTTCTGCTGGACGTCCTCCGGAACGTCCGACAGCGACGTCTCTTCGACGAACGTTGCTAACGCTTCAGTTTCACTCACACCCTACGGTCAGATTACTACTGAATAAACATACCGACTGCTCACGTCCCGAACGCGCGTCTGATCCACCGACGGCGTCCCGATCGGCCGAGGCGAGACCAGCAGTCAGCCGCACCGCGCCCGGCTGTCAGTCACCGTCCTCGACAGCCAGTCACGCCGCGCCCGGCGATCTGTCACGGGTCTCGCCGCCCGGACGGGATCAACGGTTATACGTCTCCCCCGTGAGCCACTGACGATGGAGTTCACCAGTGACGTGATCACCGAGTACGCGCACGGGCTGTCGATCGACGACATCTCCGCGGAGGCGATCGATGCGGCGAAACGGCTCGTTCTCGATTCTGTCGGCTGCTGTCTGGGGGCGTACACGAGTCCGCCCAGCAAACACCTCCGGGGGACGTACGGCCGACTCGACGGGCCGGACGGACGGACGGCGACGGTGTTCGGCGCGGGGACGGAGACGCTGGTCGAGTACGCCGGACTGATCAACGCGACCCAGGTCCGGTATCTCGACTACAACGACACCTACATCAGCGAGGGCCGCGCCTGCCACCCGAGCGACCACATCCCGGCGCTGATATCGGTCGCCGAGGCCGAGGGGCGGACCGGCGCGGAGCTCGTCGAGGCGATCGTCCTCGCGTACGAGATCGAGGGCGCGGGCGTCGACACCGGCGTCCTCTGGGGCAACGACTACGACTACGTGACGTGGGGGGCGTTCTCCGGCGCCGTCGCCGTGGGGAAACTCATGGGGCTCGACTACGAGCAGATCCGCAACGCCGTCGGCATCGCCGGCGCGTCGAACCTGACGCTCATGATCTCCCGTAAGGGCGACGTCTCGATGTGGAAGGGGGCGGCCCACCCGTACGTCACGCACAACGCGATCCAGGCGTGTCAGATGGCCCGGGCCGGCCTCACCGGCCCCGAACGCGTCTTCGAGGGGCCTGGCGGCTTCTTCGAGGTGGTCGCCGACCGTCGCCTCGAGATCGACCGGCTGGGCGGCCGTGACGGTGCCGCGTATCGGATCACCGACGCCCACGTCAAACCGTTCCCGTGCGGCTACTACATGCAGCCGATGGTCGCCGGCGTCCGCGACCTCGTCGCCGACCACGACGTCGCCCACGACGCGATCGAGGAGATCCGGATCGAGACGTTCGACGAGGCGGCGTCGATCCTCGGCGGTGCCGAGAAGTGGTCGGCGGACCTGACCCGCGAGAGTGCCGACCACAGCATCCCGTACACGGCCGCCATCGCGGCCATCTACGGCGACGTGGAGCCGAAACACTACGGACAGGCGTACCGCTCGGACCCGACCGTCCATCGTCTGATGCAACTCGTCTCTGTCACCGAGACCGATGCGATGAACGCCGAAGCGGTTCGGAACCCCGACTCGACGCCCTCCATCGTCCGCCTCGTCGCCGACGGCGCGACGTACGAGACGCACGTCGACTACGCGCCCGGTCACGCACAGAACCCGATGTCGCAGGCGGACCTGGAAGCGAAGATGCGGTCGATGGCCGAGCCGCTGCTGACCGACGAACAGGTGGAGACACTCGTCGACTCCTGTGGTCGCCTCGAAACCCTCTCGACCGTCGATTCGCTCGTCGACGCGCTCACCATCTGACTCGGTCGTTCTCTGACTCGGTCACTGCTGTGCGAACACGGGACGTCGTCCCGTCGCGTTCTCCGGCTGACTCGGGTGTGAACCGCTCGTTCCGCCACTGGCATGTGACAGTGTGACACAAGAACAGAAGACGTTAGTACGCGGTGTGCGGACGCGTCGTATGGACCTCGAACTCTCGGACAAGACTGCACTGGTCGCCGCGTCGAGCAGCGGTCTCGGCCGGGCGATTGCCCACCGACTCCTCGACGAGGGCGCGGCCGTGATCATCACCTCGCGGAGCGAATCCAACCTCGAAACCGCGCGCGAGTCCCTGCTTGAGGCGACGGGCGTCGACCCGTCTCGACTGCTCACGCAGCGGTGTGACGTGACCAGTCGTGAGGACATCCAGACGGCGGTCGACGAGGCGGTCGAGAGGTTCGGGAGCCTCGACGTCCTCGTCAACAACCACGGTGGACCGCCGGCAGTGACGTTCGACGCAGCCACCGACGAGCAGTGGGACGACGCGTACGAACTCGTCATCAAGAGCAACGTCTGGCTGAGCGAGGCGGCGCTGCCGCATCTCGTCGCGAGCGAGGACGGCTCGCTCGTGACCGTCACCAGCGCCTCGGCGCGCGAACCGCCGGAGAACCACGCGCTCTCGAACGTCTTTCGGCTGGGGCTGTACGGGCTGACGAAAACCATCGCACGGGAGTACGCCCCCGACGTGCGTGCGAACTGCGTCGCGCCCCGGTACGTGATGACTGAGCGTATCGAGTACAAAATCGAACGCCGGGCGGAGTACGAAGAGGTCACCATCGAGGAGGCGATGCAGTCGCGCAACGACGAGGTCCTCCTCGACCGTCCCGGTCGTCCCGAGGAGTTCGCCACCGCTGTTGCCTTCTTGGCGTCTCCGCAGGCGAGCTACGTCACGGGCGACGTCCTCAGAGTCGACGGCGGCTGGACACGGGGCGCGCTGTAGAGTCGGGTTCGAGCGTCGCTCTTTCGGCTTCGTCTCTCTCCGCCTGACTGCGTCGCCACTGTGTGGTGTGGCGTCTGTGAGAAAATGGGTGGAGATGGGTCGGACGCTTAGAAGAGGTTCTCTTCGATGAGCGTGCGAATCTCGTCGTCCTGGTACAGCGTCTCGAACTTGTTGGCCGCGATGTCCTGGACGGGTTGTCCGACGAGCGGGTTGTGGTCCGGTTCGCTGAACGTGCTGGCGACGCTCTCTGCCACCTCTTCCGACTCGCCGGCCTGATTGAACGCCTCGACGTGGATGTCGTAGATCTCGTCGGACGTTCCCGGCGGGAGCCACGCCATGTGGTGGTCGTTGACGATTTCGCTCACCTTCGCCGCGGCTTCCTGCGGGTACGAGGTGTTCATAATGATGGCGTCTTCGTTGTTCGCCAGCGTCTTCTCCTCGCGGGAGGCCGTCGGAGACGTCTCGGGAAGCACTTGGCTGATTGCCTCGTAGAAGTCGGGCGTCGCCTCGGGGTTGACCATACAGAACTGCGTGTAGTACGCGTCGTTTCGCGTCGAGATGTTCGACACGTACGACCCGAAGTAGCCGTCCAGGTCACCGCGCTGGATGGCCGCGCGGGCTTCGCTCCCGCCGGACACGCCGACGAACTGCCAGTTGTCCTCGTTCAGCACCGGGTCGTTCGCCCGGAGGTACGTCGCGAACACCAGCTGCGCGGCGTTCGAGTAGGGGAACCGGAGGGTCTGCTCCTCGGCGAGGTTCTGGAAGTCCTCCCACGTCATCTCGAAGTGGTCCTCGACCGGCGTCGTCCGCGGGTTGAACTGCAGCGCCCGCGTGTCTGCGGAGAACCGGACGACCGCACGCAGCGTGCTGAGGTCGTAGTTCGCCTGGCTGGCACCGATCTGGTTCACGATGGCGGAGTTGATCCGCATCCCGCCGAGCCCACCGCCGTCTGTCGGGGTGTTGTTGGCCAGCTCGTTCATCAGGATGACGCCCTGCGCCCCGGGACGGTTCGTGACCGTCGTCGTGATGTCGCCGGGGTAGGCGTCGTTGTCGTCCATGTAGTTGAACCAGATCCGAGCCAGCAGGTCGATCAGCCCACCCGGGTCGGTGTCGACCATCATGTCGACGATGCTTCGAGCCGGTGGCCACTCGGACTGGCTCTCGGAGCCACCGTCGCCCGACCCGCCGTCGCCGCCCGAGCCACCATCGCCGCTGCCACCCGAGCCACCCGAGCCACCCGAGCCACCGTCGCCCGACCCGCCGTCGCCACCCGAGCCACCATCACCGGATCCCGACTGTCCCGAACAGCCAGCGATCCCGATCGTCCCTGCACCCGCGAGTCCACGAATGAATTGCCTCCTGTCTACCATGGTGCTACACTCCACCCTTTTTCCCATTATTAATAATTCTTTCTATGGGTGGATACTCCTTGTACACGTAATACACGTCGTGAAACTCGCCCGCAGACACGCGTGAGGGTCGGCCACGCCGGCAAACGCCCTCGTCGAAGGGGATTCGCACCGTCGCCGCGCTGGTCGACGATAGTCCTGAATCTCCGGGAGCGATGGTCGCGAAAAGAACAGTTCCCCGCAGGAGCGGGATCGAACCGGGACGGTCTGTCTGTGATCGGCGGCCCGCTCAGACGGAGATGTTCTCGATGTCCATGCAGGTGTTGAGGCCGCCGTCAACCTTGAGCACCTCGCCGGTGATGAACGACGCCTCGTCGGAGGCCATGAACCGGACCGCGCTCGCGACCTCTTCGGGCTCCGCGCGGCGGCGCAACGGCGTCGCCTCTTCCAGCTTCCGGAAGTTCTCCTTCTCGGTGGCGGTGAGTTCCCCGCGCTCGGTCTTCACTTTCCGCCCCGGGATGACGCTGTTGACCCGCACTCCGTTCGGGCCGAGTTCCGCCGCGAGCGTCTTCGTCAGACCGATGAGTCCCGTCTTCGTCACGACTCCGTGTGCCTTGGTTCGCCGTCCCTGTACCGCCATCAGCCCGAGGACGTTGACGATCGCACCCGATTCGTCCGGACGCATGTCCGCGTACGCCTTCTGCGAGAGCAGGAACGCCGACCGGAGGTTCACGTCTTGGACGTGCTGCCACTGTTCGAGCGTGATCTCCTCGAAGGGAACGGAGGGACGGATGGCCGCGTTGTTGACCAACACGTCGATAGGGCCGAGTTCGTCGCGGACGTCGGTGACCATCTGGTCGATGTCTTCGGTGCTTCCGAGGTCACCGAGTGTGATGGCCGCCTCACCACCGAGCGCCTCGACGGCCGCCGCGGTCTCCTCACACCCTTCCCGGTCGCTTCGGCCCGTGATGCCGACGTTCGCGCCGGATTCGGCGAGCGCGATGGCGATGGCTCGGCCCAGGTTCTTACTCGACCCTGTCACGAGCGCAGTCTTTCCTTCCAGTCCAGGATAACGTACCGTGTCAGTCTCCGCCATGATGCAGAGGGGGTCGTTCATCACATAAATAGCTGTTGGCAACGTCGGCGACTGCTACTCCCCCGATAAACGTTAGTTAAATATATGAGGGTGTGGTCGGATTTGACGCCAATGGTTGAGGCTTTACTCCCGCCAACAGTGGACGCAATAGTTCTGCAAGTACTCCCAGCGCTAGACCCAATCGTCCTGCAGGCGGTCCTCATCGACTACTTCGCGTGGCTGTTCGAGAATCTAAGGGGGGCCGCCAGCGTCGTCGCGAACAACTACCTCTTCTTGCTCACGGGCGTCATCGCGGGGATGGTTATCGGGACGATCCCCGGGATGGGCGGGACGGTCGTGCTGACGATCCTACTCCCGTTCACCCTCGCCTTACAACAGTATGAGGCGTTCGTGCTGTTGAGTGGTGCCCTCGGCGCGACGACGTTCTCGGGTTCGCTGACGGCGATCCTGATCAACACGCCGGGATCGAGCAGTAACGCGGCGACGCTCATCGACGGCTATCCGATGACGCAGAAGGGTGAGTCGGAGACGGCCATCACGATCTCGGCAATCTCCTCCGCGTCGGGGGCGGTGCTCGCGGCGAGTATCTTCATCCTCGCGATCCCGCTCATGATTCAGGTGGTCCTGTTGTTCGGCCCCTCAGAGATCTTCTGGATCGTCATGTTCGCGATCGTCATTATCCCGTTCGTGGTTGCGGACCGACCGCTGTTCGGCGTGCTCACCGGCGGTCTGGGGGCACTGGTCGCGTTCATCGGGGTCAGCCCGCAGACGGGCGAACCGCGCTTTACGTTCGGTATTCTCACGCTCAACGACGGCGTCGAACTGATCGCGATGCTCATCGGGTTCTTCGCGATCTCGGAGATCGTCCGGATCGCGTCGCTCGGCCGGAACACGATCGTCGACTTCGATCAGGTCGAACTCGCCGGGAGCAAGATGGAGGGGCTCCGCATCTTCCTCGCGAACAAGTGGCTCTGGTTCCGCTGCAGCATCATCGGGCTCGTCATCGGTGCGATTCCCGGCGCGGGTGGCTCTGCGGCGGCGTTCGTCGCGTACGCGCACGCGATTCAGTCCTCGCCCGACAAGGAGACGTTCGGGAAGGGGAACCCGCTCGGCATCCTCGCTCCCGAGTCGGCGAACGACGCGAAAGACGGCGGACAGCTGTTCCCGACGCTCGGCCTGGGTATCCCGGGTAGCGGGTCGATGGCCGTCTTCCTCGGCGCGATGCTCATGCACGGCGTCTTCCCCGGTCCGACGGTCCTGACCGACAACACGGAGCTGGTGCTCATCATCGCGCTGTCGGTCCTCTGCTCGAACGTGATGACCTCGATCATCGGCCTCGCGGTGGCCAACAAGGCGACGTACATCCTGCGCGTCCCGGTGCCGCTCCTCCTGACGGGAATCACCGTCCTCTCGTTGACCTCAGTGCTGGTCGTCCGAAACGCGGCCGTCGACATGCTCGTCACGGTCGTCTTCGCCGTACTCGGCATCATCATGGTCTACCTCGAGATCAACCGCATACCGTTCCTCATCGCGTTCGTCCTCGCGGGGATCCTCGAACGGCAGTACCACCTGGCGACTCAGTTCGCGGGCGGCGACAGGCTCGGCGCGTTCTTCGGCGCTCCTCTCGACCAGTTGCTGATCGCGATCTTCGTTATCTCTCTCGTCTTGCTCGTGATTCCGCGGGAGAAGCTGCTCGAACGCTTCGTCGGTTAGTGTCCCCCCGTTCGGACTCCGTCTCGTCGACGCCGACACCGGCTGGGGATCGCTGACCACCCGTTGCCATCCGACCGCTGTTTTTGCTCTCAATCGCGTCGTCGTCCATCTCCGACCGGTGTCGCATCGTTCGTCCCCGACCTCTCCAGCCGGTCGTAGGTCTCGTTCGACTGACCGTCCGCGATGGTTCGTCCCGGATCCCATCGGGATCGTCTCCGGAGTACCGACACCCACTGGCGAGTGGGTGCTGTCATCGATCCCCGACGTATGTCGCGGACGCGTCCGGAGACCTGCCTGCCGCTGGGCTGATGCCGAACGGGAGCGACCCGGGTCGGACGGCCTGTCCACCGTGTCAGCTCCCACAGAACCGGCCGACCGACTCTCGCCGCCGCCCGGCTGCCATGTCGGCGAGCGATCGCGCCACGGCTGTCGCGCACGGTCACGAGAGCAGTACAGTGACGTGCGGTCCCCGGCACGGTCGACGGCGCGGACGCGTATCCCCGTCCGCTGCCACCACTCTCGCATGGTTCCGAGGACATCTGAAAACACGGAGGCCGCCGCCACCGACGACGCGCCGACAGCCGCGTCTGAGGATCCTATCACGAGAGAACAGTGTTCGGATTCGTCGGTTCGGTACGCCGGTCGACCACCGGTTCGGATACGGGCGGGCAGGGGTTCGCGCGTTACGGTAGGAACCCGAGGCGCCAGACCGACGAGACCCGAAGGAACTCGACGAAGAGGACGTACAGCACGCCGATGATGATCGCGGTCCACCCGAGAGCGAGCGGGATTCGCCGCTTTAACTCCGACGTCTCGTTGATCATAATATACACGATGCTGAACACCGCCGACATGGTGAAGAAGCCGATGTAGGTGATACTGAGAACGTAGGCGGTGACCCACACCAGCTCCTTGGCCACGCCGATCATGTTCAGGTCGTACAGGCCCGACATCGCACTGTCGTCCTCCTCCTCTTCCTCGTCGGCTCCGAAGTCGAAGCCCGCGCTCGTGTCCGACATCCCGACTTTCGCGCTGATCCGTTCCCCCCCGAACTTCATCACCAGGATGCCGATCAACGTGGCTCCGACGAGGTACAGCATGAACTGGGGGACGATCGCGGACGTATCGAGGAACGTCGTCGTCTCGATGTACGCGGTGATTACGACCATACCCACGACGAAGAGAAAGAGGAACTCGTACGGTTCCTCTCGAACCTTTTCGAGCATAAAAGTGGCTTGACTACAGAGGCTATTAAAGATATTCCCCCGTGCCGGCGGGAGAGCGGATCGGGGCGACGCACGAGAGTCGCCGTCTCCGGCCCGGTGCGGCCGGATCCGAGACTACTCGTCCGAGTCTGCAGTCGGCACGGCCACCACCGGCACGTCGGACTCCAAGAGGAGCGACTGTGCGGTGCTACCGAAAAGTACCTTCCCTGTCGGCGACCGCCGCCGCGGCCCGACGACTACGTACCGCGCGTCGTGTTCGTCGGCGTGCGAGAGTATGTTGTCGACGGCGCCGCCGACGAGGCCGACCCGTTCGACCGAGTCGCCGAAGTCGGCCGCGATCTCTTCTGCGATCGCTTCTGCGTGCTCTCGAATACGGTCGACGTCGACCGCGTGTCCGGTCTTTTCGATCTCGGTACGCTCCATCTCGATGAATTTCGACCGGCTCAACACGTACACCACGTGGACGGACTCTCCGAACGCATCCCCCAGCTCCTTCGCCTCCTGAATCACGTTGGCGGCGCGTTTCGATCGGTCGACAGCCGCAATGATAACCATAGCCAGATTCCTCGGCGCGCGCGTATTAGCTTTTCCGCCAACGCGGACAGAACCCGTCCCCAACGGACAACGAGGCGGTCGTCAGGCGCGGCTGAGCAGGCCGACCAGTTCCCGCGCGTCGATCTCGTCGAGGCTGCGGACGGCGTCGACGATCGCGTCCTGTTCGGCGGGCGTGTAGACGCCCTCCGCGAGCGCCGCGAACTTCTCGCCGAGTTGCTCCCACGACATCGGGGTGGCGGGGTGGCCCTCGAAGTACGACTTCTCGATCTCGTGGACCGTCCCGTCGGTGAGCGTCACCCGTACGACGGCGGGCATCTCGCCGTTCTCGTACCGCTCGGTGAGTTCGGGGTCCTCCCTGATGTGGATCCGCTTGAGGAGGTCCTGGACGTCGTCGCTGCGGACGCGGTCGAGTTCGTACTGGTCGTGGCCGAGTTCGCCGTCGAGCGCGAGCACGGCCATCGTGTACGGGAGGCTGTGGTCGGCCTGCTCGCGGTTCTGGACGTTGTGTCGGTTCCCCGACTCGCCTTCTTTCCCCGTGCCGCCCATGATGATCTTCGCCCGCTTGTACGTCTCCACCTCGATCTTCTCGATGTCGGCGGCGTCGATCGACTCCCGCTCCAACAGCTCTTCGAGCCCGTCTAGCTGTGTCTGGGCGACCGTCCCCGCCATGTACTTCTTCGTCATCGTCTCCGTGACGGCCTCGCCGGGCGTGTACGACACCTCGAACGGCCCCGAGATGATCTGCTTCCAGCCCTTCTGCCCCTCGAACACGTCGACCGGTCCCTCCATGCCGTTGTTCGCCAGCATGACAGCGTAGACGGCGTTCCGCCCCGCGTTCGACGCCGACAGGCCCTTCCACATCGTGAGGTCGCCCGTCCGCGTCACCCGCAGCGCGTTGTGGCCGGCCCCGGCGATACCGATCGCGTTCATCATCGCCTCGCGGTCGAGGCCGAACAGCGTCCCCGCCCCCGCCGCCGAGGCGAACGCGACGTACGTCCCGTGGTCCCAGCCGCGGTCCATGAGCGGGGCGTTCTTGCCCAGCTGGTAGTGGATCTCGTACGCGATGGCGATCGCCCGGAGCAACGCCGCGCCCGACGCGTCGGTGTACTCGGCGGCGGCGACCGCGGGCGCGACGTTGTTGCTCGGGTGGGGCACCTCGCCCGAGAGGAGGTACGCGTCCATGAAGTCGAGATACCGGACCATCCCGCCGTTGAGCGCCGTCGCCAGCGGCGGCGAGGTCCGCATGTCGGAGCCCCAGATGCTCGTCGTCCCGTCGTGGTCGAGTTCGGTCACCGTCTCGCGGAGGATCTCGATCGGCTCGGCGTCGGTCGACCCGCTCGCGATCGCGATCGAGTCGAGGAGTCGCTTCTTCGTCTCGTCGATCACCTCGTCGGAGAGGTCTTCGAAGCTCGTCGCTCGCGCGAAGTCGGCCATCTCGGCGGCTGTCGTCATGACAGTTCGCGTTCTCCCAGCCGAGCGAAGTAGCTTGTGATTCGCGCCACCGCTGCCGAGAGTTCGACCGGACGACCTGCCCCGACCGAACCGCTTATCATTGCAGGAATCGTCGCCATCGGCGACACGCGGCCGCGCCACACGCTCACGACGCGGCCGTCCCCGAGACCGACCGTCCTCCGGTCGTCACCGTCCGAGCGGAGACTGATACGACAATGGACTCACTCACGGACCGCCTCACGCTCGCCCGCGCGCGACAGTTGCTCGGGACGTTCGACGTGCTCGTGTTCATGTCGTTGCTCTGGCTCTTGGTCCAGTATCTCCGGTTCGTCTTCCCCCCGCTGTTCGAGACGATCCAGACCGAGTACGGCGTCTCGAACGCCGATGTCGGGATCATGTACTCGGCGCTCCTGTTCGCGTACGCCATCATGCAGTTCCCCTCGGGCTACCTCTCGGACCGGTTCAGCGAGCGGGGGGTGCTCACCGCGGGCGCGGTCGTCTTCGCGGTCGGATCACTGTTCGTGTTCCTCTCGGCTCCGTTCTGGTCGTTGCTCGTCGGCGTCGGACTGATCGGCCTAGGCACCGGGACCCACAAGACGGTCGCGATCAACATGCTGTCGCGGCTGTACCCCTCGCGGACGGGTCTCTCGGTCGGCGTGATGGACACGGTCGGGCAGGCCGGGGGGGCGCTCGCCCCCGTGACGGTCGTGGCCGTGCTGGCGGTCGCGGTCGACTGGCGAGCGATCTTCCTCGTCGGTGCCGTCGCCATCGTGGCGTCGGCGTACGGCTTCCACCACAGTGCTCCCGGGCCGTCGGAGCAGTCCGAGACGGACGCCGCCGAAGCCGCTGACGAGACCCACGGGGCCGACGGGACCGATGGGACCGACGAACCCGGCGGGACCGACGACACGGCGTCCGGCCGTGCGTACCTCCAGTTGTTCCGGTACTACCACTTCTCGGCGTTCGTCGCCGTCTCGTCGACGTTCACGTTCGCGTGGGTCGGGCTGACCTCCTTCTACCCGCTCTACCTGAGTAACGTCGCCTCCTTTTCGGCCGGCACCGCCGGCGCGCTGTACAGCTTCCTCTTCGTCCTCAGCGTGAGCCAGCCGCTCGCGGGGAGCCTCAGCGACCGCTTCGACGCGACGACGATCGTCCTCCTCACGTTCTGTTGCATCGTGGTGGGGCTGGTCGGCGTCCTCTTCTCGCGGACGCTCCTCGCCTTCGGTGCCACGACCGTTCTCCTCGGCCTCGGCTTCCACGGCTTCCGGCCCGTCCGCGGTGCGTACCTGATGCAGATCATCCCCGCGGCGGTCGGCGGCGGCGTGCTCGGCCTCGTCCGGACCGTCATGATCGTCCTGAGTTCGCTCGCGCCGACGCTTCTCGGCTTCACCGCCGACGCGTTCGGACTCGCCGCCGCCTTCGGCGTCCTCGTCGCGGTTTCGTCGGTGGGACTCGTCCTCGTTCTGTCGCTCAAACTCGTCCCGATGCCGCCCGAAGACGAGATCGTCTGACCCGCGATCGTGTGCCTGCGGCGCGGGCGTCCGATCCCTGCCCCGTCACTCCTCGGGCAGGTACTCCTCCTCCCACGCGAGCACCTCGGGCACGCCCGAGAAGTGGTCGTAGCTCTCGATCGGGGCGTCCTCGAACGCCGCTTTCGTGTCGCGCCACGCGTCCATTCCCTCCGTCCGGAGCTGTCCGAACCGCTCGAACAGCGCCGTGATCGTCGGCAGCGTCGACAGCCGGGGGAACATCACGACGTCGTAGCCGAGCCGCTCCGCGCGGTCGATCGGGACGATCGGGGAGCCGCCGCTACAGTTGTACAACAGCGGCGCGTCGACCGCCTCGCCCACGCGTTCGAGCTCCGCGACGTCCGCCGCGCCCTGGACGAACGCCACGTCCGCGCCCGCCTCGCAGTAGGCGTTGACCCGGTCGATCGCCTCCTCGAGGGTGCCGTCGGGTGCGCCGCGGGCGTCCGTCCTGGCGATGAGCACCAGGTCGGAGTCGTGCTCGTCGCGGACGTCCGCCGCGGCGCGGAACTTCCCGACGGCTTCGGGCTTCGAGATCACCCGCTTCCCGTCGACGAACCCACAGCGCTTCGGGAACGACTGATCCTCGATGTGGATCCCTCCGACGCCCGCCGCCGCGAACTCCCTGACGGTCCGCGTGACGTTGATCGCGTTGCCGAAGCCGTTGTCGGCGTCGGAGATGAGCGGGATGTCCACCGCCTGCTGGATGTACTTCGCGTTCTCGACCATCTCGGGGAGCGTGAGGACGCCGACGTCCGGCTGGCCGATCTTCGCGAGCGACGTCCCGTTGCCCGTCATGGCGACGAGGTCGAAGCCGGCCTCTTCTGCGACCCGCGCCGACAGCGGGTCGTGGACGCCGGGCGCGACGGCGATCCCGTCGCTGTCGAGTAGTGCTCTGAGTCTGCGACCGTAGCTCATACCCCGCTCTCCGCGGCACGCGACACTAAAGATACCGGAGCCGGTGACGGCCCGGACGCCGAGGCTGGCGACGACCCGAACACGGAAACCGGCGGTGACGTATGACCCCCCTGCCGTCGCTGACAACCACCGCTTCCACAAGCTAATTATACGGATTCCGCGAACGGAGGGACAACGACAACACCGTGACCTCTCTTCGCACACAGGCGGTCAGTGACGCCCGGACCGTCCTCCACGACCTCTGGCGCGGGGGCAAGGGGTGGATCCTCCTCACGGTCAGTGCCGGCTGGTTCCTCTCGATCGGCGGCCGCTACCTCTACCCGTCGGTCCTGCCGTTCCTCCGGCAGACGTTCGGCTTCGACCTGACGACCGCGGGGCTGCTCCTCAGCGCGCTCTGGTTCGCCTACGCGCTCGGGCAGTTCCCGGGCGGACTCCTTGGCGATCGGATCGGCGAGGGGAACATCCTGGTCATCAGCACGGCGATCTGCGCGGCCGCGATGCTCCTCGTGTCGGTCTCGGTCACCGTCTGGATGCTCTTTCTCGCGACGGCCGCGTTCGGCTTCGGGACCGCGCTCTACGGTCCTCATCGGTTCACGATCTTCACCGACATCTACACCGACCGGGCGGGGACCGCGGTCGGGCTGACGATGGCGTTCGGGAGCATCGGCAACACGGTGCTTCCGGCCGTCGCCGCGGCCATCGCCGGCTACGCGACCTGGCGGCTGGGCTTCGGTTTCGTCGTCCCGTTGTTCGTCGTCATGGCGGTCGGCATCTGGATCGTCGTCCCCTCCCGCACCTCTACCGCCGCGTCCGAGGACGGTGACGGCGACGACGGCGACGCTGCGGGCGCGTCGCTGTCGGCGGCGTCGATCCGCCGGCTCCTCTCGACGGTCAAACGCGGCGGGATCCCGACTGTCGTCGTCGTCCACATCGCCCTCGCGTTCGTCAGCCAGGGCTTTCTCGGCTTCTACCCGACGTACCTGATCGAGGCCAAGGGCTTTTCTCCCCAACTGGCGGCCGTCGTCTTCGGCCTCTACTTCGCGGCCGGCACGGTCGTCCAGCCGCTCACCGGAATGAGCAAGGACCGCTTCGGCGCGAAGTGGACGCTCGCGCTCCTCGCCGGCGTCTTCTTCGTCGGGCTGGTCGCACTGCAGTTCGGCCAGACTCTCCCGCACTTCCTGCTGTTGACGGTCCTGTTGAGCCATCGAAACGGTGTCGGCGTCGTCACGAACACGTACATCGCGGACACGCTCCCGACGGACATCAAAGGCTCCGGCCTCGGCCTGCTCCGGACCAGCTGGCTCCTGATCGGCGCGACGAGCCCGATCCTCGTCGGCTACCTCGGCGACCTCGGCCGGCTCACGGACGCGTTCGTGGTCCTCGCGGGCGTCGCGGGCGTCGCGACGCTTCTCACCCTGCTCATCCCGACCCGGTCAGAAGAGGCTGTGTGACCAGCCGCCGTCGACGTTCAGGCTGTGGCCCGTGATGTAACTCGCCGCGGGCGAGGAGACGAACGCGACGGCTCGACCGAACTCCGCTAGTTCGCCGTACCGGCCGAGCGGGATGATGTCGGCGATGAACTCCGCGCGCGCCTCCTCGTACGACAGGCCGTGCTCCTCGGCGTAGCGGCCGATGTGCGTCGTCCGGTCCTTCTCGGTCTCCGTGACCGGACCGACCTTCTTCGGGCAGACGCAGTTCACGCGGACCCCCTCCTCGGCGTACTCGTGTGCGAGCGACTTCGCGAGCCCGTAGATCCCCGGCCGGATCGTGTTCGCCAGCACGTGGTTCGCCTCCGGCTGCTGGGCCGACGTGGCGATGAGGTTCGTGATCGCGCCGTCGCCGTCGCCCTCCTGTAGCGCCGGGAGCGCGGCGTCGATCGCCACGATGACGCTCTTGAGCACCGTCTCGTACACCTCGTCGAACTGGTCGATCGTCGCCTCCGCGAACCCGATCTTCGGCGGGCCGGCGCTGTTGGTCACGAGGACGTCCAGCCCACCGAGCCGGTCGATCGCCGTCTCGACCCGGTCGCCGACCGACGCCGGATCGGACAGGTCACAGGTGAGCGTCACGACGCGGTCGTCGTCGACGCCGGTCGCCTCGACGATCTCCGCTTTGGCCGTCCGGAGGTTCGATTCGCTCCGCGAACTGATCGCGACGCGGGCTCCCTCGTCCACGAGCGCCCGTGCGGCGGCGTGGCCGATCCCCTGGCTCGACGCGAGCACCAGCGCCCGCGTGTCGGCGAGTTGTAGATCCATGAATCCTCTATGACTCCCTCCCCAGCGGACGAATTAAAGCCGCGGTTCGTGGTGAATCCCGCCGGATGCCCGGCTGATCGACCCCCGGCCGGTCACTCACTCCCCTCGACGAGGTGCTCCTCCCAGTCGAGGTACTGGCGCATCTCCGCTCGCCCCTGGCCGTACGGCTTCCGCTCGGCACGGCGGGGCGCGCGGACCATTCCCTCCTCGCCGTCGTCGGTGGCGAAGCCGGCCTCGCGCCACGCGTCGACGCCACCCCGAAGCGCCGCGACGTCAAGCCCCTCGACCGCGGCGTCGACCGCGGCCGCGGCGGACGCCGACCGCGTCCCGTCCCGACAGCTCAGGACGATCGGGTCGTCCGTCTCGATCCGCCCGGCTTCGAGGTCGGCGTCGAGGTCGTACCGCGAGGTCCACCGCGCCCCGGGGACGTGCGCGTCGACGAAGGCCTCGCTGTCGTCCACGTCGACGACGGTCACGGCCTCGCGTTCGAGGCGCTCCGCGAGCGTCGAGGGACCGACGCACGCGACGCGCTCGTCGACGAGGTCCGCGTCGATCCGCTCGGAGGCGTCAGAGCTCTCGACGAGGGGCCTGCCGTCATCGGTCCACGCCTCGATCCCGCCGTCGAGAACGGAGACACGCGCGAAGCCCATCTCCGCAAGCCAGTAGGCGGTGATCGCCGACCGGACGTGCGTCTCCGAGACGAGGACGATCTCGGCGTCACGGACCGCCAGATGTGCCTCGGCCGTCTGGATGAGTTGGCCGCCCGGCACGGAGATGGCGTCCGGAAGGTGCCCCGCGTCGTACTCGGCCTCGCGGCGGACGTCGATCACGGACACCGACTGCGTGGGGGGAACCGACTCCGGGAGGGCGGCAACGTCAGCGGGTGGCAGGCGCGAGACGCCCGCGTCGTCCAGCAACGCTTCGGCCGACTCGCGGAGGCGCGCGACGCGCTCGGTGTCCGGTGCTCGCTCCGCCGGCCGGCCGGGCCCGTCGGCCAGGTCGTGACCGGCCAACTGCCAGCCCATCGTCCCGTTTTCGAGTTCGTACACCTCGGAGACGCCGAGGGCGTCGAGCGTCGCGGTCCCGATGATGCTCCGGGTTCGGCCCGCGCAGTTCACGACGATCGGCTGGTCGTCGTCGCGGAGTTCCTCGGCGTACAGCGCGAGGTCGACGCCCTCGACGTTGACCGCGTCCGGAACCGTCCCCCAGCGGCGGTACTCTTCGGGGTTCCGCACGTCGATCACGAGCGGGTCCGCCCCGTCGCGCAGGTCGGCCAACTCCGACGGCCCGATCGTGGGGAGGTCCCGTTCGGCCGCGACCCGTTCGCCGAACCGCTTGCTGGTGTAGTTGAGCGCCGTCGCGTGGACGTGCCCGACCGCCTCGACGAGATCGAACCCCGCCTCGGACCACGCCTCGACCCCGCCGTCGAGAAAGGAGACGTCCTCGTAGCCGAGTTCCGTGAGCCACCGCGCGTCCCGGGGAGCGCGGTCGCCGCGTCGGTCACAGAGGACGATCGGGGTCGCTCGGTTCGGGACGAGCGCGGGCAGTCGGCGTTCGAGGTCGCGCCGGGGGACGAACGTACAGTCGGGGATGTG